>CAZKMS010000030.1:0-43532 GCA_964553805.1 uncultured Verrucomicrobiaceae bacterium
CCGGATCGTCCGGGTGTGAGTCGTAGGCATCCACCACGCCGTCGCCATCGCTGTCGGTTGCCCATGGGTCATCCCCATCGCCGGGATCGTCTTCCTCCTCGTCATCGTTGATGCCATTGTAATCCCAATCGCCCCACAGGCTGGAGTCCTCCGGATGCGAGTCTTCCGCATCCATCACGCCGTCGCCATCGCTGTCCTCATCCCCGCCCTCGCTGTTGCTGGAGTACATGGGCCAGGGGTCTTCATGGTTGTACCAGCCGTCTCCATCCCAATCATAGACGCTGTAGCCGAAGCCTGCCTGATGGTGGTTGACCGCCTGGCAGCCATGCCAGGCGTCGTGGTCGGAGTAGCCATCGCCATCGCTGTCCCAATTGAGCGGATCGGTGCCGGTGATGTCCAGCTCGTCAGCGTCGCCAATCCCATCATAGTCCGAGTCGGGATTGTAGGGATCGGACCCGATTTCCTCTTCATCCTCGTTGGACAGGCCGTCCTGGTCATCATCGCCTTCCGGGTCGTCCTCCGAAGGCTCTTCCTCAGGATCGCCGGACCATTCGGGCGGGTCCTCGGGATCGCCAAAAACAGGCGAATAAAAGGGCGGGAAGAGCGACCAGAGCAGAAGGACAAGCACCTGCAACCCGCGCAGCCAGCGGCAGCGTCTCAGCGTTTGAAGGGAGAGAAAAGCCTGCATACCGGAGCGTGTTGGATTGAAGGAATTTTGGAGTATTTTTTCTCTTGCCAGGTAAAGGAAAACCGAAAAGCAGGCGGGATGTCGAGACAAAAATGGGTTCACCTGGAAAGTTGCTTCGGGCCGCTCCACGGCACCCACCCCTGCGCAAAGCTCCAGCGGCCTGGAGCTAGCCTGACCCATTCCGCCTTGGCGGCGTTGGGCTTGTTTTGAAAGGCACTGAGCATCACCCAATGCACTCAGCCTTTCAAAACCGCGCCCGCGTTGATGCCTGCGGCACCCTTCGGGCAGCTCCTTCGTCGTTGTCTGTCTGCGCTGCGCTGCGGCTGCCAACGCGGGCTTTCGCGGCGTCTCGCCACGAGCTTCATGAATGGATCAGGCTAGGGCGTGTTAACCTAAAGCAATTTGGCCGTAAACCGGGTCTTTTTGGCGCAAAATTTCGGCTCTCGGTGGCGAGAATCTCGATTCACTTCGCCTCAGCCTGCATGTTGCGCTCAAAAATCCCGCGCTTTCCGCCTCAAAGCCTTTATGTTAACACGCCCTAGGCGCGCGGAATGAGGTGCGTCCCTTGATGCGGCGCCTCGTCATCGTTGTTCATCCGGGTGGTGTCGGCGCCGGCTGGCACGTCCTCGCCCGGATTGAGCAACGAGGAGATGAGCAACTGGCAGTCATCCAGCAGCGTAAGGGCGGCTTTTTTGAGGAAATCGACCTCGTGCGCGCGGGTGTGCAGCAGGACCAGCACACAGTCTTCATGAGCGACCGACAGCAGGAAGACCCCGTCGAAGCCAAACCAAAACGTGTCCACCTCGCGATCCGAGGAGCGAAAATGGTCCCGGGCGTCGAGCAGCACATCGAGCAGGCGCTCGATGCGAAACTCCTGATACGGCGTGAGGTTGAGCAGCAATTGGCGGCGCCAGCCCAGGCAGATGCCACTGAGCGAACCAGCGTGCTTGAGCCGCTCGATGGCGGAGCGCAAGGAAGGCGAGATGGAAGCGGGCATGACTAGGACTCCTGGTCGGTGATGAGCGTAAGCAGTTCAAAAAGCAGCGCGCGCTGGCCGACGCGGGCGCCTTTGCCGTGCGGAGTGCCGGCCAGATCCCTTTCCGGGCTCGAATACGCCACGCAGTAGTCCGGCTCCTGCAACGCACCCATCCAGGGATTGGTGAGATCGAGAGCGTGGCCGAATTTCTCCGCAAAATGCCTCAACGCCTGAAAATCAGCGGCGAAGGCATCGACGGAGGCCTGACTGAGCTCGCTCTCCACCAGTCCGTCTTTGAGTTCAAAGGTCTCCAGTGGCAGGGGTTGATGTTGGATTTCAACGGTCATGGTGTGCAAAAAAACAGCGGAGTCCTTCTATCTCGGCAAATCGTCTCAAATTTACCGCACACTATCAAGCTTTTTACGCGGGCAATCGGTAAAACGACGCCTTGGAGAGTCGGAGAACGACGGCCAGCTCGCACGACTTGCACCGTTCCACCGCCCGGTTAAGGGTGTCTGCCCCCTCTCTTCCATGAGCGACCCCGCCCCAAAAACCATCAATCCCTGGACCCTGTGGATCCCAGTCGTCATGATCGCGCTGGCCGGGGTCATCACCTACAACTGGCTGGCGTATCTCGAATTCAAGGCGCGTGAGACGGAGGACGGCCGCCCGCCCTACATCAAGCGCGCCGAGGGCGATCTCATCCTGACCGAACGCGACGGACGCCAGGTGCGCCTCAGCGAGCTGCGCGGCAAGGTCATCCTCGCCGCCTGGGTCTTCACCCGCTGCCCGCGCGGCTGCGCCGGCGTGGTGGCCAAGATGAAAAAGCTGTCCGAGGAGTACGCCGGACGCGATGACCTCCACTTCATCGCCTTCGCACTCGATCCCGAAGACACGCCGGAAATGCTCAGCGCCTTTGCCCAGCAGGTGGGAATCGAAGCCGCTGCGCCGTGGTGGCTCGTCAATGGCGACCCCGAGCAAGTGCGCGAGTTCATGACTCGCCAAATTGGTTTCCGCCCGGTGCAGACCATGCCTGAAAAGGACCGGCTCTCCCCGGAGGATAAGTACATGCACGATCTGCGTGTCGCACTCATCGATCATCAAGGCAACGTGCGCCGCCTGGCCGACTTGGTGAACGCCGATCCCGAAGTGGCGTCTTTTTGGGACACCCAATTGCGCAAGGATCTCGACTTCGTGCTCAAGGAGAAATCCAAGGCCGACGGCAAACCGCAACCGAAGACGCAGACCCCATGACCGTCACCGATCTGCCGGCGCTCAACGCCGCCCTCAACAGTTGCGCCACCGCGCTCATCATCGCCGGTTTGATCGCCATCAAACTGCGGCGGCCCAAGCTGCACACGGGTTTCATGGTCGCCGCGCTCGCCGTCTCCGCCGCCTTCCTGGCCAGCTACCTGACCTACCACTACCACGTCGGCCATGTGCGTTTCGCGGGCCAGGGCACGGCGCGCACGGTTTACTTCACCATTTTGATTTCGCACCTCATCCTGGCCATCGTCAACCTGCCCATGATCATCATGACGGTGATTCCCGCGCTGCGGCAGCGCTACGACAAACATCGCCGCCTGGCCAAAATCGCCGCGCCCGTGTGGCTTTATGTGTCGGTCACCGGCGTCATCGTTTACCTGATGTGCTACCGCTGGTATGGACCGCCACTGATGTAAGGCCGCCGGGGAGCAGGTCACGCGGAAAAAATTCCTGTCCGGTTTCGCCGCCTGAATGGGGTAAAGGAAAGAAGCGCTCATGAACCCGCACGAAACCCAGGCCGCCCAGGCGTTCCTCGCCCACCACGACTACGTTCGCGGCGTGGCGCTGAAGCACGCGCCCTGGCCGGGGCTGATGGAGGACATCGCGCAGCAGGTTTTTGTCGAGTTCATGGCCAAGGAGGACCGCTGGGATCTGCAAGATCCCATTTTGACAAGCATTTTGTAATACATAGTTTAACGCATGATTAAAACCATCAGCAAAATCGGCAATTCCCAAGGCATCATCTTCGATTCCACGCTGCTCCAACTCACCCGCCTCAAGGTCGGGGACGAGGTTAATGTCGAAGTGCATGCCGGCGGGACGATCACCATCGTGCCCATGCAAGCAACAAGCATCCATGCTTCGCAAGCTGCTGAAACCGCCAAGCGTCTGATCAAAAAGAATGACGACCTCTTCCGTCGTCTGTCATGAGCCGCCCCGTGTTCCATCCGACTGTGGAGGCGGTGGTGGCAATTCATGAAGAAGTCCTGTCCGCTCACGGCGGCAGCCAGGGGTTGCGGTCTCGCGAGCTTCTCGAGTCGGCCATTGCCGCCCCTCAAGCGACCATGATGGGCGTGCCCTTGATCACCGATCCCATTGAAATCGCTGCCGCTTATTTGTTTTATCTTTGCAGCAACCACCCTTTTGTGGATGGCAATATGCGAGTCGCACTCGCCACCTGTCTGGTTTTTCTCAGTGAGAATGGTTTGCTCCAAGACGAAGTTCTGAATGTGGATGCCTGGGAAGATTTCACGCTCTCCGTTGCAGCGGGCACCTTGAACAGGGAAGCGGCCTCGGCCAGACTCGCTGAACTGTTAAACTGATTTTTCAACGTTTTTTGTCCGGTTTGCCCTCCCCACACGGGATACCTTTGTCACCAACCCTTCTCTGCCCCTCCAACCATGCGCCCGATCCTGCTGTTCCTCCTCTGTCTCTGCCCTCTCCTTCAAGCCCAGGATGCCCCCAAAGCCAAAGGCAAGGCCAAAGCCAAACAGGGCACGGCCAGTGTGAAGATGAAGGGTGATAAAACCGATCCCAAAAACTGGCCTGACAGCAGCCAGGGCGCTCCCACGCCGCACGCGCCGCAGGAGGAGCCGCACGCCGCCGCCGCCGCCCGCCCGCAGACCGCCACCGCGCCCGAACCCGGCGAGCGCATCGTCTTCATCGGCAACGGTCTCGCCGAGCGCGATGTCTATTTCTCCCGCCTCGAGACCGAGTTCCACCTGCGTTACCCAAATGAAAAACTGCTCATCCGCAACATGGGCCGTCCTGGCGACACGCCCGGTTTCCGGCCGCATCCTGCGCGCGCCTCCCAGTGGGCCTTCCCCGGCGCGGAGAAGTTTCATCCCGGGCTCAACCTTCACTTCGGCAAAGGCTTTTTCCCCACGCCCGACCAGTGGCTGCATCACTTGAAAGCGGACACCATCGTCGCCTTCTTCGGCTACAACGAGTCGTTCGACGGACCTGATCACGTCGATAATTTCGAGGCCGAACTCACCGCCTTCGTCAAACACACGCTCAGCAAGGCCTACAATGGCAAGGAAGCTTCGCGCCTGGTGCTCGTCTCGCCCATCGCCTTCGAAAATCTCTCCGCCACCCGCGACCTGCCGGACGGCGAAAAGGAAAACACCAGCCTCGCCCTCTACAGCGCCGCCATCGAACGCGTCGCCAAGGCGCACGAACTGACCTTCATCGATTTCTTCACGCCGACGAAGGAACTTTATTCCAAAAACCAGTCCGCCTTCACCATCAACGGCTTCGCACCGACTGAAGCGGCCTATCAAAAACTCGCCGTGCATTTAGCCAACGGCCTTTACGGCCACCAGTCGCACCAATCCCAAGCCGATCCGGCCAAAGTTCATGCCGCGGTGAAGCAGAAGGACTGGCTTTGGAACAACGACTACAACCTCGTCAACGGCGTGCACAGCCACGGCCAGCGCTACAACCCCTACGGCCCGCAAAACTACCCCGATGAGGTTCAAAAAACCCGCGAGATGATGGCGCTGCGCGACCAGCTCATCCACGACCTCGCCTCCGGCAAAAAAACCGACCTCGCCGTGGACGACAGCGCCACCCATCCGCTCACCCCGGTGCCCACCAATTTTGATCCCCAGGACAGCAAAGGCAAGATGGGCAGCGTCGAATACAAAAACGTCGAGCAGGCCCTCTCCAGCTTCACCATGGCCGAGGGTTACAAGGTGGACCTCTTTGCCTCCGAGTCCGAGTTTCCTGACCTGAAAAATCCGGTGCAGATCAGCTTCGACAACAAGGGCCGTCTGTGGGTGGCCGTCATGCCCAGCTACCCCCACTGGCGTCCGGGCGATCCCGCACCGAATGACAAGCTGATCATCCTCGAAGACACCGACGGCGATGGCCGCGCCGACAAGCAGACCACCTTCGCCGACGGCCTGCACCTGCCCATCGGCTTCGAGTTCGCCCCGGAAGGCGTTTACATCAGCCAGGAGCCCAACCTCGCCCTGCTCGTCGATGAGAACCAGGACGACCGCGCCGACCGCCTGGAGCTGCTGATGCACGGTTTCGACACGCACGACACCCACCACGCCATCTCCGCTTTCTGCGCCGATGCCTCCGGCGCGTTTTACATGGGCGAGGGCCGCTTTCTGCACAGTCAGGTCGAGACGCCCTACGGTCCGCGCCGCTGCAACGACGGCGGCGTCTGGCGCTTCGATCCCAAGTCCTTCCGCCTCGAGCGCTACGCGCAGGTCGATGTCTCCAATCCCTGGGGTATCAGCTTCAACGACTGGGAGCAGTGCCACATCTCCGACGGCTCGCCCGGCGAGAGCTGGTGGGGCCTGCCCGTCTCCGCCAAGATGCCCTACGGCATCGAGATTCCGAAGGTCGGCCAGTTTGTGCCCAAGCGCTCCCGCCCCACCTCCGGCGCCGAGTTTGTCTCCTCACGCCACTTTCCGGACGAGCATCAGGGTGCCTTCATGATCTGCAACAGCATCGGCTTCCTCGGCGCCAGCATGGGCAAAATCAAGGAGGATGGCGCCGGCTACACCGGTGAGCTGATCGCGGATTTGATCGCCTCCAATGACGGCAATTTCCGTCCCGTTGACATCGAGTTCGCGCCCGACGGCTCGCTTTACCTCGTGGACTGGCACAACGCCCTCATCGGCCACATGCAGCACAATGCGCGCGACCCCAACCGCGACCACGACCACGGCCGCATCTACCGCATCACTTATCCTTCGCGCCCGCTGGTCGAGCCCGCCAAAGTCGCCGGCGCCAGCATCCCCGAGCTGCTGGAAAATTTGAAGCTGCCCGAATACCGCACCCGCTACCGCAGCCGCCGCGAGCTGCGCGGCCGCCCCGCCAGCGAGGTCATCCCGGCCGTCAAGGCCTGGGCCGCTGCCCTCGACAAAACCGACCCGCGTTACGAGCACCACCTCTGTGAAGCCCTCTGGATCACCTGGGCGCAGAACCAGCCTGACGTGGAGCTTTTGAAGCAATGCCTCACCGCGCAGAAGCACGAGACCCGCGCCGCCGCCGCCAGCGTGCTGCGTTTCAATCCCGAAAAAGTCCCCAACGCCACCGATTTGCTCATGATGGCCACGCGTGACGCCCATGGCCGCGTCCGCCTCGAAGCCATCGTCGCCGCCTCCTGGCTCGACAATGCCGACGGCGCCCGCATCATTCTGGAAGCGCTCAAAATGCCGCTCGACAAGTGGATGGGCCCCGTCACCAAACACATCCTCGAGCACACCCTCAAAGACGACATCGACGCCCTGCAAAAGTCCGGCCAGCTCGACCTCACCGGCAATCCGAACGCCGCCGGCTGGCTGGCCGGCACCTTCAAGATCGAGGACGCCGCACCCAGCGCCGAGGACGCCGCTTACGGCCCCACGCGCAAACTCAGCGAGCCGGAGCAAAAAATCTACGCGCTCGGCAAGGAGGTTTTCACCCGCGACGCCCACTGCGCCACCTGCCACCAGCCCAACGGCCAGGGCATCCCCAACATCTACCCCACCCTGGCGAAGAGCGACTGGATCGAAAATGACGAGCGCCTCATCAAGATCGCCCTCAAAGGTCTCTGGGGACCGATCGAAGTCAACGGCCAGCACTTTGACCCGACCAAAGGCGTGCCGCCCATGATGGGCTTTGGCGGTTTGCTCAGCGATGAGGAACTCGCCGCCGTGCTCAGCTACGTGCGCCAAAGCTTCGGCAACGACGACGAGTTCGTCAGCCCCGACAAAGTGAGGCAAGTCCGCGCCGCCACCGCCGATCGCGTGAACTTCTACATGACCGACGAGATTCTCAAAGAGCATCCGCTGAAGTGAGGACCGCGGGTTGGCATCCCGCCACTTGAAGCGGCCCGGGCTTTGCGTCAGCTTGGGCTGCTTTGAAACTCCTGCTGCCACGCCTGCTTTTCGTCTCCACCCTGCTCGCCGCGCCGATCGTTCGCGCGGCGGAATTGCTGGCAGACGTTGTGGTCTACGGCGCCACCGAGGCTGGCTGCGCCGCCGCCATGGCCGCCGCTCGCGAGGGTGCCTCGGTCATTCTGCTCACACCGGATCAGCATCTCGGCGGCATGGCCACGAGCGGCCGCTGCGCGCTCGACCTGCGCCCCTTTCAAAGCGGTGTGCTGGCCGGTCTGGGCCGGGAATGGGCGCTCCGTGTTCAGGCCGACCCACGACAAAAGGACTTCATTCAACGCGCGAAAACTCGTCTCGCCTATGAGCCACAAACCGCGCTGCGAGTGACCCGGCAGATGCTCGACGATGCCGGAGTCCTGCTGCTTGCGGGCCGTCGCTTGCAAGCCGTTGCGCTTGACGGACCGCGCCTGCAGCGTCTTCACACCAGCGAAGGCGACTTCAAAGGCAAAGTGTTCATCGATGCCACCTGCGAAGGTGATCTCGCCGCCATGTGCGGCATCCCTTTGCTGTCATCACAAGCACCCGATCCTGACCCACCGGCAGCGACTGAAGGCCTGCCGCCTTTGGCGCCAACCGGCCCCGAACTGCCAGTGCCGGCAACCCCCGGGCCGATGGAGGAGACCCTGCCTTTTGAACTCTGCCTGAGCACGGGCAAAAGCCAGCCTCTCCCGCTGCCTTCTCCGGCCAGCATGGATACACTCGCTCTCGACACGCTGCGGCAATGGCTCGCTGATCCATCCGATCCGATGCCTTTTTGGAGCATGGAACCGTTGCCCGGCGAAAAATTGGCGGTGCGCTTCGATCTGACAGGGCCGCTCGTCGCTTATTTCCAAAGCGACCAGCGCTGGTGTGATCTCGCTGCCAAAAGCCGCGCCGCGTTGTGGGAAGAGCAGCGGCAGCGCATGCTGGCGCTTTGCGCCTTTCTCGCCAGTGATCCCGCGGTTCCCGAGACCTGGCGCAAACAGTGGTCCACGCTTGGTCTCGCCAACGATGAATTTCCTGGCAACGCCCATTGGCCGCCACTGCTGCCGTTGAAGGCCGGAAGACGCATGCAGGGAGCCTGGGTCTTGACTGCAACAGAAGCGGCGGCCAGCGCGGGGGAGCCCGAAGCCGTGGCTTGGTGCGCGGAATCCCTTGCTGACGAAACTGCAAACAGACCCTGGCCGGTTCCCTTTCGTGCCCTGCTGCCGGCGATGATCCAGTGCGAAAACTTGCTGGCGCCCAGCACGCCCTCCTGCGGACATCCAGTCGCCGCTGCTCTGCAAACCGGATCAATGCCGATGGCGCTCGGCCAGGCCGCTGGCATCGCCGCAGCGCTGGCCTGTCAAGCTGAGGCAGTCCTGCCTTTGCATGGCTTGGCCTACCCCGCCCTGCGCGACCGTTTGCGCGCGCAGGGTGTGGTGTTGAATCCACCCGCGACCGCCAACACGGCCCCGGCAGCCGAGACCGCACCCGTTCCCACCCTGCCCGGTTTGCTGCTCGATGACGACGATGCGGAGTTGCAAGGCCGCTGGCAGCGCTCCACGCACTTGCAGCCCTTTTGGGGCAAAGCTTACCTCCATGATGGACGCGGCGCCAAGGGCGGCTGCAAGGCAGTGTTTCGCTTTCAGGTCGAAGAGAGCGCCAGCTACGACTTGCGCCTCGCTTACACCGCTGAGCGCAATCGCGCCACCAATGTGCCAGTGACCATCGAGACGGGCGGCCGCAAGGCAAAGCTGTTGTTCGATCAAACCAGGGCGCCGCTGGCAGGCACGCCTTTCCGCAGCCTTGCCGTCGTTGAACTCCAAGCTGGCGTGTCCGTCACGGTCACGCTGAGCAACCAGGGCGCTGATGGCTATGTCGTGGTGGATGGGCTGCAAGTGCTGCGCCAGCAAAACACGCGCTGAGGCGCGGTCTCACTTCCAACTGCCCCAGGCCCCTGAGCCGCCGCAAAAGGCGCCGCCCAAGCGCGGATCCGTTTCCAAATCGGGCAGCGTCCAAACTTGGCGATGCCGCCGGTCTTTCGCCGCTTTGCGGGCTCCGCGAATGAGACGCCGCGTGGCGAGCGCCAGCAGCACACCCATCAAGATGGCGATGGTGACGATGCTGGCAGCCGGCAGAACCAGCGCAGGCGTCGCCGCCTGAGCCGGCTGCGCACGCGGCGCGGCTGGCGTTTCGTTGATGGAGGCCACCTCGGTGAGCGGTTGCGCGGCGCTCGCTTCGTTCACACCGGCGAGCACTTCAGGCCGGTGTTTGAGGATTTCCTCCTGCAGCCAAAACAAACGTATGGAAAGCTGCACGACAAACTCATGCAGTTGGCCTTCCGCTTGTGTCGTGGCGGCCGCCGCGGTCAGGCAGGCTTCGATCATGCGCGTGAGATAGCTGGGCGACACCGCCTCATGCACCGAGCGCGGCAAAAACAAGCGCGCCCGCCAGGGCTCGCCCAGCGGATAAATCAGCGTGGCGGAACGGCGCGCCAACTGGCTGCCTCCAGCCAGTGTTTCCAGCGGGGCTGCAACCGGCAGCTTTTCATTTCCAGCCAGGACCAGGACCAGAATCGGAATGCGCGCCTCCTCAGCGTGGTAACCCAAAAAGCGCCGCAGATCCTCTGCCGGCGTCTCCGCCAATTCGGAGTTCGGATCAATCAGCGGATCGTCGCCAGGCCAGTCGATGGCGGTGGCGAGGAATTCCGGCGTCACCTCGCGCAGGTGAATGATGGGCGTGGGCGCTTTGGCTTCCGTTGGCGCCGCATCGAGCTTCGGCGGAGAAAGCCCCTCGGGCAGAAACAAGGAGAGCCCCTCGCGCAACGATCCCAGCGGTGACTCGGCGAGCACCTTGGGAGGACCGTCCGCGTAGCGCGGCGTGAGCATCGGCGTGACACCCTGTGAATCGGCCGTTTGCCCTTCCCCCACCCCCGGCACCAACCCGCCCAGCAGCGGCGGCGCAGCCTCCAAAGCGCGGCGGTTCCACTCCTCGCGAGTCCACACCGGCAGCGGCAGCTCCTCAAATGCTCCTGGTCCGATCTCTGCTTTCTCCGTGGCAGGCGAGACCTGCAGCAGCCCGCAAACGCCGATCAATGCGGCCGTCACGACGCGCGCCTGCGGTGTCGGTAAAGCGATCATTTTTTGATGGCGGGACGGGCCGCTTTGCCGGCAGCCGCTTGCCGATGCCCGAGGCGCAGCGGCGCAAAACCATAGTCTGAGGGCGAGCCGCCGCGCGCCGGTGGCGGCTCGGCTTCCACCCGGCGGCGCGACACCTTGCCCAAAGCACGCAACTGCGCGGATAAATCGGTGATCACGAGTTTGGCGGCGGCCGCCCATTGCCCCGTGCGCAGGGGTGCGGTCATTTCCGCCAGCAGGTTCTCAATGCTTGCAACCGGGAGCAGCCTCTCCAGCGCATACCCCAGCGCCAGCCCGTGCGTGCCCGCAACCGGATCAATCACACAGACGACACCGAAATCGTTGCGCTTGGCGAATTGATGCGTCGAAAAAGCGCCGTGGTTCAGCATCCACATGCCGAGTTCCAGCGGATTGAGCCGCGGCGGCAGCGCACCGTAATAGAGCGCGCAGAAGGACTGTGGAAACTGCCGCTCGAAGTCGTCCAGCAGCACCTCAAGCTGGCGCGTTTCCTCGAGCCGCAGGCAGTGCGCGGGATCGGTGACCCGCTCCAAACGAACCCACTCACTGCCCAGGTAAGCGCCGAGAGCGCCATCGCTGAAACCGCATTGGTCACAGAAGGGCTTCTGCCTGCCAATGGGATTTGAGCAATGCGGGCACTTCATATATTTATTAGATTACCATAATATTCAAAAAGGCTCAATTAAAAACTGCGTGACCCCTCCAGGCGGTTCGCGCAGTCGCAAAAGCGGTTGCGTTGCGACTGGAAAAGCGGCACAAGGGCGTTAAACTTGCTCGTTACGATGCCACCGCCTTCTCGCCTGACGTCCCTGCGCGGCCGGAGCTTTCTGCTGCTGGCAGTGGCTGCCTTGGCGGGTGGGTCTGCGACCTGGGCGCAGACGGGGAGCAGCAAGCTTCCGCCGATTCCCGAAGCCTTTCTCGGAGACGAGCACATTCGTGAGGAGTTTGGAATCAACGAATGGACCACGCCGTCGATCAGCAAGGTGTTCGATATCATGAGCGGGCTGGGCACCCTGACTTACGACGAACTGAAGCGCTCCGTGCCCGAGCGCCCGCCGGCGGACCGGGTGGCGGTTTCGTTGGGGCTGGGTGCGTTGATCGCGGACGGTTTCCTCGTCGTGCAGTGCGAAAAAATCGAGGCGATGGAGGACGTCGGCCGCTCCATGATCAAATTTGCCAAAGCGCTCGGCGCCGGCAATCGCATGAACCGGCACACCCAGAGCCTGCTCGACAACAGCATCCAGGGTGACTGGCACAGTCTGCGCGTCGAACTGGCCAAAACACAGGCCGATGTGGAGGCAGAGATGCTGCAACTCCGCGATGTGGAGATCGCCCACCTCATCAGTCTGGGAGGCTGGCTGCGCGGTTTCGAAATCTCCACCAGTGCGGTGAAAAAGGCCTACACGGAGGAAAAAAGCCGCCAACTCGCCCGGCGCGACATCGTGGAATACTATGCCGCCAGCCTCGAGAGCATGAACCCCGAACACCACGAAAAAGAACCCTTGAAATCCATCCGGCAGGGCTTGACGGAACTGCTGCCCTTGGTGGACGTGCCTGAGGGCAAAGCCTTCACCCCCGAGGAAGTCGATGCGCTGCACGCCCTGGCGACCAAACTGGCGGCCAAACTGTGACGACCACCCCGGTCGCAAACCCATTTCTGATACATGGCGGAACTCACCCCGAAACAAAAACAAGCCGTCGGCAAATGGGCCGGCGAAGGAGCGACACTCAACGAAATTCAATCGCGACTGAAATCGGAATTCGGGCTTTCCATGACCTACATGGACGCCCGCCTGCTGATGATGGAGCTTGAGGTGCGGATCCAAGACCGGGCCAAACCCGCTGAGCCTGCGGCTGCCGCGGAAACTTCCGCCGCCGGACCCGCTGAGGCCTTTGCGGACACCGAGCCGGAGGCCCTGCCACTGAGCGGCGACTTTGCCGGGGAAACTCCTGCCGCGGACGCCGCCTCCTTCACGATGGAAGCGGATGAAATCATGGTGCCAGGCACGCTGGTGAGCGGCAGTGCCACCTTCAGCGACGGCGTGACCGCCAAGTGGTTCCTCGACCAAATGGGACGCCTAAGCTTGAAGGCGGACCAGCCCGGCTACCAGCCGCCGCCGCCGGATGTGCCCAAATTCCAACAGGGCTTGGAAAAGATCTTGATCAAGATGGGACTGTATTGAGCGGGCTCACAACCGCCGATGGTCGAGCATTTCGACGGCCGTGATCTTCCACGAGCCGTCAACGTCTTCGACGGTGACATCGCCCAGACAGACATTTGTGCGCATGTGCGTGTGCCCCCAGTGCCCGACGCTGCCCAGCGTGGTCCAGGATGTCTTTGCCGCAAAGCCCTTGCCGGAGACAGCCGGCGTCACCGCCAAGACCTCGCAGGCAAACTCCGCCACCCGCACCCGTGCCGCCTCCGCCTCATCCAGCGAGAGGGCTGCAATGGTGTCGAGATACAACGTTTTCAGCAGCGGCCCGGCAGCGCTGCGCGCCAGCACATCGTAGATGTCGCCCTCCGAACGGTAATCGAAGGCGCGGTAAACATTGCGCAGCAGCGGCTCAACGATAACGGCCGCCTGATCTGGCTCCGCCACCGCGCTGGGCTCGGCAGTCCCCGGTTTTGGCAGCCGCAGCACCAGCAGCGGCACGGTGATCAGCGCTCCGAGCAGCCAGACGCTGGCATACACCGCCAGCGTGACCCGTCGCCGTCTTCGATTGCCGCGCAAAACGGGGATGGCGATGATCAAGCCCACCAAAAGCCATGCAATGGCCCCTGCCGGCAGGAGAAATGTCGGACGCTCCTGCAGCGGCGGCACCGGCGCCAGCGGCGGTGGCGGCAGCAGCCGGCCGTCGTTGCTCCAGCGGCAGACGGCGTTGAATTCCGTCAGCACCTGCTCCTCCCGGTTGCCGCCAAAAAACACGCTGACCGGCAGCGTTTTGAGAAACGGAATGAATCCTTGCCAAACCACCTGGATCGAATGCGGCTCGGCGCCGGCCGGACATTCCCACATCAGCCCCAGCATGGTGCCATTGACCGGCGCCATGCCGCCCTCGGGCATCGGCAGCGTGCGCCCCGGCTCGCCGCGCACCAACTGGGCCACCACCAATTGGCCGTCCGCCGCCGCGCCTTGGACTCGAAAAGAAGCCCAGGCCGAGGCCAGCGAACCCGCCTTTGCCAGCACCGCGTCCACCTGCGCCGCGGACAACTCATTCCCCAGCGTGCCAGGCATGGCCAGCCAATCGAGCATCGTCCGCAAATCCACCAGGCACTCGAACCGCGCCTGATACGGCTCCACGTAGAGGTATCCCTGCGCGATGCGCCGCGTCTCCTGCGCCAGCGCGGGCAGCCCCAGCAGGCCTGCCAGCAGCCACAAAAGCAGAGAGTGTAAGCCTGGATTTCGCAAGCCGCCATTCTGGCAGCCGCCGCCCAGGTTGCAAGCTCGTCCCGGACTTGCACAGCGCCCGTCTTGCCGGAGAGTGCGCGTCCATGTCTGTCACCCCCACCGCCACCCTGCTGATCCATTGCCCGGACCGGCCCGGGCTCGTGCATGACGTCACCGGTTTCATCTCTTCGCACGACGGCAACATTGTTGATCTGCAGCAGCACATTGATGAGGAGGAAAACGCCTTCTTCATGCGCCTGGAATGGAGCTTGGAAAACTTCACCCTCGAACAGGATGAGATCGCCCCGCGTCTTGCCCCGATGGCCCGGCGGCACCAAATGCAGTTGCAATTGCACTTCTCCAGCACCCGCAGCCGCGTGGCGCTCTTTGTCACCAAAGAAAACCATTGCCTCTACGACCTGCTGGCGCGCCACGAAGCCGGCGAACTGCCGGTGGACATTCCGCTGATTCTCTCCAATCACGAGGTCCTGCGGCCAGCCGCGGAACGCTTCCGCATTCCGTTCCATCATTTCCCCGTCACTGCCGAAAACAAATCCCGGCAGGAGACCGCCCAGCTCGATCTGCTGCGCGCCGAGGGCGTGGACACCCTCGTGCTGGCGCGCTACATGCAGGTCATCAGTCCGCTGCTCATCACCGCCTTCCCCAACCGCATCCTCAACATCCACCACAGCTTCCTGCCCGCTTTTGTTGGCGCCAAACCCTACCACCAGGCCTTCGAACGCGGCGTCAAGCTCATCGGCGCCACCAGCCATTACGTGACCGAGGAGCTGGACCAGGGGCCGATCGTTCACCAAGATGTCACCCGCGTGTCACATGAGGACAGCATCTCCGACTTGGTGCGCCTGGGCCGCGACCTGGAAAAAACCGTGCTCGCCAAAGCGCTCTGGTGGCACGTGCGCAACCGCGTGCTGGTTTACCGCAACAAGACCGTGGTGTTCACCTGAGCCTGATCCGCGCGGGGATTCCGGTTGGACAAGCGCCACCTCCACCGCACAGTCCCGGCATTGACCTTGTGACGACGGACCTCACCGACCACAACGAAACCTTCCCGGATTGCGCTCCGGAAGCGGTGGCCCGCCTGCGTCCGCCGCCACCGGAAAAACTGCCGCGCGCCCTGCTCTACGCCACCGGCTCCGGCCTCGGCGGCACCGGCTTGAACACGACTTCGCTGGAAGGCGTCAAGGCCGCGGAAGAAGGCGGCTTCCTGAGCCGCGTGCTCTGCTTCGAAAATGAGCAAACGACGATTCCTCCGGCCCGTGTGCGCTCCCTCAACTGGCACCCGGTGCGCGCCCTCTCCTTTCTCGACAGCCCGCGCTACTACGCCGCGAAGAAACATTACGTCGCCTGGGCCGCTGAACGCGAGATCCAACGCGGCTCCTACGATTGCCTGCACAGTTGGTCGGGCGACTGTTTCCGCGCTCTGATCGAGACACGCCGCCGCGGCATTCCCAGCCTCATCGACATTCCCACCTGGCACCGCAACAAAGGCAAAAGCAAATCCGGCGAGACGCGCTCCGAACGCGAAAACCGTCTCGACGGCGGCCGCTCCTGGCTGTCCGGCCTCGAAATCAGCCGGCCCCACATGCTGGCGGAGTATGACCTCGCCGACGTCATTTTGGTGCCGTCACGCAAATCCGCCGAAACCTTCCTCGCCGCCGGTGTGCCGCCGGAAAAATTGCGCTACGTCGCCCGCGGCGTCGACCCGTCGCACTACCAGCCCGGCACGCCGCCCGAGATTTTCCGCGTCTGTTTTGTCGGCGCGCTGATCGAACGCAAAGGCGTGCATGTTTTACTCGAAGCCTGGCGCAAGCTCGCGCTCAAAAACGCCGAACTCGTGCTCGTCGGCGCCCTGCACAACGAAATGAAAACACACCTGCGACGCCACGCCAGCGACAGCGTGCGCATCGTGGGTTTCACACCCAACGTGCGTGATGAACTCCGCCGCTCCGCCGTGTTCGCCTTTCCCAGCGAATGTGAGGGCTTCGCCAAAGCCACCATCGAAGCCGCCGCCTGCGGTCTGCCCTTGATCGCCACGCGCGAGTCCGGCGACGCCGTGCTTGATGGCGTCACCGGGCTCGAAATCCCTTCCGGTGATGTCAACGCGCTGGCCGCAGCGCTCGAATACGCCGCCTGCCATCGGGACGAACTCGCCGCCATGGGACGCCATGCGCGCACCCGTGTCGAGCAATGCCTCACCTGGGACCACTACCGCCTGCGCCTTCTCAATGCCTACGCGCATGCCACGGAGGGCCGCGCCCGATGAAACCGCAGCGCATCCTGGTGCTGCAAATGAAGCGCATCGGCGACCTCATTTTGACCGCGCCGGCACTCGCGGCACTGCGCTCGCGCTTCCCCGCGGCCGAAATCGGCCTTGTCGCCGACGCGGCCAGCAGCGAGCTGGCAGCCTGCCTGCCCGGAGTTAACCATGTCCTCACCTATCGACGCGCGCGCCCCAACACCGCTGCCTGGGCCGCCACCGCCTGCGCCGAGTGGGACGCCTGCCTCGACTTCACGGGCAACGACCGCTCCGCCCTGCTCACCCGCCTTTCCGGCGCCAAGCTGCGCGCGGGCTACGAACGCTTTAGCGACGGCCTGCGCTGCCTGGCCTACACCCGGCTTTGCACTGCTTCCGTGCGCGATCTGCACACGGTCGATTTTCATCTCGCCCTGGTCAGCGAGATGACCGGACAGCCATGCAGCGCGCGCGACCTCCCGCCCGCAAAGCTCAACCTGCCCGCCACCGCCGTGACGCGTGCCCGGGAATGGCTGCGGGATCTTCCCAGCGGCGCGCCTTTGGCGGTCATTCACCCAGGCACCGCTCGTCGTGAAAAATTCTGGCCTGCTGAACGCTGGATGGCTGTGATCGACAGCCTGCACCAGCTCGGCTGCGCTATTGCGATGACCGGCACCGGCGCGGGCTTGGAGGCGGAGGATGTCGATTGGATTCGACATCACACAACCGCCCCGCTGCTGGATCTCACCGGCAAGCTGTCCCTCGTTGAAACTGCCGCCGTCATCTCACAAGCGCGCCTTGCCGTCGGGGTGGACAGCATGGCCATGCACTTAGCCGCGCTCTGGCAGGTGCCGCAAATCGTTCTCTTCGGACCCACCAATCCCTTCCACTGGCGCCCGCTGCACGATCAAGCTGTCGTTCTGACACCTGATCAGGAAACTCCCGTCGCCATCTTTGAACCGCGCACGAGTGGTGGCGACATGGAGCGCCTGCCCGCCAGCGCGGTCATCGACGCCGCGGAGCGTTTGCTTGAATCTGCTTAGTCGTCTGTCTCCGCCATGAATGGCGATGCCGGCAAGCCGTCAGCATTGACGAGATTGCCGCGCGGATGGCCCGCCCAGGCATAACAAGCGGCTTTTGGCTCAGCAATGCGTCCGTGCCAGAGCACCACCGTGTCGCCCTCAATCTTCGCGTTCGACCAGACGAATCTGCCATCCGTTCCCGCTATCGCAAAGCCATCCAGCTTGCCCGACTTGGCGTGGAGGCCCGTTGCGTGCTTGAAGCTGACCACCAATCGCCCGTTTTTCCTCACACAAGTTTTGAGGATGGGCCCTGTCGGCAACCCATTCTTCCGTTCGTACACATCGTGCAGCACCACCCGCGACAACCGCTTCGCATAATCCTCTTTGTTGGTGGGATGACCGCTCTTTTCGCCGCCCAAATCGAGCGTGATCGCCATGCTCGTTCCCGGCACCTCCAACGCCTGGCGCTGGCCATCGCGCACCGCCACGCCCCAGCCGGCCGGCTCCGCCGGCAGCTTTTGCGGACCCAAAAATGCCGGGAGCTGCACCCAGGCGAAATGCAGATCATCCCGCCAATGCGCTCGCCAATCCGCGATCAGCAGGCGCATTTGCAAACCATACAAACCCGTAAACGGCCCCGCCGCGTTGCGCTCCCCCTGGTACCAGATCACGCCGCGCATGGTGTAGGGAACCAGCGGCGCAATCATCCCCGAAAACAAGCCGCCGGGCTTCATCACCTGCAGGTTCTTGAACGGCGCCGGCGCCTTCGGCGCCGCCTGCCCGGCCTTCACCGCCGCCGCCCGCCGCTTCAACCAGCTCGCCTTGGCTTCCAAAAATTCGCGCTGCTTCTGCTCCGGCACAAAACCATCGAGCCGCTTCGTCCAATCTGCCAGCAGCGGCTTCAACTCCGCGGTCTTTTCCTGCACCGCCAAACTGGTCCAGGCCTCGATCGGCGTTCCGCCCACCGCAGCAGTGATGATGCCGGTTGGCTGCCCCAACTCCGCCAGCAAATCCCGCGCAAAAAAGAACCCCATCGCAGAAAAGTCTGCCACCGTCTCAGGCGAGCACACCCGCCATCTCCCCGCGCGATCCGCCGCCGCCCCATCTGCGGGAACTGGCAGCTCATAGATTGCAAACGGTTCGTCATGTACAAACACGCGAATTTCCGGATGCTTCGCCGCGGCAATGACCGCGTCCGCCTGGTCCACCTTTCCATGCAACGGCCCGTCGATCTGCATGGCCATGTTTGACTGGCCTGACGCCAGCCACACTTCGCCCACCAGCACGTCTTTGATGATTTTCTCATTGATCCGCAATTCACGCGGCTCGCTGCTCGCTGGCAGCGCATCGAGCGTCAAACGCCAGCGACCATCCCCGTCTGCCTTGGTCGTCCTGGTTTGCCCCGCGAACCCAACTTTGATCGTCCCGCCTTTCTCCGCCCAGCCCCACAGGCTTGCCGGCTTTCCAGCCTGCACGACCATGTGGTCTGAAATGACTGCGGGCAGCCGCACCTCAGCCTGAAGGGCGGCTGCCCAGAACAAAAAGCAAAACAAACGCATGAGACGGACCATGAACACAGCATGCCTGGCCGCTGTTTCTGGTCAAAGAACCAAACCACCACATTCGTCTGTTGGGAGATCGGCCTGCCACCATCGTTCTTTATCAGACCATGCGCACGACCTGCCTGCTTCTTTTTATTCTCTGCCAGCCCTGCTTCGTCACTGCCGCCAGCAAGCCCAACATCCTCTGGCTGATCGGCGAAAACCTCAGCCATGATCTGGGCTGCTACGGAGCTGAAGGGGTCAGCACACCTCATCTCGACCGCCTGGCGCGCGAGGGCGTGCGCTACACCCGTGTTTTTGCCACCAATCCCGCCTGCGCTCCCAGCCGCTCCGCCTTTTTCACCGGTCACTACCAAACCACCACGGATACCCATCCAATGCGCTCGCATCGCAGCGACGGCTTCAAGCTGCCCGAGGGCGTGCGGCCGATCACCCACCATCTGCGGGATGCCGGTTACTTCACGGCCAACATCAAAACCGTGGGCGGGCATAGTGTTGGCACAGGCAAACTGGACCTCAACTTTGTCAATGAAGGCGCGATCTACCACGAGAACTCCGATCGCTGGGAGACGCTCCATTCACACCAGCCCTTCTTTGCCGTGGTCAATGCCGAGGAGAACGAATACGACATTTACGATCGCAAAAGCGTTGAAAAGGAGCGCGTCGAATGGGTGGGCGAACTCCTCCACACCCGGCATGCCAAACCCGGCAGCGTCACTCCGCCCCCTTACTACCCCGATCATCCCGTGGTGAGGGAAGAATGGGCACGCTACTTGAATTCCGTCTCCGGCATGGACCAGCGCTTTGGCAAGGTGCTCGACCAACTGCGCGCCGACGGCTTGGAAGACGACACCATCATCCTCTTTTTCGGCGACAACGGCCGGCTCGAGCCGCGCGGCATCCACTGGTGTTACGACAATGGACTGCGCGTCCCCATGATTATTCGCTGGCCAAAGAACTTTCCCGCCCCCGCGCAAATCAGTCCCGGCGCTGTGGATGACCGTCTGCTCAGTTTGATTGATGTCACCGCCACCACGCTCGCGCTCGCCGGCCAGCCAAAGCCGCCCCTCATGCAAGGCCGTGTTTTTCTCGGTGACCACGCTGAGCCGCCGCGCATCTTTGTTTTTGCCGCCCGCGACCGCATCGATGAAACCCGCCAGCGCATCCGCTCGGTGCATGACGAGCGTTATCACTACATCCGCACGCTCTCCAGCGGCCCCACTTTCGCCTCACTCAATCGCTACAAGGAAAAGTGCTTTCCGATCCTGCCGGTGATGCGCCAGCTTCATGCGGAAGGCCGCCTCAGCGGACCGCCGCTTGAACTGATGCAACGCACCGGGCCATGCGAGGAACTTTACGACACCCAAACCGATCCGCACGAAGTCCACAACCTGCTGGGCTCAAACGATCCCATCCACCGTGAAGCCCTCATCCGCCTGCGCGCGGCGCTCGACACGTGGATGGTCGAGACCGGAGACCGTGGTGAGTTCCCGGAGCCTGATGAAATCGTGGCGCCGTTCGCCGAGGAGATGCATCAATGGTTCGGCACCCCGGCCTGGGTGTTGCCGGGCGAGCGCTGACACTGCCTCTGCAAAAACTCACTCCAGCGCCGGATAGTCCGTGTAGCCCTCGGCCCCGTCCGCGTAAAACGTCGCTGGATCCGGCGGATTCAACGGCGCCTTTTGCGCAAACCGTTTGGGCAGATCCGGATTGGCTAGAAACGGCACGCCAAACGCCACCGCGTCAGCGTCGCCCGAGGCGAGGATCGCATTGCCGCTCTCCAGCGTGAACTTTTCGTTGGCCACGTAGGCACCACCGAAGGCTTTTTTCAAAGCCGGTCCGATGCTGTCGGGCCCTTGATGCTCTCGCGCGCAAATGAAAGCGATCTGCCGGCGCCCCAGCTCACGAGCAACATAACTGAAGGTCTCGAGCGGATTGGTATCGCCCATGTCGTGGGCGTCGCCACGCGGCGCCAGATGCATGCCCACCCGGCCGGCTCCCCAAACCGAAATCGCCGCGTCAGCCACCTCCAGCATCAAGCGCGCGCGATTTTCCACCGAACCGCCGTAGTCATCCTCGCGCCGGTTGGTTTTGGATTGGAGGAACTGGTCGAGCAAGTAGCCGTTGGCGCCGTGAATTTCAACGCCGTCAAAACCGGCGGCCTGCGCATTCTCAGCCCCCTGGCGGAACGCCTCAATGACTCCGGCGATTTCAGCGCATTCCAACGGCCTCGGAGTGACAAAGGGCTTCTCCGGTCTCACCAAGCTCACATGACCGGCGGCAGCGATCGCGCTTGGAGCCACTGGCAACGCGCCACCGAGGAACATCGGATCCGAGATGCGTCCCACATGCCAAAGTTGCAGGAAGATTCGCCCGCCAGCCGCATGCACAGCCTGGGTCACGAGTTTCCAGCCAGCGACCTGCCCAGCCGACCAAACACCGGGCGTATTCGCGTAGCCGACTCCCATGGGCATAACCGAAGTGGCCTCGCTGATGATGAGCCCGGCACCCGCGCGCTGGCGATAGTATTCGGCCATGAGCGCATTCGGGATGCGTTCCTTCCCGGCGCGTGCCCGGGTGAGCGGAGCGAGGAGAATGCGATTGGGCAGGGTGAGCGCGCCAAGTTGAAGGGGATCGAAAAGGGTTGGCATGGGCTTAGGGTTCTTTAGTTCATAATTATTGAACAATAGAACGATTGCATTTCAAGTGAAATTTGCGTATGCTCGTCCGATCAGACCTCTCCACCATCCCCCCACTGACAGCATCACGCTCGCAGGCGTCCTGCATGCGCTTTCAGATCCGGTGCGCCTCGGCATCGTGGCCGAGCTGCGCACCGCTGATCAGGGCCTGAACTGTGTCGAGACCACCAGCAGGCTGCCGCACAGCATGCCCAAGTCCACGTGCTCCCAGCATTTCCGCATCCTGCGTGAGGCCGGCATCATCCACAGCGAACGGCGCGGCGTCGAACTGACCAGCCGGCTGCGCCGCAAGGAACTGAATGCCCGATTTCCCGGTCTGCTCGACGCCGTTCTGAAGTCCTGGCGGCGCGATCAACCCGTGTGACGGGCCGCGCGATTGCCCGCATCGCTGCCGGGCCTGGCAGTCGTACAGTGAGAGAACACTCTCATCCTCATGACCACGCTCATTGGACTCTCGGGCAGCCTGCGCTCGGGCTCCTACAACACCGCTTTGCTGAACGCCGCGTCCGGGCTGATGCCAAATGGCGCGCGCTTGCTTGTCAGAACCATCCACGGCATTCCGCTCTACGATGGTGATCTCGAGGAAAACGAAGGCATTCCCGGCGGCGTGCGTGAACTGGGCAAAGTGATCGCCGAAGCTGACGGCCTCATCATCGGCAGCCCCGAATACAACCATTCCATCCCCGGCCCGCTCAAGAACACCATCGACTGGCTTTCACGCCTTGATGACGACACCAAACCCGTCTTCGCAAACAAACCAGTGGCCCTCATGGGGGCCTCGCCCGGAGGCTTCGGCACGGTGCTGGGCCAGGCCGCCTGGCTGCCCATCCTGCATACCTTGGAGACACGGTTGTGGACTGGCGGGAAATTGCTCGTCTCCCATGCCGGCAAGGTCTTCGATGCCAGCGGCAAGCTGACTGACCAGCGCATGACCGGAAACCTGCGCGAGTTCCTGCACGGTTTTGTCCAGTTCGTCTCCAAATAACCAGCCATGGGCGTGGCCTGCCGGACTCAATGACAAAGCAGCCAAGATCCTTGTCATTTCAGCACCTGCCCTTGGCTTGCCGCGTGCTTGTTTGAGGTTCCGTCATGCCCGCTTCTGAACCGCTCGACACCGCCCGCCCCCAGGAGGTTTTGATTCTTGGCGGCGGTTTTGCCGGACTCAACTGCGCCAAGGAACTGACCGATCCGCGTTTTCACGTCACCTTGGTTGATCGTTGGAATCACCACCTGTTCCAGCCCTTGCTTTATCAGGTGGCCACCGCTGGACTTTCCACCACAGAGATCGCCCAACCCCTGCGCTCAATCCTGGCCGATCACAAGAACGTCACCACCCTGATGGACGAAGTCACTCGCATCGATCTGGAAAACCAGACGGTGAAGACCAAGGAGCGAACCCTGCCTTACGATCATCTCGTCATCGCTCTCGGAGCCAAAACCGGTTTTTTCGGCCGCAACGAATGGGAGCCCCACACCTTTGGCCTGAAGAGCCTCGAAGACGCGATGAACATCCGGCGCGAGGTGCTGCTGGCATTTGAGAAGGCCGAGGCCGCCAATGATCCAGCGGAGACAGCGCGCCTGCTGACCATGATCGTCGTCGGAGGTGGCCCCACCGGCGTTGAAATGTCCGGCTCGCTGGCGGAGTTGGCGCGAGTGGTGCTCAAACACGATTTCCGCCGTATCGATCCCACCCAGGCGCATGTGCATCTCATCGAAGCCGGACCTCGATTGCTGCCGATGTTCTCCGAAAAGCTCGCCAACTACACCAGCAAGCGCTTGGAACACATTGGAGTCACCGTGCACCTGAACTGCCCGGTCAAGGAAGTGGGTCCCGGCTACGTCATCGCCGGAGAGCAGCGCATTGAAGCTGACATCATCATCTGGGCGGCCGGCGTGGAAGCAAGCCCGGTGACCCGCTCGCTGGCTGGCGTGCCGCTGGACCGCAGCGGACGCGTCCAGGTCATGCCCGACTTGAGTCTGCCCAACCATCCGCAGGTTTACGCTGCCGGAGACCTCGTGAGCTTGACGGATGTCAAGGGCACGCGCGTCCCCGGCGTCTGCCCGGCCGCGATCCAGATGGGCCAGCACATCGCCAAGGTGATTCAGACCGGCAACCGCCTGCCATACGCCTATTGGGACAAGGGCAGCATGGCCACCATTGGCCGCAAAGCCGCCGTCGCCATGTTCAAAGGCATGAACTTCAAGGGTTTCTTCGCCTGGCTGATGTGGTTGTTTGTGCATCTGCTTTTTCTCATCGGCATGCGCAACCGCGTCGCCGTGTTCATCCACTGGGTGTGGTCGTATTTCACCTGGCAGCGCGGCGCCCGCATCATCCTGACGCGCGATGAGTAACCCGGCTCGAGGCGTTTGAAAAAACAGCCTGCCCAGCACGTTTTTGCCATCATGAGACTCGCCGAGATCATGCAAGCGCTCGAGGCCAAAGGCAGCGCCACCACCAAGCGGACGCTCATGCGGCACGGCGCAACGGAACCCCTGTTCGGGGTGCGCATCGGCGACATGAAGCCCCTCGCCAAACAACTCAAAGGCCGGCAGGATCTGGCGCTTGAACTTTATGACACGGGCAACTCCGACGCGATGTACCTGGCTGGCCTCATCGCCGACGGCGCGAAGATGAGCCGGCCTCAAATCGAAGCCTGGGCGCGCAAAGCAAACTGGCAGATGATTTCCGGCACCACCGTGCCCTGGGTCGCAGCGGAACATCCCGAGGCCTTCCCCCTCGCCCTGGAGTGGATCGATTCGCCCAAAGAAGACATCGCTGTGTCAGGCTGGGCAACCCTGTCGAATCTCGTCACCACCACGCCTGACGAAAAGCTGCCGCTGCCGCAAATTCAATCCCTGATCAAACGCGTGCTCGCAACGATCCACACGTCGCCAAATCGTGTCCGCTACTCGATGAACAACTTCATCATCTGCTGTGGCACGTACGTGGCTTCGCTCGCGGAACAAGCCCTGGCAGTCGCCAACGAGATTGGCGTTGTCGAAGTGGACATGGGTCAAACGGAATGCCAGGTGCCAGACGCGGCGAGCTACATCCTGAAAAGCCGCCGCGGGCTGCCAGTGGCGCCCAAACGCAAGACCACGCGCTGCTAACACGAAGCCATTCAACGGCCGCCGGCCCAGCCCATATCCGCAATAAAGGCATCCAGCTTTTCCAGCGTCTGTTTGTACAGCTCTTCGTCTTTGAACATGTAGGTGTGGATTGCTCCCGGCGGAGACACAAATTCGATCCGATTCCCTGCGCGCTTCATCTCCTCGGCAAAAGCACGCGCCCCGGAAATCGGCGTTGTCGTGTCACCATCGCCGTGAAAAAGCAAGGTCGGCGGCAGGCCGGCTCGCACTTGATGAGCGGGTGACAGCTCCTGCCAGCGCTCGCCGATCTTGACGTTGCCGTAGCCGTCAAGCGAGGTGTCGATCACGGGGGAAAATAGAACCAGCGCGTCCGGCCGGCAGGAAATCGCTGTGTCCTCGTCGCGATGATCAACGCCATCAAACATGGCTGTGGCAGCGGCAAGGTGGCCGCCTGCCGACGCCCCGCTGACAATGATTTTCTTCGGATCGATGCCAAGTTCCTCCGCGTGCCCTCGCACATAGCGGATGGCGGAGCGGGCATCCTTCACGCATTCAAAAACCGTCACTGGAGTATCCGCTTTGTAGAGGCGGTATTGCGGGCAGATGGCGACCATCCCTTGTTTGGCGCAATGCGAAGCAAAGGCATGCATGGAGCGCGGGCTGCCGCTGGTCCAACCGCCGCCATGGAAAGCGACGAAACAAGGACGCCGATTCGATTTGCTCCAACCTTCCGGTTCAAAGAGATCAAGACGCAGCTCGCGCCCATCGATCCGCTTGTGGATCACCTGGCGGGTCGCCTGAATTCCAGCCGCCAGTTGACTGGCATAGACAGGCTGTTTCTTCGCCTCTCGCGGAGTGGCCCTGCTGGCGGAACCCTGAGGCGCCCGTTTCGCCAAAGTCGCCTTGGTCGGCAACTGGGCGAGCATGTCTTCCCGAATCGCGAGATGCAGCACCTGCTGCCAGCGGTGCGGCATGAAGAGGTGCATGACGCCGTCCTCGGTGAAGGCGTCGAGATAAGAGCACTGCGAGTTGAAGCCGCTGACTTGATGCATCGGAGCCGCAGCATTGGCGAGCACGAAGCGCGGCTCGCTCCAGGTGCGGCCTTCATCGGTGGAGAGCGAGGCCCAGATTTCCGAGCGCATGCGCATCGTCTCGGCGTGATCGCTGAGTTCGCCCGACTTCACCACGGGGATTTTGTTGTGATGAAAAGCGACCAAGGTTTTGCCATCCGCGAGCGGGAACAGCATCGGGGGCGCGTCCGGATGCACCAGCGTGCTCGACGCCGGTTCCGTCCAGGTTTTGCCATCGTCCTGGCTCCAGGCGGTGAAAAGACGCCCCGCCGGCGTGCGCGACATGAAGAGCACGCGGCCACCACCGAGGTTCAGCGGGCGCCCCTCATCCATGCGATTGAATCCCGCCGCCTGCCAACCTTTCGGACGCGCCCCCGGCAGCAGCGTCCACGTTTTTCCCTGGTCTTCCGAGCGCAGGAGGTATTGCTGGGTCGTGAAGGGTTTCACCGACCAGTCGGCAAGGTGCGATCCGAGCAGCCAAGTGCCCGCCTCCGTCTCCGTCATGCGCATCACCGACATGCCCATGAAGCCGGGATCATTCACCGGCTCGATGAGTTGCACGTCCGACCACGTGTGGCCGTCGTCATCCGAGGTGCGCCAGCCGATGGGGGCATTCTCGCGTTTGCCATCTTCCCAAGTCCACTTGCCGGGAACCGGCTGCGTGCCGAAGCAATAAATCGTCTGCGTGCCGCGCGGGACCAGGGGAATGAAGCCATGCTGGCCGTAAGGGATGTCATAGGCCACCTGCGGCCTGCTCCAGGTCCTGCCCTTGTCCGAGGAGCGACATGCCATCATCGAGTTGATTTTTTCACCCTTGCTCTTCGCGTAATGATCGCCCTCGGGAAACATCAGCAGGTAGTCGCCCTTCGGTGTGATCGTGGCGCGGGTCTCCAAGATGCGGGTCTGCGTGCGGTGCACGACCTGCCCGTCCACCCCGGCCACTGTGACGAGCCCCATCTCCTCTCGCAGCACGAGACCGGGAGGCAATGATCTGGTCTTCAACTCAAGGCCGTTCACCACCACGGCATCCATCAGCGGCAGCAGTTCGAGCGCGAGCAGCGACGGCACAGCGAACAAAAACAGGGAAGTGATTCTTTTCATGATGGCAGGGCCAATTCCAACGTCGGCGTGCCACAACCTGTTACTGGTCAGGCCAGATGACCAGGATTCCAATGAGCCGGCTCAACGCAGTTTCACCTTTGCCTCGCGAACAGAAAACGCATCCTCCCCCGAGAAAACCAAGTTTACGGTGAGGCCGTCCACGCTCATCCACTTCGCCGGGAAGTCGCCATGCTCGCCGGGGCCAACGTCCCATTGCGAGGTGAAGTAAGCCGTCGTCCATGGCCCCCAGGGCTCGGGAGCATCGTAAACCGCAAAGCCGCCGTCGAAACGCGTGTCGCCACGATCCTTGGTGGCTGCGGGGGGCTGCGGCAAATGCTGCCACCAGAGATAACGCCGCAGAGGCGCGCAATAGGTCATGGCCGAGCGCAGGCACCCGTCCTTGTGGGAAAAGACAGCGCCGCGCTTTGCGATGTCCTTCGACCAGACAGGCTGGGCGTTGTCGAGCTTCACAAAAAACTCCCAGGCCCCGCGCTGCGTGAGCTGGTCTTTCGGCGCGCGCATGAGAACGAAATGATCCGCCGGCGAATCAGCGCGCGCGCCATCGTGCGAGTAAGCGTAAACGAATTCGTCACGCGCTCCGGCATAGTCCCGGCCGAAATTGACAAAACCCATCATGCCAAACTCGGCGAACTTCCAATCCGCAAAGGTCCAGCTCGCTCCATGATCACGCGACCAAGCAAGCTGCGCCTGCCCGCCCTTTTGATCAGCATGACCCAGCCAGAGATACAACACCGCATCCACGCACAAGATGCCCCAGCCTTTTTTGCCCGTGCGTCCGTGACCAAGCTGTTCGGATGGCGAACGCAGATTTTCACCGCGAAAATCAACTGGTCCGCCCGTGACGCGCGCAAAGCCGAGGCTCAGTTTTTTCTCGACCTTGGGAACAAAACCGGTGCCATCGCCCCAGGTGGTGTATAGCGCGTCGTCGTCCGCCCAAGTCAGCGGCCAGTTGTCGCCATCCTCCGCGGCTCGGCGAATGCTTTCAGTTGGCGCCCACTCCAACCCGGCAATCACCGGACTCGGCGGATACGGCGCCTGCGCCCAACCGCAATCACCTGACAGCGCGCCCGCCGAAGCAAGCGCCACAAACAACCGCAAACGCAAACCGGTCATCGCAAAAGACTCTTCAAAACGAAGCCACCTTCACGCCGCTCAGCGGATAACGCGTCACCGTGTCCCAGGCAATTTCCTGCAATGCTTGGTTCAGTTCAGCGGCTTGCGGCCGATTTTGAAGCGAAGGCGGCAGCGGCAAGCCGACAGGGGAGCGCTGGTAAATGCTGGCGAAGTGGCAATACGTGACCAGCATGGCCAGCACTTCGGAGGGATGCCCATGGTCGTCACGGAACAACTGGCTCTGCTTCCCGATGCCGGGCACCTTGCCTTCCGCCACGCGTTCGCGCAGCCCATAAACGGCCTCGCTCACCGGGATGATGAACACATTCTCCTTGCCAATCGAAGTGTTGAGCGTGCTGATCTGCGTTTCAAGCTGCCTCAGCCAGGTGCTGTGGTGCTGATCCCGCATGACGCGAATCTCCTCCGCGGTGACACTGTCGCGCATGGCATTGGTGAACTCGCCAGTCCTGCCGTCACGCGGCGCCCAGGAGGCCTGCACCAGCACGCGCAGCCCAGGATTCTTTTCCAAACCAAGCGCGGTGAAGTGGTCGATTCCCTCATCCGGCAGCAGCAACTGCGGCGAGAGGGTGAGCACGTCAACGCGCCCCTCACGCAATGCCTTCTTGGCTTCGTTTTGGTCGTCGGGCACATTCCAGTGCTGCAGGGTGCGGGAACCGCCAATCATCTGCTGCCCGGCCTTCAGGTGCGGACAGCCGGCAGACTGCGCCACAACTGGCAGCAAATCGGCGGTGAAAATCATGTAGCTGTGCGAGCAGACAAACACCCGTGTGCCCTCCGCGCCAGGAGCGAACTGAGCCGGCTTTGAGCCCACCTTCTTGTCCGTCGTGGAGGCGTTGAAGAGACCGGCCACCTGGGCTTTCAGTTCGGGATGCGCTTCCAAATACGCAAAGGCTTCGGGCATGGAGAGCACACCGTCCTTGTCGCTGTCAGCGTCCGGGAAGAGCTTCAATGCGCGGGACAAAGCGCCCGGCGCATTGCCCCGCGTGGCTTGGGCAAACAAGGAGTATGTCAGCGCGGTGAGCAAACCAGCGGACAGCAGGCAAAGGGAAAGTTTCATGTATCATCGTGGAACGAAGTCCGTGGACAAAACTTAGCACGAGAAAATTTCGCGTCACGCCCTCAGCCGCGCCAGCGTCTCGCTGTCCACTGGTTTGCAGGAGCGATAGCCTTCGCCGTGCTCGGGAGGAAACGGGTAAACGGAGTCAGGCTGCAACTGGGGTTTGAAGTGATTGCTCATCAGCACCCAGGCGTGGACGCGCCAGCCAGTCATGTCACAGGCTTGACTGAGCGTGCGGAGAAAGAACCGCCGGTCGTCGTCATCATGAAAGATTTCTTCGCGGGAGTGGTCAAAATCCAGCCTGATTGTAGATCAGGAGTGACTACAAAAGCCGCCTTGTAATCCTTGCCATATTTAATCCACACGATTCTTATCCGGTCTCCTTGCTTCAGTATCGTTTGGGGCTGAGCCGGCCCTGGAAATATTGTTCCTTGGCGAGAAGCGTCATCTTCCGTGGTCCATATTGGTGAGTTTTCCGATAACACGACAATCGGACGGCTGAAAAACCAAAGCGAAAATCCAATGATCAGCGCCCCAGCAACCAGAGTGGCGATCAAGAAACGCTTCATTTCATTCCGAACAGTGTAATTAGTGCGCTCAAATATCGGATTGTCGACTATTGAGGCGGTTTGGTGGTGGAGAATTTGGGAGGTGGGGCCTGGATTGTCAAGGCTTGGGGCGGGTTTGCTTGGGCTGGCGGAGCTTTCAAAAAAGCGGAATGGTCAGGGAGGGTTCATCACCTGACATTGCGGTTTCAAGACCTTGAAGGTGAATCCTTCCATGAGGAAAACCGGGCTGTCTCGGGGGTAAAACGCTGCATTGGAGAGGTCGTGCTTCACCCAAAGGAGGTCAAACTTCACCTTTTTGGGGTCACGCTTCACCAAAAGGGTGGGGTCTTGATGCCAGGCATGAGTGGTGAATGGTTTGAGTTCCGCGAAGGCGCGAAGGCGCGGAATTTTTTTGGGTTTCTGACTCGGCGCCTCCGCGTCTTCGCGGGAGTTTATCAACGGGCGTCACAGCGTTTCCGCCCGTGGAAGCGGCATCCTGCCGCTTTTCTCCGCGCTGCCGGGAACTTGGTGACCGGGAAAGCGTCCGTTTTCCCGTTTTGGCTACTTGAAGATCACGTCCACGCCCATCGCGCTGTCGCGGGCGAATTTGGGGATCCAATGCGGGCGGCGGTGCGCGATGACGCGGTAGATCATCGACAGCGCGTGCAGCACGAGGATGCGGTCGATGAAGCGGTAGCCGCGCTGGCGGCGCATGAGCAGTTGGATGGCCCAGCCCAGGTACCGGCGTTTCAGGTAGAGCGGCTGGAAGTCGGTCTTCACCCGGTAGCGGGCGCGCAGGCCGCGCTTGGGGTACTTGCGCTTGTAGACGGACTTGGCCTCGCGGATGCGCGCCTCCATTTCCGGAGTAAACGGCGTCAAGCAGTACTCCCGCGCCAGGGCGAGCAGGTGAAAGGTGTCCGCCATGAACTCGATGTCCTCCAGCGGCAGGCCGGCGCGCGGGGCCAGCGCCTTCATCTGCTCCAGGCGCTCCAGGCAGCGGGTCGCGGAGCGCAGCGCCGCCTCCGGGTCCTGCACGAAGTACACCAGCACCTTTTTGACGGAGTGGCTGATGAAGATATTGCCCCAGTACACCTGCAGCAGCGGCGGGATGCGGACCCGGCGGAAAAAGAGCTTCCGGCGCGCGAACTCCTCCACGTAGAGCAGCTCGTGCACGACCTCGTCGGCGAAGCGCAGCAGTTGCAGCAGCGCCACCACGTCACCGAGGCCGCGCTCCTGCGCAAACGCCTTCACCGCCTGCTCGGCGATCCAGCCGTCCTTGATCAGCTTGATGGTGGTGCAGGTGTTGAGGTCGATCCAGACCGCCTCCGGATCGATGAACGCCAACCGGCGGAACGGCACCCATCCGCCGGTCTGGCACCAGACCAGGCAGCCGATCAGGTTTTCCGCGTGCCGCAGCTCGCGGATGATCCTTTCGTACTCCCAGCCGGTGAAGGAGGGATACTCGCCGCAGCCTTCATACTCGCGCCGCGTTTGCAGCTCCACGATCTTGGGCAGCGGGCTGCGGAAAAAATTGCGGTTCACCGGCAGGAAGCGGAAGAAGTCCGACTCGCCGTATTTCATCGAGATGACCAGCGCCGGGCTGGTGATGTCCTTGAACACCTCGCGAAAGGTGCCGCGGTGCCACATCAGGTCGCCGATGCGGTAGGCGCCGACGGTCCAGGTGCGGAAGATGAGCCGGCGCTGGTGTTTTTCAAAAACCGGCAGCAGCATGCGCAGCAGTTGCCGCGCCTCGGCAGGGCGCTTCACCAGCAACTCGCTGTGAAAATCATCCCGCACATCCTTGCCGTCGGACTCGCCGATGCGCACGATGACCCCAGCCACCTTCGGAAAGTCGGCGAGAAAGAGGCCCAACAGCTCCGCCAGATGCGCGAGGATGTTGCTAATGTCCGTGCCCACCCTTTCCCGCAAGGCAGGCGTGGCCGAAAACACGTCCATCGTGAAGAAGACCTGCAGGCCATGGTGGGCAGCGATGACGAGGCAGGGCTGGATCAACTCACGATAGCGGGCAACGAGCGTTCGGATTTCCTCATCCAGCCAGGGATGCAGGGCCAAATGCGTGACATCATCCAGCGACACCGCATTGTAACCCCAGGCCGCCGCCTGCGCGCACACCTGCTCGAACTCCGCATGCAGCCGCGCCGTCCACGCCGCCGCCTCCGCGCCCTCCAACTGCTCGCGCACATGATGCCAGGGGATCTTCGACCAGTTAATGGTGCGCTGGTCATAGCCGCGAAAAAACGGGCCGATAGCGTCGATCAAATACAGCTTGGCGGTCGGGTCGGAATCCACAAGCCGCCTCCGTTCCTGCGGCCCTCACGCAGATCAACGGGCGAAACGTGACGGCTTCGTCACCTGCCCTTTGCGATCCTTCCCCTGTCACGGGCGCAGCCGGAACAGGTGCAGTGTGTTCTGCTGCTCCTCCTGGCCGTAAAACTCGCGCACCTTTTCAAACTGCCCGGACTCCTCCAGCAAACGCATCAAGCCGGCGGAGTGGCGCAAGGCCAGGGCACGATGCGAATGACAAACAAACAACGGCCGCGCCGCGCGCCGGGCTTGCTCGATCAGGTTTTCCAGCGCCGCCTCATCAACGAGAGGCACCACTTCGGGGTGGTAGAGATTGCTGTTGCACCAAAACGCGCCCAGCAGCGGCCTCGGTGTGGTTTTTCCAGGCTGCGGAAACGCGGCTCCAAGCGCCGTCAACACCGGACCGCGCTCGTTTTGTTTTTCCAGGTGACGATAGGCCAGAGCAACCCGCCCCGGCACCAGCAACGCACCGAGCAGCACGGCTGCGCCGGCGAGACGGCTCCTCCGCCACCACCAAAGCGCTCCCACGCCCAGCGCCAGCACCAGCCAGGGCACGGCGTAAAGCACATACCAGTGATTGAGGAACTGGCCTTTGCGTGACATCAGAAACCAGGACAGCAGCAGGGCCGCCGGCGTCACCAGCAACTGCAACCGCAGCAAGCCGCCGCGCCGCCAAAACACGGCCATGCCGGCGGCCAGCGACAGCAGCCAGAGGCCAAAAGCTGCCAGCCAAAGCGGCTGCGTGATCCAGCGGCTGAGCGCCTGGTTGACCGGATTGCCGGGATCAGCGTCGCCCCAGCGCGCGCCGGCAATCAGATAACCCGCCACATCCCGCCACCAGTTCGCGCCCATCACACCGTGGATGCTGTGATGGGTTTCCAGCACCTTCAGCAGTTGCGGGATCAACGGCAGCAGCAACGGCAGCCCGGCCATTGCAGCCGCAAGTCCCGCCACCAAGGGACGAGTCACCAGACTGGCATCACCCGTCTGACGCCAGCGCCGCGCCTGATGCAGCAGCACCGCGGCATTGAGGCAGATCAAAAAGTAGATGCTGCCCAGGAAGGCGGTCGCGCAGAGAAACAGGCCCGCCGCGAACCCCAGCCAGTGCCGCCAGCGCTGGCTTCCAAACGCGCGATCCAAAAAATACAGCATCACCACCACGCCCAGCAGCATCAACGCGTAGCCGCGCGCCTCCGTGGAATACCGTTGGTGCCAGGGATGCAGCGCCAGCGCGAGCATCACTAGCATCATGCCGGGGAAACCAAAATGACGCCGCGCCAGCAGGCCCATCAGCCAGATCGAGAGCAATCCCGCCACCAGCGATGGCAGCCGCACCGCCCACTCCGTCACCTCGCCTTTCACACTCCATCCTGCCGCGCACGCGGTCTCCAGGCAGAGTCGCGCGACGAGGGAAAACGGCTGCGAGTTGTTGCCGGCGTTGTTCAAAAACCAGGTCTCGCCCCAGCGCGCCTCGCGCAGCACCGGCTCGCCGGTTTTATGCTCCCAGATGCCCGACCAAAGCCGCGCGTAGTTGTGCGCCTCGTCGTTGTAAAGGCTCAGCGTCAACCGCGGCGCGCGCAGCCAGAGCGCGAACATCAACACCGCGACCGATCCAGCAACGACCAGCCAGCGCGGAGCCCCTGCTTTGTTTTCTGCCGAGCGCTCAGACTGCCCCAACCGCCTCGGCGGACGCGCCCACCAGGGCAGCGTGACGATCAAGCCAGCGAGCAGCGCCGCATCCAGCAGCAGCGCCTTCCAAACATAGGCCAGCGCAACAACTTCAATGCGCGGCGTGCGCCCTTTGGCGATCACCTTTTCCGCCGCGCCCGGCCAGTCGCGCGTCAACAAGAGCACGATAAGCACCGCCGCCAAGGTCAGCGCCACAATGAGCCCGGCCTGCCAAAAAGCCTGCCGGCTTCGCGCCTCCTCAGGCAGCCAGTGGCGCAGGATTGCCTTCATCGCGCAATCAAACGCAATCAGGCGGGCTTGTCCGTGCCACCACCGTTGAGCCGGCGTCCGACCCGCCAGAAGAAATGCTCGCCTGAGAGCTTCAAGCACTGGATGCCGTAGCGCAGCGCCTTGTTGAACGGAATCGAGCTGGCGTCCTCCTCATACGAAGTGGGACAGGTCACTTCGCAGGTCGGGAAGCCCCCCTTCAAGGCCGCCACAAACATCTGGTTGTCGAAGATGAAGTCGTTGCGCAGTGCATGGAAATCCACGCTCTGCAACAGGCGGCGGCTGTAGGCGCGGTAGCCGGTGTGATACTCCGTGTGGTAGGTGCCGAGCGCGAAGTCCATGATGTTGGTCAGCCCCCAGTTGGCGAGGTAACGCCAGACCGGCATGCCGCCGCTGAGCGCGCCTTTGCCCGAAGTGCGGGAGGCCAGACAGAGATCGTAAAAGCCGGTGGCCAGCATCGCCGCCATCGCCGGCACCAGCTTCGGCGTGTACTGGTAGTCGGGGTGCAGCAGGATGATGATGTCGCCGCCGCGATCCACCGCCTCCTGCAGGCAGCGCTTCACATTGCCGCCGTAGTTGAGATTGGTCTCGTTGCGCAGCGCCGTGATGCCCAGGCTCTGGGCGATTTCCGAGGTGCGGTCCTTCGAGCAGTCATCGACCAGAATGATCTCATCGACGATTTCACGCGAAATGTCCGCCACCGTCTTCTCCACCGTTTTTTCGGCGTAGTAAGCCGGCATGGTGACCACCACTTTTTTGCCCTCAATCATAATTCACCGCTGTTTTAGCGACGGCGCGCCAGGGAATCAAGCGCCAGTCGCAGGGAATGCGGCGCTCCCTGTGAAAACGAGACCGGTTGAAGGCTGGACGCCAACAGCCACCGCCGATCATGCGCGGAGATTTGGGAACCGGCGAAGGCGGCGTTGATCGATCCTGACACGCTGAAGTTTCCCATCCCGGACCTCATGATGGAAGTGCTGTCTGCCGCGCTGCGCGAGATTTTGGCCGAGGCCGGAGCGTAAGATGCGGCGCGAATCACCGCCGGAAATTGCCGAGGATTGCCTCAACGCCTTGGGCGGAGGCGAAGACTGCGCGGAAGTTGTGCGCCGCGCCGGGGACGAACAAGAGGCGGTTGCGTTTGTGCGCTTCGGGGCCGTGGAGGAATTTCAGGTATTCGTAGTACGCCAGCGCGCGCTCCAGGCGGTGCGCTCCCAGGAGATTGGAGCGGCAGCCGTCGGACAGGCCGTAGCTGGCGGAGGCATCGTCTTTTTCTCCCACCAGGAGAATCAGCCGGCGTTGCTTCAATTGCTCGATGATCTGCCCAGCATCGCCCGCGCGTTTCATGTAGTCGTTGGGCCGCTCCAAACCGTGCGGGTAGAGGTTGAAGCCGGGGCATTCGGCCTGGGCCGCCGCCGGCACGGGGCCGAACGAAAACGGATCGTTGGCGAGGGGCCGGTTGGCGCAGAGGTAGAGATAGGTCGATGGGGCGGAGATGACATAGGCCACGTCGATGCCCCGCTCCGCCAGGGTCGGGTGGATTTGGTTCCCGGCGGCATAACGGCTCATGAACTGGCCGCCGGCGGAAAAACCGCACACGGCCACGGATTCCAAATCGGGCAACGCCTGGAGCGCCCAGCGCAGGAGAGAGTCCAGCACTTCGAAAGAACTCACCCGCGTCGTTCGCGGCAGCTCGGGATCGTTGCGCGAGAGGTGGCCGATCAACCAGCCGTTCACCGACCAGTAGGGGAAGTCGTCGCCCAGCTTGTGCCCGGCGATGTCCACCCCAACCAAAAACTGCGGCGCGATCACCGCCACGTCCTGCGGCGACCCTGCCAGCTTCAGCGCCTCGACGATGCCCCGATAGTGATTGGTGCGGAACAGTCCATGCACCATGACGATCAAGTGGCGAATGCCGGGGGTGACGCCGGTCATGCTGACGCTGGATTCGCAGGGGATGGCGAGGGTCGCGTCCGCCGCGCGGAAGTGAAAGCGTTTGGAGGCGATGGCCGGCACCGGCTCGCGGACCACCACAGAAGCCGGGCGACGTTCGGCAGGCGGCACGCCGCCGGTCGTCTGCGCCGTGAGTTGGGGCAGACCGCAAAGGAGAGCGAACGCTAGGGCCAGAACGAGACGCTGTTTCACTGCCGCGCGCTTATCTCAGGCGTAAGTTCTGAGAGCACACCCGCGCAACGCCGCCGCGGCTTGCAGCGCGACCGAATCCGGAATCTCGACATCGTCCCAGGTCAGGGTCTGACCCTTTTCGAGACGCCGCACAACCCGCACGCCGTCCAGAAGCCCCAATGGCACCGCGTCCGGCGCCTCCGAGATCATGACCGCCTCTCCCCGCACATCGTAACCACCGGCGCCGCGCGCCATCCAGTAACCCGGTTGCAAATCCTGCTTGGCCACGGCAGCGACCGTCACCCGAGGCTGCTCGGAGTTGTTCAAGAGCGGCGGCAGGCCCCGCACCGTGCGGCGCAGGGTCTTGATGATCTCGAGATGACAAAGGTGAAAATTGCGGGTCAGCGTGTAGTAAGGTCCGTCGCCCAGCTTCAGGTAGCGCAAAACCTCAGCCCGCTCATACGGATGCTCCGCGACCACAAAAACGCCGGCCGGCAGATTGCGATTGAGGACATAGTCGCTGATGGGCATGCCCTCCTGTTTGGCGCGGCGCCCCAGCTCTGCTCCCGCAACCTCCAACGGCAGCGTTTGCGGTCCAATCATTCCCCGGCAAGCCAGCGTAGCGCCGAGGCCGTTGGCCACGAGCACCTGCTCCATCTGCATCTTGGTGCCATCGGTGAAACTGATCGTCTGCTCGACACTGATGCCATTCCTTTGCGACCAGTATTCCATTTCATCCTCAATCGGATGATGGTTCAGGAAGCCCTTGATGTTGCCAAACACGAGCGGCTTGAACCCCATGGCGGCAACGTCTTCCGCGTGCGCGGCCAGCGAGCCCGGCTGGTCTCCCTCCGCCTCCGACAGGTAGCCCAGTCCGGCAAAATACGAGCCCACGGTGACGTGAAACTCCGTCCCCATCGTCACCACGGGGCGGCCCGCCTCAAAAGCGCGGGCGACCACCTCAGCCGCGCGCCGCACATTGCCACAGCACTCCACCACGATGTCACAGGTCTCGACGAGCTGATCGAGGGAATCCGTCAGCAAATCCCGGTCGATGCTCTCGACTTCATTGAGGTCGCGCCCGGTCAAAACGAGACCGATTTCAAAATCTTCCGAATGAGCCAGCGCCGCCAGCAATCCCCTCGCGATGTAGCCCGTTCCATTGACTCCGACACGCGCGGGCTTGTCGGCAGTGAGGGGCAAGGGCATTTTAAGCATGCGAACTCAATAGGTGAGGATTATTTAAATTTAATTAACTAAATGACAATCGAATTGTCGCCCATCAAAGGGAATATCGGGCAGGCGTCGAGCGGTTTTTGATAAAGGTTTGGCTTATTTTCCGCTGGTTTCTCGTTTTTTATGCTTTTGTAGTTCCATTAAAGACACTGCGCTTGAGCAGTTCGCAAGCCAAACCACCATCTCAACAAGCGGGCAAAACGGCAGGGCCCTTTGGGCGGCCTATTCGACCTGCTGACTGGCCGTCGCGGACTATCTGACGATGACTGCTTCTCCCGCCCCGTCTTTGCGATAATGAAAGCAATGCAGGCAGTGCAGTTCCTCCGGCGCCCAGTAGGTCGCCACGGGTTCGAACAAACGCGGATCTTCGATTAAAGCCATCAGATCGCCATTGTACCGGCGCGCCATCTTCCGGTGCCCCACCACCACGTAGAGCTCGCCATTCTCTGCCTCGACCCGAGCGATGCGCTCGCGCAAGGCTTTTGCGTCCCGCACATGCGTGTCGCCGCGCGGATCGTAGAGCGAAATGTAGCGCCAGACATACAGCGTGTGCACTTTGGACGGCTCCTTGCTGTGCAAGGGTTCATGCCGGCCCCGCGTGGCCAAAAAGGCTGCCCGGTGGTTCTCATAAGCTTGGTGGCGCATCAAACCCACCTCCGGCCAGGTCAGATCCGCAAACGCCACCGGCGGCAGCAAGACCAGAGCGCCCAAGGCCCAGCGCCATCCTCTGGATTCGCGGTCAAGGAACCAGGCATCCCGCCAAAGCCAGAGGCGAATCGTGTCCAGTCCAAAGCCGGCAAGCACCGCCAGCGGCAGCGTCTCAAAAAAGAAATACCAGGTGATCCACTCGGCGCCGATCAGCCAGCGAAAACACGCCGCGCCTGCCGCGCCTGCCGCGATCATGCTGAGCCAAAGCGCGGTTTGCCAGCCACTGCGCCGCGCCATGGCCAGGGACCCCGTCACGAGCAAACCTGCCAGCACGGTCAGCTCCAAGCCTGACCGCAGGGGGTGCTTGTGCAGCTCCGTGGACAGCACCACGTTGGTCGGATTTTCCTTCTCTTCGACATGCCATCTCATGCCGGTGAAAACGGAGCTGATGGAGTTGTGCAGCCAGACACGATCCATCGGCCTGCCCGACAATTGCACCAAGTGCGTCTTCGCCTCTTTGATCTGCAGCACACAAGGGTAGGTCAGATTGATGAACAAGCCGGCGGCGAGCAGATTGCTCACCAGCCAGCGCGCCAGCACCACACGACGCCCAGCGCCACTCCCGGCAGACTCGCAGGCAAGGAGTTTTCCCGTTAAAACCCAAAGCAGCAACACCAGATTGGCCGCCGCCAGCGGATACATCACGCCTTTCCAGGAATACATGCAGAGAAACTCCGCCGCGCCAAAAGCCAGCCACCATCGCCAGCGGCCGTCTTTCAAGGCCAGCAAGGCAAACCAGACCGCCAAAATCAAAAAGAACAGCATCATGGTGTAACCCCGCGCCTCCGTCGAATAGCGCACATGCCAGGGGTGCAGGGCCAGCATCAGCGCCGATGCCAACCCGGCGCCCGGGCGGCCGAGCCAAGCCAGCATCAACGCCAGCAACGGCAGCGAACCGATTCCCGCCACAAAAGGCGGCAAGCGGGAAATGGCTTCATCGAAGGCTTCCTCCGGCAGCCCGTGCCACCAGCGCCAAGCGCTCAATCCGGCGCGCTGACTCAAACTGAAAAGGTAATGATTGCCGCAAGTGTGGTCATCGAACGCGGTGTGCGCCCAGCTCACAGGCTTGTACTCCAGTACGCCCTGGAAGTCCCCACCCGCAGCCGGCACATGCTTGCCGTAAACATAGGGCGCCACCGCCCAACCCTCATCCCCCCAGTAAGACTGGCTCATTTTCGGCCAGCGCACCAGGGCCGCTGCCGCGCACAGCAGCAGCAGCAAGGTGACAAACCAAGGGCTCCATCGCCCGCGCACAGCACTGAGACTCACCTGAAAACGCGCCCCGCCTGCCCGTCCCCACCAGCGCACGGTGAGCAGCAACAGGGTCAGGATGCTGGCGTGGGCCAATGTCCCCCACCACAAGCCCACCCACAGAAAGGTCTTAAACGTGTGCCGTCTCCCTTGCGCCACCTCCTCCGCCCAATTCGTTTTCCAGGGCGACTTCATGTCTTCCAGCCACTCGAATAAAAAGACCGCCGCCACCAGCATGAAAAGCCAGAGCCACAGCGCCGGGCGGGACACTCGTCCACCCGTGAACCATCGCCACACCCCTCGGATCCGATCTGTAAAAATGCTAAGGCGCATGCCGGTCATGACATCGTGGCGGCATTTTGCAGGATATTACGGCGAAAATAAAGTCCTTTTTGGTTTTTACGCCCTAATAAGGCAAAGTTTTTCTTTACCGATCAATCAAGATGATTTCCGAACCAGTCGAAGCCCCAGTTAGCTGCTTGTCGCCTGCCTGGACTTTGCCTGCCCCGCAGCCTGATGGCCGCTGATGTCCACCAGCAGGATTTCCGCTTGGCTCACTCGCCCCGCTTTGCGTAGCTGGCTCACCTGCTTGAGGAGGCTCGAGACCAACTGATGGTCTTTTTCGTTGAGCGGTTCCGGGCTCTCCAGCAGGTCATGCAGGGCCAGTTCCAGCGAGCGGAAGTCATGCCCTGGATCCACCGCCAGCAGGAACCGCCCGGTTCCCACTTCTACCAGCCGCAAAAACGCGATCCGCTCCAGCACCCGGCTGTGGCACATCACCAGGAGACCGCTCTCGTTGCTCACCTTCACCACCTCCACCCGCGTCAGGTTTTCACGCCCCTGAGTCGCCATCTTGGCCAGCTTGACGATCGCCAGCCCGCGATCCTCGTGGATGCTGCTCAACTGCTGCAGGGTGCTCTCCGGCAGGGTCACGGTGACCGGCCTGCTGGGCTCTTGATACTTGGGAGGACGGCCGCCTGTGTTTCGCTGGGGCATGACTGCTACTCTTACGACACGAAGCCGAAGGAAAAAGAAATTAATTTGCGGCCCCGGTTTCCCTCCGGCGCTTCGTCAAGCCGTTGCCGTCATCGACCGCTGCCGCCCCGCCAGCCAGGTCTCCGCCAGCACCAGCGCCAGCATGACAAGCAAGGCCCACCACCAAAAGCGTTGGCGGGATTCCTCCTCCATGCTGTCCAGACGCTCGCGATTTTCTTCGTTCGCTGCCGCAACCAACGTTTCGCCTGCCGCCTGCCGCATCCGCGCCCCCAGTTCCTCCAGCCGCTCCGGTGGCAGCACCGAGACACGGCCTTCTGCCGCCGGGACCTGCACCGCCAGCCAGCGCGTCTCGCCGCCTTCCACCACTTGGTACAAACCGGGCTCATCAAGCTGCGGTCGCGCGCCGGCGGGCAGCGCCTCACGCTGCCCGTCCGGCTTCACCAGTTCACCGGGGCGCGCCAGGCTCCAAGGCAATGGCGCGCCCGCTTCCAGCAAGGATTGCGCCTCGTGCGCATAACCCGCTGCCGCCAGCCAGCCAAACAGCAGCGGCACAAACTTCGTCGAAAGCGCGAGCTGGCTGTCCGCCGGATGCCAGCCCGAGGCCAGCACCAGCAGCGTTCCCGCACCCGCAGGCACCGCGATCATGGCCGGCTGGCCGTTGTCAAAACGCGCCAGCACCCGCGTTTCACCACCCTCGGCCTTCACCTCGCGATGCCGCCAAAAGCGCACCTTCGTGAAGTCCTGCAAACGCGGGTCCGCAAAGGGCCGCAGCAGCGCGTCGTCGGTCGTCAGTTCGCCCAGCATCACGTAGCTCTCCGGCCCGGCCTCCGCTGGCTCGCTCACCGTCCACTTCACACCCGGGGTCAGGGCATTGAGTTCGCTCGCGCTTTCTGACTCCGCCACGCAAACCGCCACCGCACCACGTTCGAAAGCCGCCAACCAGGCCCGCACGCCCTCCGCACCGAGCCGCGCCCCCCGACCCGGCGACACCAGCAAGGCCGCCGTTTCCACCTCACTCCACTGCCCGGCGGTCACGGTTTCCAGCACCGGCTTGATCGCGTTCGTGGGCTGCAGCGCCCGCTTCAGATAAAACACCGGCGAAGCCGCCTCCGTCACCTCCCGGTCCTCCGCCACCACGCGCACCCGCACTTCCCGCGGCTGCTCGGGCGCGACAAACACCCGATTGTCAAAAGGTTGCGCATCCCCGCTCAGCACCAGCACGCCCGGTTTGCCCGTCTCCGCGCGCGGAGGCATGCGCAGCACCCGGCTGCCACCCTGCGGCACCAGACCCTGCACCGACGGCGTGTCTTTCTCCCCCTCCCAGCGCAACTCGAACGTGTTGTCGCGCGCCTCGCCCGTGGCGCTCACCCGCACCCGGCCGCGCAAGTCGAGCGCGCCCGTGTCATCCTCGTCGTTGGCTCGGCTCGCCATCAAGGCCAGCGACAGATTGCCGTTGTCCGCGTCCGGCGGCTGCACCAGCACGCGCTCCATCTCGACCGACTCCGGCCACACCACACGCCGCAGCGCCTCGAGCTTGGCGCCCTCCTGAAAATCACTCACCACCAGCAAGCGTTGTTTGCCCTCGCGCGCGCCGCTCAACGCCTCCAGGCCCGCCACCAGCGCGCCTCCCAAGTCCGTCGCCGCCCAGCCCGCCTTCTGCGCCGCCAAACGCTCCGCGATCAGGCCCGCCCGCGCCTCCGGCTGCTTTTCATCCTCGCCGAGCGACCACAGCCAGCGCACCTCCGTGTCAAACACCGCCAGCGCCACCCGGTCCTGCACACCCGCGCGTGCCACCGCCGCCCGAGCCTCCCGCACCGCCTGCTGCCAGAGATCGCCCCGCCGCATCGACGCGCTGCCATCCACCAGCACCACCAGTGCCTCTCCCGCCTGCCCCACGGCGGACGCCGTATCACGCTGAAACGGCCGCGCAAACATGCCCGCCAGCAAAATCAACACCAGACAGCGCGCCAGCAGCAGCAGCCAATTCTCCAGGCGCCGACGCCGCGTTGGCTGGCGCTCCGTCTGCTCCAAAAACATCAAGCTGCTGAACGCCACCCGGTCCTTCGGCGGCCGCCGGCGTAGGTGCAGCAGGATTGGCGCGATCACCGCCGCCGCGCCTGCCAGGTAAAGCGGAAACAACCAGCTCATGCCACCGCCCCCCGTTGCTTCACCGCGCGGCCCTTCGCCGCGTCGCGGCGCGACACAAACTCATACAGCACCGTCTCCAGCGGCACATCCGTCGGGCACCAATGATACTCCACGCCAGATCGCTCGCAGGCCCGCCGCACCGCCTCGCAATGCGCCTGCAACCGCTCCAAGTAACCCTCCCGCGCCAGCGCCGGATTGATGAACTTCTCGCTGCCCGACTCCGCGTCCTCGAACAACGCCGCCTGCTCAAAGCGAAACTCGATCTCCGCCCGGTCCATCAGGTGAAACAACACCACGTCCTGCCCCATCGCACCCAGCCAGCCCAGTTGCTGCTCCAGCCGCTCGATTGGCGCCAGCAAATCACTCATCAGACACACCAGCCCCTTTTTGCGCAGCAGCTCCCCCAGCCGCTGCACCGACTGCTCCAACGCCGTGCCGCCCGCGCGCGCCGGCTTCTCCAGCTCCAGCATCAGACGCCGCAAATGCCCCGGCCGGTTGCGCGCCGGCACATGCTCCGCCAGCCCGCCCGCAAACGTCGTCAATCCCACCGCATCCCCCTGCTGCATCAAAAACAGCGCCAGCGTCGCCGCCAGCGTCGCCGCGTAATCGCTCTTCGTCATCGGCCCCGAGCCAAAGCCCATCGAGCGGCTGTGATCCACCACGAGCTGGCAGCGCAGGTTGGTCTCGTCCTCGTATTTTTTCACGAAGTAGCGCTCGCTGCGGCCCGCCAGCTTCCAGTCGATGTGGCGCGGATCATCCCCGCGCGTGTAGGGCCGGTACTCGCTGAACTCCACCGAAAAGCCGTGATACGGGCTGCGGTGCATGCCCTTCCACATCCCCTCCACGATCACCCGCGCCCGCAACTCCAGCGAGCGGATGCGCATCAGCGCGGCGGGATCGATG
>CAZKMS010000031.1:0-42459 GCA_964553805.1 uncultured Verrucomicrobiaceae bacterium
GGCCGTATTCCGCCAGAATGGCTGAAGAACTCGATCCGGCGGGCCCGCCGCCGATTACAATGGCATCATAAAGGTTGCTCATGGCTCCATTTACACACACGCGCCGTCATAATCAAAATACCATTTTATTCTCGAATTGATGCCGTTGTGTTATCAGGGCTCAGGGTGGCGGGGAGCCGGAGCGGGCCACCATTGACGTTGGCGATCCAGCCATGAAACCTTGGGTCGACCTTCTTTGACGCCTGATCGCGAAAGCCTCGCCATCAGCAGCGCCGATATGCGGCCTGCGACCGAATTGCACGGCATCGGCGGATACAACGGCGATCAAATCCGGGTCAAGCGCGGGGCATTCGACCGAGACCGTGGAGGCTCGCCGCGCCTATCTTCCGGGACATGCGGTCGTGACGGTCGATGGCGAGCGCATCACCGCCATCATGCACCGCGGCATCACGTGCGAAGTGTGGAAGAGCGCCGATTTTACGGCCTTGCCGGCAACCTGAGTTTGAGCGTTTGTTTGCCGCAAGCTTGAGCGCACTGCTGCCAAAGGAGGCGCTGGCGCGGTTGCTTGGAAAGGTGAGCCGCTTTTGCGGGCGTCGGGTTTTCAAACCGAAGGAAAACGAATCCAGGTCAGATTTTGTCATGCCGGTGCTTGAATGCGCAAGCAATGCGGCTTGCTGCGGGGCGCGGTATTTTCAACAATCCACGGACCGTTGCCCCCAGCCGCCGTCAGGGCCGGTCGCAAATCGTCATCCCCATCCGCCGTCTCCCGCGCCATGAAATCGAAAGACAAAACCGTGCTGCTGGTCGCCAGTGGCGACCTCCGTCTCTCCGCCAACCAAACCTGCTGGCCGGCCCAGGCGGCGATGGAGAAGGCCTTGGAGGCCGCGTTGAAGGCGGAAGGCTGGACGCTGCAGCGCGCCCATCCCGTGAAAGCGAAAGAAAAGCACGGTTTCATCGCCAGCCAGCGCGAGGGCATCGAGATCTTCCGCGGCATCGATCCCAAGGCGCCGCTCATCGTCGCCGAGGCGGTCTGGCAGTACTCGCACCATGTGCTGGCCGGACTCAGCACCCATCAGGGCCCCATCCTCACCGTGGCCAACTGGAGCGGGCAGTGGCCGGGGTTGGTCGGCATGTTGAACCTCAACGGCTCTTTGACCAAACAGGGCGTCAACTACTCCACCCTGTGGAGCGAGGACTTCACCGATGACTTCTTCAAAACCAAGCTGCGCCAGTGGCTCAAGAGCGGCAAAATCACCCACGACACCTCCCACGCGCGCCCTCTCTCCGCCGTGAAGGTGCCGGGCAAGGCGGTGACTCTGGGCAAGCAACTGGCGCGGGAGCTGGTCGCGAGCAAGGCGGTCATGGGCGTCTTTGATGAGGGCTGCATGGGCATGTTCAACGCCATCATTCCCGACCACCTACTGCACGCCTGCGGTGTCTTCAAGGAGCGCCTCAGCCAGTCCGCATTGTATCACGAGACGATGCAGACACCCGATAGCAATGCGCGCGCGGTTTACGATTGGCTGCGCAAAAAAGGCATGACCTTCCACACCGGCAAGGCGCATGAAAAGGATCTGACCGAGGCGCAAATCCTGCTGCAGTGCAAAATGTACCTCGCCGCCGTGCGCCTAGCCGACGACTTCGGCTGCGCCACCCTCGGCATTCAGTATCAGCAGGGACTGAAGGATCTGCTGCCGGCCAGCGACCTGGTCGAAGGCATGCTCAACAACCTCGACCGCCCGCCGGTGAAATCCCGCGATGGCAAGCGTGTGCTGTTCAAGAACGCCTTGCTGCCGCATTTCAACGAGGTGGACGAATGCGCCGGTCTCGACGCCCTGCTCACGCAGCGCGTGCATGAGACACTGGGTCAGCCGCCCGAAAGCACACTGCACGACGTGCGTTGGGGCGACGCCGATCGCTCCGGCACGGTGGAGGATTACGTGTGGGTGCTGCTCATCAGCGGCGCCGCGCCGCCCGCGCATTTCATCGGCGGTTGGAAAGGCGCGCACGGCTACCGCCAGCCCGCCATGTATTTCCCCAATGGTGGCAGCACGCTGCATGGCGTGGCAAAGCCAGGCGAGCTCGTGTGGAGCCGCATCTACGTGGCGGACAATGCCTTGCACATGGACATCGGCCGCGGCGGCGTGGTCGAACTGCCGGAGGCGGAGACCAGGCGCCGCCTCGCGGCCACCACGCCGCAGTGGCCGATCATGCACGGTGTCACTTATGGTGTCAGCCGCGACCAGTTGATGGCCAAGCATCAGGCCAATCATATTCAGGTGGCCTACGCCAAAGACGCCGCCGCAGCCGATGACTGCCTCTTTGCCAAAGCCGCATTTGCCAGTGCGCTCGGCATTCAGGTCAACGTCTGCGGCAAACGCACGCGGACTGTGGATTGGAAAAGCTGATGAAGATGCGCGTCTGTCCAAAGTGGGGCAAGCTTCCAGCTTGCCCGAATGATGCACGTTGTTCACGCTTCAGCGTGATAAGCGTGGTCGTCACGCTGAAGCGTGAACAACATACCCAACCCCATTCGCGCAACCAAGAGGGTTGCGCCACTTTATCCCAGCATCGCGCAGAACTCGCGAAAGGCGCGCACTTCCTCGTCAGAGGCGACGCCTGCCACGATGTGGCCGGCGAGGCTGCGGGCGACGTGAGCTTCGGAGGATGGCAGATCGAGTTTCCCAATTACCAGTCTGATGATCGAAGCAAAGGTATTGCCGTTGTAAAAACAAAACGGCGCCAGGCGATGGCAGCGCCGGCAAAGATCAACCGCTTCATCGAGCGTCATCGGCAGTTGATGCTGTTTTTCCCACAACTCACGGGTCGCATCGTGGCCGTCGGAGGTCGGTTTGTGCAGCGCGTTCTTGGCCGCGCAAAGCACGGCGTTTTGGGATGTAACGACCTCCCAGGTGAAGGGCGCGAGCCACGCGGATGTAGCGCTCATGAATCAGTTTTTCCGCGCCGCTTTCCGCGCTGCTTTGATTTTTTGCAGCTCGGCCACGCCCGCGCTCTTGAGAAAGCCTTTTCCAGTCTTCGCATAGACCGGCTCGGCGGCGAAACGATCCTGGATGGCCAGTCCTTCGGCCATCAGTTCTTGGAACAACGGATCGTTCAGCAACTTGGGGTCAATCTTCGCCTTCACGCCGGACAGTTTACCCCTTTCTCCCCTCCAACTCAAACTTTTCCCGCATGACCTCCCCCCTCACCGGCATCATTCCTCCCCTGGTCACCCCGCTGAATGACCGCGACACCCTCGACGTCCCGGGTTTGGAGCGGCTCGTCGAACGGCTCGTCGCCGGCGGAGTCGGCGGCTTGTTCATCCTCGGCACTACAGGGGAGGGGCCCAGCCTCAGCTACCGCCTGCGCAAGGAGGTCATCGACGTGACCTGCCGCCAGGCGCGCGGGCGCCTGCCGGTGCTGGTCGGCATCACCGACACCGCGTTTGTCGAGTCGGTGAACATCGCGCGCCATGCGGCGGACGCGGGGGCGGATGCCGTGGTGGCCGCGCCGCCCTACTACCTGCCGGAGGGGCAGCCCGAGTTGTTGGAATACACGCGTCACCTGCTGCCGGAGCTGCCGCTGCCGTTCTTCATCTACAACATGCCCAGCCTGACGAAGGTCAGCTTTGAGGTGGACACCGTGCGCGCCCTGATGGACGAGCCGCGCATTCTTGGCGTCAAAGACAGCTCGGGCAACATGACCTACTTTCACCGTCTCTGTGGCATTGCCGGCGCGCGGCCGGATTGGAGCATTTTGATGGGCCCTGAAGAGCTGCTGCTCGATGCCGTGCTTGCCGGTGGTCACGGTGGCGTCAACGGCGGCGCCAATGTCTTCCCTGAGCTTTATGTCGCCCTCCACCGCGCCGCCGCCGCGGGCGACATGCAACGCGCGCGCGCCCTGCACGGCATGGTCATGGAGGTTTCCGCCAAACTTTATCAAGTCGGCCGTCATTCCTCCGCCATCATCAAGGGCATCAAATGCGCGCTCTCCCTGGAGGGTGTCTGCGATGACTTCATGGCCGAGCCTTTCCACCGTTTTCGTGCCGAGGATCGTCGCCGGGTTGAGGCAGTGCTCCCTGGATTGAAGGAGCGCATTCAATCGCTCGTTTGATTTTTGATCGTTTCGTAAACCTAACCTGGCGGGCCGGAGGCTCGCGTCACTTACCCAACCGAAAATGAAACCCACTCTTCTCACTGCTCTCCTTGCCGCGCTGGCCTTGCCGTCCGCCGCGCTCGAACGCCTGACCTACAACAACCCCGGCCTCGTCGTCGATCTCGGTGTCGGCCTCTGGGCCTGGCCGCTGCCGATGGACTTCGACGGTGACGGCGACCTCGACCTCGTGGTCAACTGCCCGGACAAGCCTTACAACGGCATCTACTTTTTCGAGAACGCGAGCGGCGACACCGCCAAGAACGCCATGCCGGTGTTCAAACCCGGCGTGCGCATCAGCAAAGGCGCGCAGAATGTGCAGGTCAGTTACATCGACGGCAAACCTGTCGTGCTGACACCGAAGACACAGCATCCGGATTTCCTCAAAACCGGCATCGAGGAGGGCGTTGCTTTTGATCTTCCCGCGAATGTTCATCCCAACAAAGTTCGCGCCAACATGTGGCGCATGGTCGATTACGACGGCGATGGTGTGAACGACCTCGTCGTCGGCGTCGGCGACTGGGTCGAGTATGGCTGGGACAACGCTTATGACAAGAACGGCCGCTGGATGAACGGCCCGTTGCGCGGCTACGTCTATGTCATCCGCAACACCGGCAGCAACGAGCAGCCGAAGTGGGCGGCGCCGAAAAAAGTGACTGCCGGCGGCGACCGCCCGGTGGAGACCTTCGGCTGGCCTTCGCCGAGCTTCGCGGACTTCGACGGCGACGGTGATCTCGACCTGCTTTGCGGCGAGTTTCTTGACGGCTTCACCTACTTCGAAAACATCGGCACCCGCACCAAGCCGAAGTATGCCCTGACCAAACGCGTCAAGGCGGACACCGGCAAGTACCTGACGATGGATCTGGAAATGATCACGCCCACCGCCATCGACTGGAACAAGGACGGCCACATCGACCTCATCGTCGGCGACGAGGATGGCCGCGTGGCCTTCATCGAAAACACCGGCACGTTTGAGGACAAGGTGCCCGTGTTCAAGGAGCCGCGTTACTTTCAACAGGAGGCGGCGGATCTGAAATTCGGCGCGCTGGCGACTCCGGTCGGTTTTGACTGGGACGGCGATGGTGACACCGACATCATCTGCGGCAACACTGCGGGTTATGTCGCCTTCTTTGAAAACCTCAGCGGCGCCGGAGTGGCGGTGCCGAAATGGGCGGCGCCGAAGTTGTTGGAAGCGGACGGCGAAGTCATCCGTCCGATGGCGGGTCCCAACGGCTCCATCCAAGGGCCTTGTGAAGCCAAATGGGGTTACACCACGCAGACGGTGGCGGACTGGGATGGCGACGGTTTGCCTGACCTGATGCTCAATTCAATTCTCGGCAAGGTTACCTGGTATCGCAACGTGGGCACACGCGCCGAGCCGAAGCTGGCCGCTGGCGAGCCGGTGGAGGTGGAATGGGAAGGCGAGCAGCCGCGTCTGGCCTATGGCTGGATGAAGCCGGCGGGCAAAGCGCTGCTCACGCAGTGGCGCACCACGCCGGTGGCGGTCGATTGGAACCAGGACGGTTTGACGGACCTCGTCATGCTCGATCAGGAAGGCTACCTCGCCTTCTTCGAGCGCGCCAAAGCTGGAAACAAACTCGTCTTGAAGCATCCGCGCCGCGTCTTCTGCGCGGACCCTGAAACCGGCAAAAATCCGGTCACCAAAGCGCTTGAGCACCTGCGCGTGCGCAATCCGGTGGCCATGAAGCCGGGCCAGCCCCTGCAGCTCAACACCGGCATCGCCGGCAAAAGCGGCCGCCGCAAACTCTGCATCGTGGACTGGGACGGCGACGGCAAGCTCGACGTGCTGCTCAACTCCGCCAACGCCAACTTCATCCGCCAGACCAGCGCCGCTGATGGCAAATTCTACTTCGCTGACATGGGTTTGCTGGCTGAGGTGAACATCGAGGGTCACGATGTCAGCCCCACGGTGGTGGATTTCGACGGCGACGGCACTCCCGATTTCCTTGGCGGCGCCGAGGACGGCCGCTTCTACTTCCTGCGCAACCCGCGCGCGGAGAAAAAATAAGCGGCCCGCGGCTGATTCCGGTTGGTCCTGCCAAAACCCGTTGAGCGTGCCTGCTCAGCGGGCTTTGAGATCGCGATCGATCTTCATTCCGCCCCTCAGCGTGAGCACCTTTTCCAGTTGCTCCCCCCAGCTTGCGGGGGTGGCGGCGGAGTAGATGATGACGCCGGTGGCATCCTGGACAATGAAGCAATAACCGTGGTACTTGTAACCGTATTGCGCGGCGCCGGTGTCGTCGAATTCGTAACTGACTGCTTTGCCTTCGACGCGCGCGGAAGCTTGACGAAGGACGTTGAGATCAAAGGTGTCCACGCCCAGCACCTGGAAATCCCGGCCGTCGAGGACGGATCGGGCGAACGTGACCAGCGTGCCTTTGGCGCCCTGCAAATCGCGGGCGGTTTCGCGATTGACGATGTCCATGGTGGGCGTGATTCGGACCGACCGATCATCGAACATTTCGTTGCGCGACAGGCGGTCGCTTTTGCCGCTGCTGAATCGTGATTCGAGCCGGATCGGACCCAGGTTTGCGCCAGCGGCGGGCTGGGGGGGAGAACTGGCTGCAGCGACTGGACTGGATGCTGCTGGCGTGTCGCTCGTGGGAGTGCTGGCCACGGCACCCCGCATGGTTTGGTAGGCATCGAAGACTTTCGCGAGCTGGCTCATCTGCTCTTTCGACGCCTGCGCCGCCTGCCGCTTGGCGACGCCGGCTATGGCTTGATTGATGACGCCAGCGGTTGCGATTTCCTCCTTCGAGATCTGTGACCGCCATTCGCTCAACGTTTGTTGATACACGCCAAACAGGCCGTCGAGGTTGCGCAGGCGTTGCAACTCGCGCTGGGCCGCTTCGCCCCGGTAGGTGGCACGCAGGGGTTCAAGAACGGGTGCCAGCCCGAGGGGTTCCATGCCCGGATCGATGCCCTCTCCAGCGAGCAGGCTTTGTTCGCCATGGATGGCAGCGATGTCCTCAAACCGCCCCGCCTGTTGGGCTGCAGTGAGCGCGCGCTGCAAGGCGCCAGCGTAATTCGCATTCAGTTGCGCCATCTCAGCGGCGTGAGGCGCTTCCACTTTCGATTCAACAGCGGTGGCGAACTTCCGCTCGAGATCAGCGAGGCGCTCGGTCACTTCCGCTGGCACTGGCGGCGGCGCGGTGCTCGACAGGTCACTGGCAGCCGGCGCACTGGTTTTTGCCGCCGCGTCTTTTTTCGAGTCTGCGGTGGTGTCAGGAACGGCATCGGCGGTGATGGCGCCAAGGGCCTCATCAGTGCGCTCGGCGGTGACGCCGTTCGCGGACTGTGCAGACCGGGCCGCCTGGTCTTGAGTTGCTTTCCACTTGAGGCCGCCGATGACTGCGGCAATCACCACCGTGGCCGCTGCGATGGAACTCCAAGGCATCGCAGCCGGCCGGCGCGGCTGGCTGAGCACAGGCGCGGAGCTGGTCAAGGGCCGCCTCACAAACGCCGGCGGGCTGGCGAGAGCGGGTGAATGCGCCGGGCTGTGGCGCGCCGGCGCCGAAGCCAGCGCGGTTTTGAACGCCGCCGCCGAGTGGTAACGCTGCCCCGGCATGGGCTGCGTGGCTTTGACGACCGCGGCATTGACGCCGATGCTCACATCGGGACGGATGGACTGCGGCGAGAGTGAAGGGTGCTCTGGTGCGTAACCGGTGAGCATCTCGTAAAGCGTCGCGCCGAGAGCATAGACATCGGAGCGATGGTCCACCCCCGCGCCGCTTTGATACAATTCCGGCGCCGCATAGCCCGGCGTGCCGAGCGAGATGGCGCTGCCGCTCTTGGCCTCCTGCAATCCGCGCGCGAGGCCGAGGTCGGTGAGACAAACGCGTCCAGACTGATCCAGCAGGATGTTGGCCGGCTTCACATCGCCGTGCAGCAGGCCTTGATCGTGCGCCGCGGTGAGGCCGTCGCAAATCTTTTGGGTGATGCGCACCGCCGCCGCTTCCGGCAAGGCACCACGTTCGCGCAGGAGCTGCTCGACGTTGCTGCCGTCAATGTATTCCATCACCAAATAGGCGAGGCCGCCCGCAGTGGTGCCAAAGTCGTGCACCTGCACCACCGCCGGATGGGTGAGGCGGGCCATGGCGCGCGCTTCCTGCAGGAACAACCTCTCCGCCTCGATCTCCGCGTTGTCCAGCGTGCGCGGCGCCAGCACCTTGATCGCCGCCGGACGATCCAGTGCGCGGTGCCGTCCGCGATAGACAGCACCCATGCCGCCGATGGCAATCAGGTGCTCCACCTCATAAGCGGGTAGTTCGGCGGCTAGCTCCGCAGGCGCGGGAGCCTGCCATGGCGCTGCCGGCGCCTCTTGCTCCTGCTGAAGCGGCATTTCGGATCCGTCACTAGACAGCGGGCTTCTCATTGGAACAACAATGTGCGTGACTTCTTAAACACCGGGACAATGCCGAAGTTTTCAGCGTGAAGCCACTAAAATATTCATGCAGGGCTGCAATGAGGCGCCGCCGGGTTTGCCTCGGCGCTTCAGCCCGCCCTCCATTTTCCAGCAAAGGTTGCGAAAGAGCACGGCATTGGGCGCGGTTGCTTGAGCATGAAAACCGCCGCTTTGTTGCTCTGTTGTGTCGCCACTGCCAGCCAGGCGGAAATCCATCACGCCCAGGGCGAGATGGCGGGAGAGGTCACCACCAGCACGGTGCTGCTGCAATCACGGCTCACAGCGATTCCCGGACCGGAACTCGATGGCAGCGGCGATGTGCCGGGCGCGGCGGGAGTGGCGCGTTTCGAGTGGAGCGAGTCGGAGGATTTTGCCGGCTCCAAGCACGGCGAGTGGCTGCGCGCGGAGCCGGAGAAAGACTTCATTGTGCGCGCCAAGCTGGAGGGTTTGCGGTCCGCAACACGTTATCATTACCGCCTGGTGCTTGGCCCAAGCGAGCAGGAGACCCGCGCGGGTCCGGCACGCTCCTTCAAGACGCTGCCCGGCGTGGGAAGCGCGGCGGAGCTGAGCTTCTGCATGGGCAGTTGCATGAACTACCACTCCTTCATGTCCGGCAAGGCCAACGGCGGCGGCCCGGTTTCTGCGACCGGCAAAGACAGGCAACTCGGCTATCCTTCCTTCGCAGCGATGCTCGAGTTGCAGCCGGCTTTTTTCATCGGCGCGGGGGACATCGTCTATTACGATCACCCGGCGCAAACGGCAGCGCGCACGGTGCCGGAGTTGCGGCGCAAGTGGCATGAGCAGTTTCGCTTTCCGCGCTTGATCGAGTTCTTCGCGCGCACACCCGCTTTTTGGCTGAAGGACGACCATGATTTCCGCTACAACGACGCTGATCTCGGCGGCAAGGCGAAGCCGGACGCAACGACGGGCATCGGCATGTTTCGCGAGCAGTTGCCGCTCTCCCGGCAGGGCGAGGACAACACGCCGGCCTACCGCACGCATCGGGTGCACAAGCACTTGCAACTCTGGTTCATGGAGGGCCGCGACTATCGCTCGCCAAACTTGATGACGGACGGCCCGGAGAAAAGCATCTGGGGCAGCGAGCAGCGTGCCTGGCTGCAGGAAACGTTGAAGGCCAGTGACGCGACCTGGAAGGTGATCGTGACGCCGACGCCGATGGTGGGCCCGGATCGCAACAGCAAAAAAGACAACCACGCGAACCTGGCCGGCTTCAAACATGAGGCCGACAGCTTTTTTCAATGGCTGCTCGACAACGATCTGCGCAACGTCCTCACCTTCTGCGGCGACCGTCACTGGCAGTATCACAGCATTCACCCGCTCGGCGTCGAGGAGTTTTCCGTCGGCGCGCTCAACGATGAAAACGCCATCAAAGGCGAAAAACCCGGCGGACCGAAGACCACCGACCCGGAGGGAAAAATCCGCCAGCCCTACCTGTATCCGAAACCCACCGGCGGCTTTTTGCACGTCGCCGTCAGCGAAGATCAGGGGGCGCCACGCCTCCGTCTGCGTCACTACGACGACCACGGCAATGTTGGTTATGAGGTGATCAAATGAGCCGCGCTCACGGCTCCGGCAGCGCGGCGATGCGGGCCATCACTTCGTCGGCGAGGGCCTGGTAGCGTTCTTTCTGGGACAGCATGCGCAGGGCATCCAGATCAGGCTGGTAAATCTGCCCGACCACCAGCGTGACTTGCGCGGGCCGGGGGAGTTTGTGATGCCGGGACAGCGCCTCATAGGTGCCGTGAATGCGCACCGGCAGCACCGGCACGGCGGCTTTGGCGATGAAAAGGCCGGCCCCGGGTTCGGCGGGCTGCAGCTTGCCGTCAAAGGAGCGGGTGCCCTCCGGGAACATGAGCACCCGGCCGCCGTTTTTCAGCAGGCGGATGGTCGTCTTGAGGCTGGAGGGATCGGGCTTGTCACGGTCGATGGGAATGGACTGCCAACTGCGCAGGATGGCGCCGGCGACGGGGTTTTTGAACAGGGACTTGCGGGCGAAGTAATGAATCGGTCTGGCAAAGGCCTGGCCGATGAAGGGAGGGTCGAGGAAGGACAAGTGGTTGCTGCACACGAGCGCGGGTCCGTCAAAACGCAGGCCCGTTTCATTGACGATCCGAAAGCCGTAAAAGCCGCAGGCAAGCTCCTGGAAGAGGCGCTGACCGATGGCGTAACTGAGGGATTTGCGGGCCATGATGAGCGCCGACACTAGCGGACGTGGCCCGCGCTGCAAGTGCCGCGGCTTGCACGAGCGGAGGCGGCGGTTAATGGTGGCGGCGCTTTTGTGACCCCGACTGACTCCAACCCGCTGAATGCCGACCTCGCCAAGCTGAAGGGCTTGCTGCGCGAAGGCTTGGCCGGTGAGCTCGCCGCGGATGGCGGGTTGCGCATTTTGAACCTGGCCTGCGGCCGTTGCGACGAGGCGGAGACGCTGATCGACGTGGGCAGGGAACTGACGGGCAGCGATGGCGCGGTGGAGATGGTGGGCGCGGACATCCGCATTCGCGAGATCCGCCAGGCGCGGGAACGGCACGCGCACCTGTCGGCGGAGTTTTTGATCGAGGACGCCTCCCAGCTCGCACGCAGCCAGACGCTGGGCGATGACTTCGGCCTCGTTTTTTTGCGCCATCAGAACTTCTGGCACGGCCAGGAACTGTGGAAAAAAATCTTCGATCAAGGCATCGCGCGCTTGCGGCCTGACGGGAAGCTGGTGATCACCAGTTACTTCGATGTCGAGCACAAGCTGGCCCTGGAAGCGCTGCAAAAGATGGGCATGGAAGTGGTGAGCAACCGCCGCAACAAAGCCTCGCGCGCGCTCAAGGACGCGCGCGGCAAGTCGGTGGACCGCTGGGTGGCGGTGCTGCGGCGGCGGGAGGGTTGAGCGGCGCCGGCTTGCTCAAGGCCGCGTGGGAAAGCCGTCCTTTAGCAGCGTCTCCAGCGGCGGGGCGCCGCGCTCGTTCTTCAGTTCGTAACCGGGGCCGGGTTTGCCATTGACGAATTGAAAGCGTTTGCCGACATCGGGGCCGAAGGCGATGCCGTCGATGTGCAGGCGCTCGATGCCGTCCTCGGCGCGCACGCCGGTGGCGGTCTGGTAGATGGCGCAGTCGGTGATGGTGACGCGGGCGCCGCCGCGCGAGCCGGGGCCGCGCACGCGGAAGGCGATCTCATTGTCGTTGAACACGCAACGCTCGATTTCGGCATCGACGTTTTCCTTGAGGTTGAGCGCGGCGAGGTTGTCGATCTGCCCCGGCTGGTTCCAGCCGTGGAAATAACAATCGCGCATGCGCAGCACGCAGCGCGCGCCGCCGGGCGGGACCTTGGTGTCCAGCGCGTTCTCACCGGGGCGCTGGCCGGCTTTGAAGCCGGCGGCAGCGGCGGGCAGCGGCGCGGTCCACAACGTGCAGCGCTCGATGAGCACGCTGCCGGTGGATTGGCGGTCGGGATCGAACTGGATGCTGTCGCCGGAGGTGAGGCCGATGTCGCAGTTGCGGATGACGGTGCTGCCCCAGCGGCCGGAGATGCCGTGCGCGTCGTGCTGCTCCTCAAAGGTGCTGCTGAGCATGTGGTGGATGCGGCAGTTTTCGATGACGACGTTGTTGGCAAAGATGCCGATCCCGTTGCCGCTGCCGTTGCGGATCTCGCAATGGCGGAGGGTCACGTTGTCGGCGGTGATTTTGACCAGGTTGCCGCTCCTGCCTGCGCCATCGATGATGAGGTTTTCATAGACGCCGGGCTTGGTGATTTGCAGACGGTCCACCACCTTGGCGCCGCGCGGCGCGCCGACATCCGCGCTAGCGCCGATCGGGTGCTGCGCGCGCAGAGACAGCGGGAGAAAAAGCAGCAGGCAGAGCGGGAGGGTGGCGTTCATGGGAGACGGGGCGCCGGAGACCGGGCGTTGGTTGGTGTGGCTCATAACGCGGGACGGAGCGCGGAATTTGCGGCACGCTCCAATGCCGCCGCAATGCCCTATCCACAGGTGTGCCGGCTACTTGGCCATGGAGCAGGGCAGCGTGAACTGGTGCTGCTCATGGTCCGGCACATGCACCGTGGCCTCCACCAAAAAGCCGCGAGTGACTTCACAAGTGAGCACTTCCACACGGTTCTCCGCGGGAAAGAACCGCATGAGGCGCAGCACGGGCTGGCTCATGTAGTCGCTGAGCAGGGCGTGGATGAGATGGCCGTCGGCGGCGGCATCGGCGCGGCGGAGGGCGGTGACGCGGCTTTGGTCACCGCTGAGGATGAAGTGGAGGTTGGGGTGCTTGCGGTAGAGTTTGTCCCACATTTGCACGGCGGTGTTGCCGCGCTCGCCGTGGTTTTTGGTCCACTGCATGCGGCCTTTCGGATCGTGGATGTAACCGGCGGTGGTCTTGGGTTTTTTCTCGATGCCGAGGTCCATGTGGGTGGTGATGAGGGCGCGCCTGCCGGGATGGCGTTTGAGCAGGGTGTCCGCCCAGGCGAGCACGTCGTCGGGGGCGTTGCATTCGAGGCTGAGATGCAGAAAATCCACGCCGCCGGCGCTGAAGACCTGGGCGCTGTTGACGTTGTTGGCGGAGGTGTGCTGGTCCTTGCGGTCATGCTGGTAGCTTTCGAAGTACCAGGGCTGGTCCGCGAAGCTGGCAGCGGGGAAATGCTGCTGAAAGAGACGCGCGTCGCCCTTGCTGGTCATGTCATGGTTGCCGACGGTGAGGGCAAAGGGCACGACGCCGCGCAGGCGGTCGAGATGGGTTTTGGCGACGGCCCACTGGTCGTGGTTGTTTTTGTCCACGATGTCGCCGACATGGGTGACGAAGGCGATGCGCTGGGCCTCGCGATTGGCGACGATCCAGTCCACCTGCGCTTCGAGGTGGGGGTTGCTGACGGGGGCGGTGCTCTCCGGGGTGGCTTTGCAGCCCTTGCCTGTGTAGTGCTGCGTGTCCGGGATGACGACGAGGGTGAAGGCACCCTGTGGCAGCGGGGGGATGGGCTGGCTGCCGGTGATTTTGGGAGGCGTCTCCGCCGCGCCGGAGAGGCTGGCGCAGGACAGCAAAACGGCGGCGGCGAGGCGAATGAGCAAATGGGGCATGCCAGGAAACGTCGTCAGGCCGCGGGTCCTTCCGTCGTCTCTCCGGTGCGCGCAAGACGGACAAACAGCCAGCCGGTGAAGGCGATGACGAGCAGCGGTGCGAGGCCGATTTTCAGGTTCACCCCCATCCAGGGCAGGTGCTCGCCGAGGCGCAGGGCTTTGGAGGAAAGGGTCAGGGCGCTGAAGTACTTGAGGCCGAAGACCCAGCCGCCGTGCAGGCCCATGCAGGCCCAGAGCCGCCCCGTCCGCACCCGGGCCACACACAGCACCCAGCCGACGGCGAACAGGGTGGCAAACTCCGCCAGCAAAAATTGCGTGTCCAGGAAACCGCCACCGATGGCGCCGAGCACCGCGAAGCCGCTGCTCCAGGTCACTTCGTTGATGGGCAGCACCCAGCCCTCGGGCGGCCGCAGGAAGTGCACGATGGCAAAAAGAAACGTCGTCGCGAACACCGCACTGCGCAGGGAGAGAGAGCGCACCAGCAAGCCAAAAATCGCGCCGCGGAAAAACAACTCCTCCAGCACGCCCGCGCCCAGGGCCGCACTGAATGCCGTGCCGACCCTGGCCCAAGGCGGCTCGGGTTTGAGCCGGAAGGCGCCGTATTCGCAGAGCCCCCAGCCCAGCGCCAGCAGCAACCCGGCCGCGAGCGCGAAACCGATGAGGTATTCCTTCACACCGCTGGCGACCGGCCGCAGGGGTGGAAACAGCGAACGATTCATCCCCGTCCAGCGAATCAGCGGCCACAGCAGCGTCACCGCCCAAAACTGGCTGGCCCGCGAGAAGTAACGCGAGAATGGCGCGTCGTGGATTTTCTCCGCCAGCCAGCCGCCGGCGCCGCCGCTGCCCACCATCGACTCGGGAAAGGCCGCCATGCCCCACTGCACCAGCCAGGGCGCCAGCAGCGCTCCGCCGACGAGCACCGCGGCCACGTAAAGCAGCAGTTTGAGCACATCGGGGACGCGTGATGAAGACGGCGGACGGGCAGGCATGGATCAGGGTTGTTTGGGCAGCATTTTCACCACGACCATGGCGTCGCCGTCGCGGTTGTCGAATTCGGCGGCGGGCTTGGCCTTGGCCAGGCGCTTGGTGGACTCCAGACGCTCCAGCTTGTCCTTCTCGCACAGCAGCCAGTGCGCGGCGGCCGGCAGGTCGGACTTGCCGGGGGCGTAGGCGAGCGGCTCGCGCAGGTAAAAAAGGAAGGGCTCGAAACCCATGTCGAACGCCACCAGCGGCTCGCCCGCCGGGATGGCGCGGTTGACGATCTCGCCCATCGGCTGGTCGTCGTTTTTCTCCCGCACAAAGCGCAGCACCGCGCCGGCGTAGATCAGCATGACCGCGGCGATGACAGCCATGCTGGCGCAGGTCAGTGTCGTCATCGAGCGCAGGCGCGTGCGATTTTTCCACACCAGCCAGCCCAGCGCCAGCGCGCCGATGCCGCCGCCGATGGCCGTCGGTGAAAACTGGCCGAGCAACGGCGTGGCCGGGCCGAGCAGCATCACCAGCGCCGCCAGCACGACGAGCACCGCGCGCCAGGCCGCCTCCAATCGCTCGCTCAGATAAAACGTCGGGTCCCCCATCACCGCGCCGAGCAGCAGCGCCGGCACCGCGACCAGCGGCATGACGAAGCGCGAGGACGAGCCCGGGCTGAGCAGCACCAGCACCGCCGCCGCGATCATGCCCGTCCGGCAGCCCAGGAACCAGGCCCGCTGGCGCGCGCTCCAGTGCGCATGTGCGCCGGGTTTCCACAGCAGCGGCAGAAACAGCGCCCAGGGCAGGAAGTTCACCAGCGTGCGCGGAAATTGCGCCAGCCACTTGCCCAAGCTGAAGCTGCCCGCCGCGTCGCCCTCACCGGCCATGCGGTCGGTGAACTGCCGCGCCCACACGCTGCCTGTCTCCCCCGCGCCCGTGGCCTGCAGCATCGGCAGCGCCCACAGCGCAAAGACCCCCGCGCAGAGCAGCAGACCCGCCAGCGGCGCCGGCCGCAGCAGCGCGCGCAGCCCGCCGTCCTTCAGCCCCGCCCGCCCCGCGTGCCAGAGCGTGCCCAGGACCGGCAGGAGAAAAAACACCAAGTGCACCGGCCCCTTCGCCAGCATGCCGAGCCCGAGCAAAAACCCCGCCGGCAGCCACGTCATCCAGGGCGAGCGCTCCCGCAGCCAGGCCGCGCTCCACCACGCGCAGGCCAGCCCGGTGAAGACGATGTAGATCGCCTCGATCTCCGCCAGCCGCCCCTTCTCCAGCAGGCTCACATTGCCCATGGCAAAGACCGCCGCCAGCAGCGCCGCCGTCAGGCCAAAGGGCCGCCGCAACCCCAGCAGGATGCCCAGCCCCAGCGCCAGCGTCGCCAGCGCGGACGGCAGCCGCCCCAGCCACTCGTTTTGCGCCCCGCCCGCTTGGAAGGACAGCGCCGCCAGCCAGTTGATCATCGGCGGCTTGCGCAGGTACACCTCGCCGCCGATGCGCGGCACCAGCCAGTCGCCCGTTTTGAGCATCTCCACCGCCGGCAGCAGCCGCCGCCCTTCCTCCCCGCGGATCTCCATCCCGCCCAGCCCGGCCAGCCAGCCCGCCGCCCAGAAACCAATCAGGAGCAAAATGGCGGCGCTGAGTGAGAGCTTCGAAGAGGGCATTGGCTGGGGGGGGCGGCACCGTACCGCGACGCCAGCCCGCATCAAGCGCAACCCGCAGCCGCGCGCCGCCTCACCGTGGCGATGCCTTCCAGCCCCAGTGCTCGTCAAAAAACCCCGCGTCCGCGATCCGGCCCGGCCGCACCGTGCCCGCCGCCTCGCTCAGGTCCACCACCGCCCAGTCCGGCAGCATCGGCACCTGGCGCGCGTTGTTCAGGTACGCGTACTCGCGATACGTGAAGCCGCTGTTCAGCACCACGTAGCGCGCCGGGTTCAGCGGGTTCGGAAAAACCAGCACTGGCATGTGCCCGGTGGCGGCATATTCCTTGCTGTTGGCGATCAGCTTCTCCTTTGTCCACTGCACCGGCAGCTTATCGAGCAGGCGCGCCAGCAAAGCGTTGCTGCCCGGATCTCCCCACAGCACCAGGTGGCTGCTGGCGATGTCCGCCTCCGTCACCTCGCTGTCCTTCTTCACCGGCGCGTCGCCGCGGAACTGCCGCCGCCACTCAAACTGCGCCCGCTTCGCCTCCGCCTCGGCCCATTCCGCCGGCTGCGCATTCCAGGCCTCGCCCGTCGGCAGCACCATCAGAAAGCGGTCCATGAAGGCGTCATCGATCGGCCCCTGCAGCCCCGGTTTCTTCGCCAGCGCTGCGCCCGGCTCCTCAGCGGAGAGCACCTCCTGCCAGCCGCCGCGCGTGTCCTGGCGCAGGTGCACCCGCCACGAGCGGTCGCTCTTCGGCCGCCGCACGCTCACCTTCTCGCCATCGATCTCGATCAGCGGCCGCTCCATCGGGTGCAGCGGGCAATGCCCCGCCGGCATGTCAAAGGTCAGCGCCGCCACATTCTGCGTGCGCACCTTCAGGCTCGAAGGCCCCGTGATGCTCGCATGCACCCGCGTCCGCTCCCAATGCTCCTCCAGCGCATCCACCGCCACCCAGTGCATGCGATGGTAGCGCAGCATCCACGTCGTAAAATGCACCTCATAAGGCATCCGCGCCCGGCCCCCGGCGGCGATCTCTGCCAGCCGCTGCTCGATCTCCGCCATCGAGTCCGGATGGATCTTGTGCTCCGTCTGCGGCCCGATCAAGTGCAGCAGGTCGATGTGCTCCGCCCGCAGCGCCGCCTCCATCGCGTCCGCCGCCTGCTTCTGCCGGTCCAGCTCCCCGCTGTAGGCCACCGTCGGGCAGTGAAAAAGGTTCAGCGCGTAGTCCGTCGCATTGTACCAGTGCCACAGCTTCTGCTGATACCACGGCGCGCTGTACACATCCTCCCCCTGGAAGCCCTTCAGGAACTCCGGCGTCTCCGAAAAGCCCGCCCCCGGGCTCGCCGCACACCAGCGCTCCGCGTAGTGCGTCGCGAACTGCCACGTCGCCGCCCCGCCCATGCTGAAGCCGCGCACGATGACCCGGTCCTCATCGATCGCGTAAAACTTGCCCGCATGCTCCAGCGCCTCCAGCAGATCGATCTCCCCCGCAAACTTGTTGGCGCAACTGTAGCGGCCGTAGAGATGGATCACCAGCGCATCCTTCGCCAAAGCCTGGCCCGGCTGCTTGCGACGCTGGTCCATGAAGGCCAGTTCGCTCAGCGTCTCCCCGCGACCATGAAACCACGTGTCCAGGCGCGCCGGCGCCCCACTGTAGCTCTCCGGGATCACCATGCCATACGGCTGCACCGAGCCATCGATGCGCGACCGGTAGCCCCGCACCACCAGCCCTTTTTGCGCCAGCCACGGCGTCTTGCCCGCCTGGAAATCCACCGCCCGCCGCGTGCCCTCCGCCAGCAGCTCCGCCGCCGCCTTCAATTCTCCCGGCTTGTGCACCTCGTTGTAGCGCAGCGCCCAATCCACCGCCTTGTGATAGACCTCGATGTCCGGCAGCAGGTCCGCCAGGCGCGGGTGCTTCGCCTGCGCCTTTTGCGTCGCCAAAAGCAGCGCGTTCAGCTCCGCCAGCCCCTTCTCCAGCTCCGCCCGCGCCTCCGCCGGCACCTCGATGCCCGCCGGCGGAATCGGCCGCACCTCCGCCGGGAGGTTGTCCTTCGGCCCGTCCGCCACAGCGGCAGAGGCCAGCGCAATCAGAGGCAAAACACAACGCGGAAAGAGAAACACAGTCTTCATGGCAGCAAAGAGCCGAACTGACAGCGCTTGCGTGGCTCGCGCAAGTGCGGTGTGGCACCCCCAACATCAATCGCCTCGAAGGCCGCCCCGCCGCCAGGCGGAAACAGGCGGCTACTTGTCTGGGTGCGACTCCGACATCTTCCGCATTACTTCATCCAGGTTGAAGCTCGCGGGTTTCTGCCGTGGCGGGAAGTCCTTGAAACTGCTGAGCCACTGGGCGACGGCACGGCCTTGGTTGAGACGGGGATGGTTGATCATGATCACCGGGGGGGAATCAACGCGCTCTACTGCACCTGCCACAGCCATGTGAAACGCCATCATGACCGTGAGCTGAGCCTGCAAAATTCCTCAAGCGGCTGGCCCGCAGTCCCGAGTTGGCGGGCATGATCGCCCGCGCCCTGGCCGAGTCGGACGAACGGGAGCGGGAGGAAGCGCGGCACACTTGGAACCACCTCGTGCGCTATTGCTGTTACGACAAAAGAAAGCGCAAAAACTTCTTCGACCAGTCCAACGATTGACACGAAGTTGACGCGCATGCCCGCAGGGGTGAGCGCCGTGGGGCGGCGCGAAGCAACACCGTCGCAGTCCAGGACGCTGGCGCGCCCAGTTTCGTTCCAGACCGGTTCCCACCGGCAGCCTGTAACGCACCCACTTCCCGGATGAACCTCAAACCGTTGAAAATGAGGATTGAACACACGGCATTTCTTTTTGACAGGATGAGCAGGATTGCCCGAGGATGAACAGGATGATGAAACGACGTTTGAGTTTCGGGGTGCTCGCGGGCTTGCTGCTGGCGGGGGGCGAACTGACAGCGCAATTGCGCAGCGACGGGGCGACGGCTTCGTTTCGCGGCTCGCTGCCGCCGAAACCGGTGGCGGATTTGTCAGCGGAGCAAGAGGCTGATTTGACGCGACGCCTGCAGGAACTAACGACGGCGTTTGCCGCGGTGAAGAAACACGAGCGCGCGGCGGATGCGGAGATCTTCCTGAAGGCGGTGCGCTACGCCCTCGAATTCCACGAGTGGTATGACAAGAAGGCTGAGGACGGCGTGAAAAAAGCCAATCGCCTGCTCGATGAGGCGGCGGAGCGGATTGAATCGCTGCAAAAAAACGAGACGCCGTGGATGGCCGGCAGCGGCTGGAAGGTGCTCGGGTTTTACTCGCGGATTGATGACAGCGCGCAGCCATACGCGGTGGAGGTGCCGGAGGGTTTGGAGATCGGTAAAAAGGCTATCCCGATGTGGATATGGCTGCATGGACGCGGTGACACCTCGACGGACTTGCACTTCATCGCCGGCAAGCTGGGCAGCACGAAGCCGGGACAGTTTCAGCCCAAGGGCACCATCGTGATTCACCCGTTTGGCCGCTACTGCAACGGCTGGAAAAGCGCGGGCGAGACCGACGTGTTCGAGGCGCGGGACGACGCCGTGGCGCGCTTCAACGTGGACCGTGACCGCATCGCTCTCGCCGGTTTCAGCATGGGCGGCGCGGGTGCCTGGCACATCGGCGCGCACTACGCGGACCAGTGGGCATGCGTCCATGCTGGGGCGGGTTTCGTGGATGTGAAGCGTTATCAAAAGCTAACGCCGGACAAGATGCCGCCGTGGTACGAACAGAAGCTCTGGGGCGTCTATGACGTGCCCGACGCCGCGCGCAACCTGCTCAACGTGCCTCTTGTTGTTTATAGCGGAGAGGAAGACAGCCAGCGCGACGCCGCGGGGTACATGAGCGAGGTGCTGGCGGCGGAAGGCCTGACAATGCGGCATCACATCGGCCCCGGCATGGGGCACAAGTACCATCCGGAGGTGATCAAAACGGTGCAGGCGGAGATCGAGGCGGCGGTGGCGAAAGGGCGTGATCGTTTTCCAAATGAAATCCACATCCAAACCAAGACCCCGTTTTACGGCCGCATGAAGTGGCTGAACCTGCACGGCATGGAGGAGAGCTGGAAGGAAGCGCGGCTGGATGCCAAGGTGACGAGCGGGCGCAGCATCGAGATCACCACGCGAAACGTCAGCCGCATCGTGATGTATCCGCCGCCGCAAGTGCGCACCGGAAAAACGGAACTCGACGTGATCGTGGACGGCGTCAAGCTGACGGTGGCGCTTGGCCCGGAACAGCCAGAGTTCGAAACCTTCATGCACCCCGGCCCGCGCACCGCGACGAGCGTGAACGCCTTTGTCCGGCTCATCAAAAAAAACGGCGTGTGGACCGACTTCGGCAGCCAGCAGTCCTTCCAGCACACGGGTCCGGAGGGCGGCAAACCCTGGTCGCATCCCGGCCCGATGGACAACGCCGTCATGAAGCGCTTCCTCGTGGTGCTGCCGGACGGCCAATCCTCCAACCCCGCCGTTAATGCCTGGGTAGAGACCGAGTCCGCGCATTTCATCCAGCGCTGGCGCAGCCTCATGCGCGGCGACGCGCGCGTCGTCAAAGCCTCCGAGATCACGGACCCCGTCGAGGCGGGCCGGGACCAAGGCTTGATCCTGTGGGGCACGCCGGAGTCCAACTCCGTGCTGCGCCGCATCGCCGACCGGCTGCCGCTGTCATGGGAGGCGGAAAAAATCGAAATGGCAGGCAAATCCCACGACGCCAAGACGCATGTGCCGCTGCTGATTTATCCGGCACTCGGCTCGCCCAACTTCGAGGTGGTAATCAACTCCGGCCTCACCTTCCGCGAGGCGCACGACCGCACCAACTCCCTGCAAAATCCAAAGCTGCCGGACTGGGCCATCCTCGACATCACCACACCCCCGGATACGGAGAAGGCGGGCCGGGTGGTGGCGGCGGATTTCTTTGATGAGTTTTGGCAGGTCAAGTGAAGGCTTGACGGGAGCGCCGCCGGAATGATGTGGCGCGAGCCGCTGGCTCGCTGCGTTCGGAGAGTGTGACCGAGCCGGTCGCTCATCCTCTCCCCGGCTGCAGCAGCTCCGCCACCCGCACCTGCGGCGTCAATCCCGCAAAAAACTCCCGGCTCCACAAGTTCAGTGCGTCGGGGTCGCGGACAAAGGGGCGTACGTCGGCGCGGGCTTGGTCGAAGTCCACTTGCTCGAAGCGCTCCACGAGCAACCGCCGGAGTGCGGCCGCATCGAGCGGTGCGCCGGGTTGCCAGTGGCCGGTTTGCTCCATGCGCGCTTGCAGATGGGGCAGATGGCAGGACACGCCTCTGCCGAGATACCAGACGAAGTCGAAGAAGTCGCGGCCTTTGACCCGGTTCTTCCAATTCCGGCACAGCAGGGCGTGCAGCTTGCCGGCGAAGAGGCTCGGCAGTTGATACAACCGCACCTGGAACGGGATGGGCGCCAGCAGGGTGCGCACCTCGTCTTCACCGCCGCCGGGCGGATCGGTGTCCACTTCCAGCTTGATGCGCAGCCTTTGTCCCGGCGGCAAGTGTTCGGACAAGCCGGCGGGCGCGCCGATGCACAGCAGGTTCACCCGCGTGCCGCCCTTGAGGAAAGCGGATTCGATGGCGGTGTCCGCTCGTTTGGATTTGACTTCCGCCTCAAATTGAAATCCGAGCGCCGCCAGTTCGGCGCGCACGGCCTCCAGATGTGGTTCCAGTTTGAAGGCGGGATCCGGACGCCGCAGGGAAAAGTCCATATCCTCCGAGAAGCGCGGCAGACCGTGGAAGATGCGCAGCGCCGTGTCGCCGTAAAACGCGGCGTGCTCGAAAAACTTGGAGCGCCACAGGCCCAGCAGCGCCAGTTCCTGCACGATTTCCCGCAGCGCATTCTCCCAGTCCGCCGTGGTCGCCGGCTGGTAGCGGTCCACCAGGGTTTGCAGAGCGGCATTCATGACGCGGCGGCCTCCTCCTGACGCGACAACCAACGGTGGAAGGCCGAGACGCTCCGGCGGCGGTAACCGGCGGCGATTTCCGCCACCAAGTCCCGGCGAAAAGTCGCGCGCACCTCGTCGCTGTCCACGCGCAAATCCTCCTCCAGCACGCGCGGTATCTCGCGCGCCGCGGTCAGGGCGCGCACTTGGGCGAGACGGTCGCACAGCGCCTTCTCCGGTTCGGCCAGGAAAAACGCGCCGCCGCGTGCCTTCTCCAGCCGCAGCCCGCAGGCGAACACCCGCTCCGGCACCGGTTCGTAGCGGAAACGTCCCAGCGGGGTGCGGAACTCCTTGGCCCGCTTCGAGGTCATGCTCGCGATTTCCTCCACCCGCTCCGGGATCAGCCCGTGCCAGGCGAGCGCGGTCTCCAGGCTGATGTAGGACGGGCCATAGATCAGCCCCGCCAAAACCAAGGGATCCACCGGCGGCGCCTCCCCGCGCCGCGCGCCGGGCACATAAAGCCCCTTGCGCACGCGAATGATCTCTCCATTGGCGCAGAGATGCCCCAGCTTGTCGCGTGGCGCGCGGTAGCCGCGCAGACGATCCATCGCCAGTTGGTAATCAAAAGGCTGGTCCGGGGGCAGTTCGCTTTGATGGGCTGTTTTTGCCGACATGTCGAAAATAATTCGACATTTTGGCAAAAATACAAGTTTTTTTGACTTGCTGGTCATCAAGATAGGAGGATGGGATTGCATTCCCGCCCTGATTTTCGCGGGCGGAGGCGGTGGAAAAGTGGCACAAGCTTCCAGCTTGCGCGTCATCCGTGGTGCGCTCGGCTCGGTCGCACGGATCGTCTGGCGAGCCAGTGGCTCGCCCCACTTTTGGGAAAATGGACCGGAATACAATCCGGCCCTCCGGCGAGCGAGACGCTCGCGACACACCCAGGCGGGACGCCCGTGCTACAGTGAGCGGCTTGCGCCACTCACAACTTCTCCGGCTGCTGCAGCAGTTCCGCGACGCGGGAGAGCAGGCGGCCGGCGCCGCCGCCGTCGAGGATGCGGTGGTCGAAGCTGAGGGTCAGCTCCGCCTCCACCATGGGAACGAACTGCTTCACCTCGTCGCTCCAGAACGGCGCTTTGCGGCCGGCGCCGAGGCCGAGCACGAGGTTTTGCTCGGGCAGCGGGATGGGGGTGGCCCAGACGATGCCGAAGCTGCCGAAGTTCGTCACGGTGGCGATGCCGGGGTGGTTGGCGTCGCTGGGCAGGCGGCGGGCGCGGGCGAGTTCAACGAGCTTGTTGTAGGTCGGCACCAGCTTTTGCAGCGGGGTTTTGTCCACCTCCCGCAGCACGGGCACGAGCACGCCGTCGTCCACCTCCACGGCGAAGCCGATGTCGATGGCGCGCGGATGCACAATGCGGCTGCCGATGAGCCGGCCGGCCACGGCGGTGTTTTCCGCCAGCGCCAGCGCCAGCGCGCGGATCGCGTAAAGTGCGGGCCCAGGCTTGGGATCGGCGGCTTTGCGGTGCGCCAGCAGGGCGTCCATGACCACGGGACTGCCAACCGTCGCCAGCGGCCGCGTCCAACTGCGCCGCATGGAGTCGGCGACGGCGATGCGCATGGGCGAGGCCGGGCTGAGGCGGTGCTGCTCGATGCCGCGCAGGAAATTCTCAAAATCCTCCACCGTGACGCGGCCACCCGCGCCCGTGCCGGCGACGCCCGCGAGGTCGGAGGCATTGAGGCCGAGCTCGGTCATGCGCGCGCGCAGACGCGGCGAGATGTAGGCGGCCCCGGTGGCGCCAGCGGGCACCGGCAGGCCGCCCACGACAGGCTCCACCCGCGGCTGGCGGTCCTGGATGGCGTCTTCCTCGTTGAACTGGAAATGCACGACGTCTCCCGAGGCGATGGTGTCCGTGCTGGGCGCAGCGTTGAGCAGCGGCGTGATGTCATCGCGAAAACCGAGCGCCTCGACATCTTCATCAGAGGCATCCAAGGTGGCGAGCCCCGCTCCGACAGCGTAACTGGAGTTCACCGTGGCGAGAATCTGGCCAACACAACCGCCACAAGGCGCGGCGACGGCCATGGTGGCCTTGTTGGTTTCCACCTCAAACAAGTCCGCTCCCGCCTCCACCTTTTGGCCGGGCTCGATGAGAATGCGCACCACGGTGGCTTCGGCGATGGACTCGCCCAACTGCGGCATGAGGATGGGAATGAACGGCATGGGCAAAAAAACAACAGCGCAGCCTCAGAAGCGCAACAGGCGGCGCACCGCATCGGAGATCGAGCTCACGGTGGGCCGGTGCGATTTCCAGAGGTTGGGATGGTAGGGGATGGGCGTGTCCTTGGCGTTCAGACGCATCGGTGGCGCGTCGAGCAGGTGAAAGGCCTCGGCCGCCACCCGCGCCACGATTTCCGCGGTGACACCGCCCCAAGGAAAGGATTCGCCCACCGCCAGCAAACGCCCGGTGCGCGCCACCGAGGCCAGGATGGTGTCGGTGTCCATGGGTTTCACGCTGCGCAGATCGACCACTTCGATTTGATAACCGTCGAGCTGCAATTCGTCCGCCGAGCGCAGGGCCTCGTGCAACATCGCGCTGTAAGTGACCACGGTGGCGTGGCGGCCCGGCCGGGCGATGCGCGCCTTGCCGACGGGCAGCGAGCGCTCGCCTAGCGAATCGGCCTTGAGGTGGTAATAAAGGAACTTGTGCTCGCAGAAAATGACCGGGTCATTCAGATCCACGCTGTCGAGCAGCATCCAGTAGGCATCCTCCACCGTGGCCGGGGTCAGGATCACCAGCCCCGGATAGTGCGCGTAGATGGACTCCATCGACTGGCTGTGGAACGGGCCGCTGCCCGGAGTGCCGCCGGAAGGCAGGCGGATGGTGATGGGACAAGGTATGTCGGTGCGCCAGAAGAGGGTGCCGGCTTGATTGACGATCTGGTTGAAACCGACCGAGGAAAAGTCCGCAAACTGCATTTCCAGAATTGGCCGCGCGCCCTCGATCGCAGCGCCCACAGCCAGCCCGACCATGGCGTCCTCGCTGATCGGCGCGTCGATCACGCGACCGGGAAACTCACGGGCCAATCCTTTCGTGGCCTTGAAGGCGCCGCCAAAGGCCCCGATGTCCTGGCCATAAAGAAAGACCTCCGGGCGGGTGCGCAGCGCCTCGTATTGAGCTTCGCGGATCGCTTCGAGATAGGTCAAGCTCATCCCTGCCGCCCCTCCACCAGTTCGGTTGTGGACAGGGCATCCCAGCGTTCGCGGTAGGGATCAGGCGGCGACTCGCGACCCGCTTGGGCCACCGCTTGATCGATGCCTCGCCGGCATTCGGCGGTCCATTCCGCCATCTGTTTTTCGGTCGCCAGCCCGCGTGCGAGGATTTCCTTTTCCGCCAGCAGCAGGCAATCGCGGCCCAATTTGGAAAAGCGCGCCTCCTCCGGCACATACGAGGCGTCGTCGTGCTCGCCGTGACCTGCAAGACGCAGAAGCCGGCCGACAACGAGCTGCGGACCGCCTCCCGTGCGAGCAGCGGCGACAACGGCACGGAAGGCCTTCAAGCAAGCGGCCAAATCGGTGCCATCGACCGACACGCCCGCGACGCCATAACCTTCAGCGCGGCTGACGAGATCCTCGCAGGCAAATTGGCGGTCGGTCGGCGTGGAATAAGCAAACTGGTTGTTCGCCAACGCCACGACCAGAGGCAGGCGTTCGATCGCGGCGAGGTTCAAGCCTTCATGGAAAGCGCCCGTGGAAGTGCCGCCGTCACCAATCGACGTCGCGCCGATGGCGTCGCCGAGCGTGCCTTTCAGCCGCCGCGCCATCAGCATGCCAGCGACCACCGAGATGAGGCTGCCGAGGTGGCTGATCATGGCCAGCAATCCCTCGCGCGGACGACCGCGATGGATGTTGCCGTCACGCCCGCGCATGGGACCGGCCGCAGAGCCAAAATAAGTGCGGAAGCCGTCCAAAATGGACTCACCGAAAGCAAAGCGCGCCGCTTGATCGCGAATCAGCGGCCCGAACACATCCTTGCCGGGCGTGAGCTGCACCCCAAGCGCGGCACTAAAAGCCTCCTGCCCGCGTCCCAAATACACTCCGCCGACAATGCGGCCACCGGAGCGGTAAAGGCTGGCCAGTTTTTCCTCCACCAGCCGCGCCAGTTGCATGTGGCGGTAGGCGGCAAGGTATTGCTCCTGAAACTCAGGAGTCCAATCAGCGGCATCGATCTCGATCAATGAGTGGGGCTGGATGGATGACACGGCGGGATATAAAAATGCGGGCGCAGACAGGCTCGATCGCTCGAGCGGCTGGACAGGCGCAAGCACGCTGTCACATTCCTGCCTGCTTGTCCAGAGGCTTGCCGAGCTCAGCCGGCGACATGATGAAAATATTTTGTCGCCAGCAGATCACGGCGTCAGCGGCAGGACAGGCGCGCTCCAAACCTGAGCCCTGGAAAAATCACCTCATCCACAAGAAAGTTGTTGCTTAATGATAGGCGAATATTTAAAGTGGTAAATTAAATTGGTTAGATTTTTGGTTCTTTTCTATAAAAACTAGCTTATTTTACTCTCTTTTCCCTCGTAGTTCCTCCCGAATATGAGTTTTTCGTTGCGCAGCATGTTCAACAAGGAAGGGGTACAAGAGCCTGCCTCCATGCCTGATGCGCCGGTGCCGGGAGGCTTTCCACCCCACACCTTGATGACCGAAGCCGTACCCCCTCATGGAGCCGCCCCTGGCATGTCGCCCTTTGGCGCGCCACTTTTTCGCACCTTGAACCAGGAGGCCGATCCGGCTGACAGCGGCATCCCCGGCTCCACATTCGCGCAGGCTGCGACCGATGGCCTGACCGTGGCCGATGTGCTGCCGCAATTGCCGCCGGAGCTGGCCCGCGCCTCCTCGGTGCCGCAGGGACAAGCGGTCAACATTGCGCCAGCGGTGCTCAAACAAGCGCTCTCCTCAGGCCGGCTGGCGGTGCCCTTGTTTGAAATTTATCGTGTTTGCCCCGGCATCTTTCTCGGACCCGTCGCCCCTGACGATCAACGCATGATCAATCTGCCGCCGGCCAAGCTGCCTAGCTTGATCAGCGCCGCATCCGCTGCCAGCGAGAGCCCGGCAGCAGCGGTTTTTCAGCCGGTCACCGCGCCGGCCTCGCCGTTTCTGTCAGCCGCGCCCGCCAGCTCCCCTCTTTTCCCGGCCGCTGCTTCCGCGCCGGCTTCGCCGTTCGCCAGCCTTTTCACCGAGGCCTCCCAGGAGCCGCCAGTGCCGACCAAGCCGGTCAGCCTGCCACCACGGCGCGATCCTGCCCAAACCCCGGCCTCCTCTTTGCCTCCCTCACCCTTCCTGGATGAGGGCAGCCCGTTCGCGGCCAGTGCTCCCGCGTCCCCTTTCGTTGAATCGACGCCCCTGCAACCACCCGGTGCGGATACCCTGCCGGTATCGCTTTTCCCCTCAGCGCCCCCTGCCGTTGCGCCTCAAGGGCCGATGGCAGCGAGATTTTCTTTGTTCCCGGTGTCAGAGTCCGAGCCAACTGTCCCTCCCCCGGTTTTCCCGGCGCAACCCGCGCCCGCCCCCTTCGCTCCCGCCCCGGAGGACAAGGCCACCCCCTCTACCGCTGCCCCAAAAATCAGCGGCGCCGCCACCGCCTCACTGGCCGCGCTTCTGGAAGGCCAAAAAGCGGAGGAATTGGGCTTCGACCCCGCCATGGTGCCCACTTGGATCACCACGCAGTTTCATGGCGGCCTCGTCGCCGAGTTGCAGGACATGCCGGTGCCGGCGATGGACCTGGGCACCATCGTCGATGGCATTACTGACGTGGGCTTCCGGAATGTCCTGGGCAGCGCACGCCGCGCGCACACCGTGCAAATTCCGCTGGAAGTACTGACCCCGCTGGAAACGGTCGCGGCCGGGCCGGCGGCCAGCACGCCCGCCATCACTTTGCAACCCGCTCCTTCGCTGGCCAATCCCTTCATGACCAGCGCCGTGCCCGCCGCCGCGCCCAATCCTTTCAAAATCGAGCCTGGCAATCCCTTCGCTGCGGTGCCGGATGCCCCGGCTGCCGACTCGACTCCAGAAGAACCGGCGCCACAACCACCTCCCGCTCCTCCGTTCGAAGTGGTGGCCAAACCCCCGGGCGCCAATCTGATTCAGCCCAAGACGGACATCGAAGGCATGCTCACCGTGGCCGCGCCCCAGTCGAACACCACCCTGCCCGCTCCCAAATCACAGCCGCGGATCATCGACCCCTTTGCGCCGTCTGAAAAATCGGGTGCTCCCAGCGGTCTCAGCAGCTTCGATTTATTCGGGGGAAACCCGGATGCGCCGCCCCCGCTGCCCGAAGCCCCCGCCCCATTCCCCCCGGCTGCGGAGCCTGCTGCCGCGCCGCCCGCGCCTGAACCCGCCCCTGTCGCGGAAGCGCCGGTGTTTGCCATGCCGGAACCGGTCAGCCCCGAGGCCTCCGAAAAGCCAGCCTTCTCCTTCCCGCCCAGCGTTGATCTGGACGAAGAAAAACCCGCCGCCAAAACGGACGCTCCCATGCCCGCCTCTTTCGCTCCCAGCCCCCCCGCACCCGTGATCGCGCCCGCTTCGAAAGCAGCGTCTGCGGCCCCTTCCTCCTTGGGGCTGTCCGCCGCGCCCACCCTGGGCGAGGAGCAATTGCTGTTGCGCGCTTTGCTCGACAGCGACGAGATCCTGGGCATCCAGCGCGTCTTGGAACTAACCTGCGCCCTTCCTGGCATCGCTGCCTGCGCCTTGATTCGCCAGGACACGCTCGTCGCCGCGCACGCGAACGCCAGCTCCGAAATCGATGCCCCTGCGTTCCGCAGCCAAGCGGCCGGAGTCGCCCGCAACCTGCGCGCGCTTGCGCCTTTGATCGGCATCGCTGACGCTGAGACTTTCACCCTCAACTCCGGCACCCGGCTCATCACACTTTGCTGTCCGGGCGAGGTGACGCTGGCCGTCCTGCATGAGCGGGAACCCAGCCCCGCCCAGCGGGACAAGCTCACCCTCGTCGCCCGCCAGCTCGCCCGGCTCGTGGACGCCGTCTGATTCATCATTGCGATGCCCGCCATCCAGCCAGACCAAAAAACAATCAGCTTCAAGATTGTTTATTGCGGCACCCCATTAAGCGGCAAAACCACCAACCTGCGCAGCCTGCATGCCCGGCTCGACCCCTCCGGCCGCGGTGATCTGGTGACCTTGTCCACCAACCGCGACCGCACCCTGTTCTTCGACTTTCTCGCGCTCGAAACCGCCGCCATCCCCGGCTGCAACATCACCTTCCAGCTCTACACGGTGCCCGGGCAGATTGTTTACAACGCCACCATGCAACTGGTGCTGCACCAGGCGGACGGCGTGGTTTTTGTGGCCGACTCCCAATTGGACCGCCAGCGCGACAACCTGCAGGCGATGCAAAATCTGGAGGCCAATCTGCGGCTGAACGGCCGCTCCATCGACTCCATTCCCCTGGTGCTGCAATACAACAAGCGCAGCCTGCAGAACCTGGCGCCGGTTGAATACATGGAATACCTGCTCAACAACCGCGCCCAGCGCTGCCCCAGCTTTGCCGCCGACGCGCTCAGCGGCCGCAATGTGCTGACCACCCTCAATGCCATTTCCACCGCGGTGCTGCAGCGGCTCCAGGCCCGCCAATCCGCTCCCGCCGCCAGCACGGCGGCCCGTCCGCCCGCAGCCTCACCCGCCCTCGCGGCCAGCTAAACCGGAATCTGCCATGGCCTTCCCGATGACCAGCGAAACCCGCAGCCGGTTGAGCGAGCTCAGCCGCCTCCCGGAGGTGCTGGCTGCCGGCTTGCTGGACCGCCAGACGAACCGGCTGGAATTCGTTGATTCAAGTGCAAGCGCCACCGCCGACACGCTGGCTGCGGGCGTGCTGCTCGAAGCCCTGCTGACCGCCGCCGCCGCCCTGGCGGCAGCCTGGCGCAGCGACTCCATTCCACATTCGCTGCGGCTGGAATCCGACGCCGACGTGGTTTTGCTGCACTGCCTGGACGGCCACCGCTGCCTGGTGCTGCGGCATGCCGCGAGCGCGCCCCGCGCCCGCTTCAGCCTGGCCCTGCGCGAAGCCGCCGCTGACTTGGCCGCAATGGAAGACGCGGCCCCCGGCAGCTCTGATCCAGCGGACGGGCTGGACGCTTTTGCAACGGCCGATTTCTCCGCCGCCAAATCCGGAGTTTACAACCCCTTCACCCCGGCATAAAAATTGCTGCACCGATGCCAGTGAGCATTCAACGCGCCTGACGCCATTTTAATGCCACTCTCCCGACCCCATGATTGACTTGATTTCCAAAGGCGGCCCGCTGGTCTGGCTGCTGCTTGGGTGTCTGGCCTTCGCCGGAGCCATCTTCCTGGAGCGCCTCGCTTATTATCACCGGGCGAGCATGAACGTGGGTGAGTTCCTCAGCGGGTTGGCAGGCCTGATCCGGCGCAAAAACTACGCCGAAGCCCTGCAGGAATGCATTGCCACCCGCGTGCCGGCCGGCCGGGTCATTCAGGCGGCACTGCTGCGCCATCACGCGCCGCGCGAGCAACTGCGTGAGATCGTGCAGGAGGCTGGCCAGCTCGAAGTGCCTCGTCTTGAGCGTTTTCTGGGCATTCTCAACGCCGTGGCGCACTGCGCCCCCCTGCTCGGCCTGCTCGGCACCATGCTGGGCCTGCTCGACAGCTTCACCAATCTCTCCGCCGCTCAAGGCGCCGCCAGCACCTCCGAGGTGGCGCGCGGCCTCTACCAAAGCCTGGTGACCGCCGCCCTCGGCATCGTGGTCGCGGTGCCGGCCTACCTGGCTTACGCCTTCCTCGCCGCCAAATCACGCTCGCTCATGCACGAATTGGAGCGCGCCGGCATCGAGATCGTCAACCTCATCGACGATGCCCGCCACCACGACAACATCGTCGAGTTTCGCCAGGAAAAAGCGGACGCGCCGGTGCTGATGGAGGCGAATTCCCGCTCGCGCGGCGCCAAAAAGTAGGCCAGCGTCCACCTTGCGCCTGAGGCGGCTGAATCATGGGCCGCTCGCGCGGTCGTCCGCCACCTGCCATGAAGCTTGAGAGCCATCTGCCCAACCAAAGTCCCTGGCTGTTCATCGCGCCGCTGCTGACGGTCATCCTGCTGCTGCTGGTGTATTTTCTGCTAAGCTCGGGTTTTATCGAGCAATCCGGTGTCAACATCCGCCTGCCGGAGTCGCCCGCGCGCTTGGCCGGATTTGAAACCGCCCATGTGCTGACCGTGGCGCCAGGCCACCCGGTGCGGCTGTTTTTCGACGGCAAACCACTGGATCCGAAGGACTTGAGCCAGTTGCTCAGCCAGCAGGAACCGCAGAACCGCCGGGTGCTGATCCAGGCGGACCGCCTGGTGCCCTTCGGCCAGGTGATGGCGGTCAGCCAGGCGGCTTTGGATTTGCATTACGAGGTGGCCTACGCCACCACGCCGCCCCCTCCGGCCGCCAAGCCATGAACGAGCCCGCTGCCCAGGACAAAGGCCTGATTTTTCCCTGGAAAAACAGCCCCACATCGATTTGGCGGCTGCTGCCGCCGCTGCTGTTGTGCCTCATCGTGCTGACCGCGGTGACCTTGGTCTTCAAGGTCGCGCCACCACCATCTTCGCGCAATGTCCAGGGTTCGCGCAGCCTTTTGCTGCTCAATCCCGACCATCCCATGAATCAAAGCGCCCTCAATCGCGCCCTTGATCACGGCGCGCTGTTGCTGGCGCGTCCCGAAGCCCTGGAAGACGCGGGGGAGGAGGCGCTGCTGCCCTTGTTCAAACCCAGTTTCGCGGGGTTTGAACCGCGGCTGAAGGAACCGGTTGCCAGCCCGGCCGACACCCCGCGTTACCGTTTGTTCCAGCCGCACGATTTGGCGCTGCCCCCGCTGCCCGCCCCGCGTTTGACCGCCGGACCAAGCGCCCCGCCGCCGGCGTTCCATTTGCAGCCCGTATTTCACGGGGCATTGGCGAACCTGCCGCTGCGAATGCCGCCCGCGCTCAACCACCTCCGCCCCCATGACCTGGCGCGCATGCGCTTTGAGATGGGTGTCCTGGCCAGCGGCCAGACCCTGATCGCTTCACCGCTGACTTCAGGCCAGGAGGATCGCGATCTGGTGCCCGCCCTCCAGGCTGCCCTCAATCAAACCCGCTTCGCCCCGCATGCCGGCCCGGAAGTCAAATGGGGCGAAGTCTCCTTCATCTGGAAGCGCGCACCGGACTCCAACCCGCCATGATCAGCATCAACCTGTCCGATCTCATCCTGCTCTTCATGATCCCGGGCCTGCTCTCCATCGGCCTCTGGTGGCTGCGCACCGTTTTAAAAGATCGTCGCCGGGACAAAGTGCGCCGTCTTTCGACCCTGCGCTGCCGCATCTGCGGCTGCACCTATCCGGCCACGGAAGAGGCCATCAGCCGCTGCCCTTCGTGCCAAAGCGCCAACTTGCAGGAGCCCCAGCACATCATCTGAACCGGTGCGCGGCTCAGTGCTTCTCCGCAGCTCCCTCCGCCTTCGTGTCGTGGTGCTCTTCCTTGGCAGCCCCATGGTCATCCTTGTGCTCAGCGTCGCCATGATGGTCGCCATGCCCGTGGCCGTGCAGCACCCGCGTTTCCTCCCAGGAGTGCTTGTCGCAGGAAACTCCGGTCAAAACGAGGGCGGCGGTGGCGGCAACAGCAAAGCGGGCAATCATGATTCAGAGGGCGTAAACGGCGGCCATCCTAGCCTGTCCCCGGGCGCAGGCAAACGGCAATTTCGCCACAACCGGCGCCATCGCTTGAGCAGGGGGCTTCCCGGTTTAGGATGAACCGACCATGCCCGCCCCTGCCGCTTCTGACTACGACGCCGTCATTGTCGGTTCAGGGCCAAACGGTCTCGTGGCCGCGGCTCTTCTCGCGCGGCAAGGCTGGCGGGTATTGATCGCCGAAGCATCCGCCACCCCCGGCGGCGGCACCCGCACTCAAGAACTCACCCTGCCCGGCTTCCTGCACGACGTTTGCTCGGCGGTGCATCCCACCGGCGTCGCCTCGCCCTGCTTCCAAGCCCTCGACTTGCCAGGCGAGGGTCTGCAATGGCTCCATCCGGAGGTGCCGCTGGCCCATCCGCTCGCGGAGGGTCGTGCCGCCGTTTTGCACCGATCCCTGGAGCAAACCGCCGCCGGCTTGGGGGCGGACCAAAGCCGCTACCAGTCCTTTTTCGAGCCGCTCGTGCGTCACGCCGCCAGCCTCTACCCCGATCTGTTCGATCCTCTGCGATTGCCGCGTCATCCACTGCGCGTGACGGGCTTCGGTCTGCGCGCGCTGCCGCCCGCCGCCTGGCTGGCGCGTTTTGCTTTCAAAACCAATGAAGCTCGCGCCCTCTTCGCCGGCAACGCCGCCCACAGCATCCTCCCGCTGGAAACACCGCTGACCTCAGCCATCGGCGTCATGCTGCAATTCAGCGCTCACGCCGTTGGCTGGCCCGTCGCCCGGGGCGGCTCCCAAAGCATCGCGAACGCCCTGCTCCGCATCATCGAGCGCCATGGCGGCGAACTCGTCACCGGCTGGCGGGTGCGCACGCTCAGCGAGTTGCCGCCCAGCCGGGTCGTGTTGTTTGACACCAGCCCGCGGCTGCTTGCCGAGATTGCCGGCGACGCCCTGCCTTCCTCCTACCGCGCCAAGTTGCGGCGTTTTCGCCATGGGCCGGGCGTCTTCAAAATCGACTGCGCCCTCTCCGCGCCCGTTCCCTGGCTGAATGAGGCCTGCCGCCGGGCGGGCACCGTCCACGTCGGCGGCACCTTGGAGGAAATCGCCGCCTCTGAGCGCGAAACCTGCGCTGGCCGCCATCCCGATAGACCCTTCGTGCTCGTGGCCCAGCCCTCGCTCTGCGACCCCGCCCGCGCTCCCGCCGGCAAACACACTCTCTGGGCTTATTGCCATGTGCCCTCTGGCAGCACAGTGGACATGCGGGAACGCATCGAAAACCAGATCGAGCGTTTTGCCCCCGGTTTCCGCGACACCATCCTCGCTGCCCACACCAGCAACTGCGCCGAGGTGGAGACACATAATCCCAATTACCATGGCGGCGACATCATCGGCGGCGTGACGGACTGGCGGCAACTGCTCACCCGGCCGGTCGCACGCTGGAATCCCTGGGCCACCCCCAATCCCCGGCTCTATCTTTGCTCCGCCTCCACTCCGCCCGCCGGCGGGGTCCACGGCATGTGCGGTGCCCACGCCGTCCGTGCCGTGCTCGCCCGGCACTCGCCGCCGAGCTGATCACGCCGGCTCAGGCGAATGAGCCATTCTTCAAATGGCGGCCGCCTGCGGGCGCATGAACGCGTTTCATCCATCGCGTGAAAAGCATGCAGGTTCTTCTCCTGTTTTCCTGCGCCTCTTGGAGCCGCCTTTGCTTGCCAGGAATCGTCGCACGTTCGGATCATTTCGGCATGCCTGCCGTGTCAATCCTGAAGCAACCCTCAACGCAATCTCATCATGTCCTACATTCCACCCAAAGATTTTGTCACCAAGCTGATCGATGCCGGGGAGTCCAAAATTTTCATGTCAACGCGCGACACCTTGATCCGCGCTTTCATGGCCGGGGCGATCCTGGCTCTGGCGGCTGCCTTCGCAGTCACCATCACCGTGCAAACCAATCAGCCACTCGTCGGCGCCATCCTTTTTCCCGTCGGCTTTTGCATGCTGTACTTGCTGGGCTTCGACCTCCTTACGGGGGTCTTCACCCTGGCGCCGCTCGCCTGGCTGGACAAGCGTCCCGGCGTCACCGTCAAGGGAATCCTCCGCAACTGGTGGCTCGTCTTCATCGGCAACTTCGCCGGCGCCATCGCCGGCGCGGTCATGATGGCCATCATCTGCACCTTTGGCTTCGCTGAGGCGCCCAACGCGGTCGGACAAAAAATCGGCCACATCGGTGAAGGCCGCACGCTTGGCTACGCCGCTCACGGAGCGGCTGGCATGCTCACCCTGTTCATCCGCGGCGTGCTTTGCAACTGGATGGTCTCCACCGGTGTCGTCGCCGCCTTCATGTCCTCCAGCGTCAGCGGAAAAGTGCTCGGCATGTGGATGCCCATCATGGTCTTTTTCTACATGGGGTTTGAGCACTCCATCGTGAACATGTTCCTTTTCCCCTCCGGATTGCTTCTCGGCGGCAAGTTCTCCTTCATGGACTACATGCTTTGGAATGAAATCCCGACCGTGATTGGAAACCTGGTCGGAGGCATCACGTTTGTGGGCCTGACCCTCTACTCCACCCACGCCAGGACCGCGCCCTCCCTGAAGCCAGCCACGGAAACCGAAACGCTCGATGAACCCGTCCTCGGTGAGATGTCCGCCTCGGGCAACTGATCTGCCCAGGCACCGGCTTTCCTGACAGGGGCTCCTTCCCGCCATCGGGAGGAGCCCTTTGCCTTCTCACAAGCCATCGCGAACGCTCCCCGACGCGAACCAGCCCGCCAAAACCCTTGCGGCGCGATGTCAAGCGGGCCAAAAAATGAACGGGGCGGGCTCCGCGAGCTTCAAAGATCATCGACAAACACGTTTTCCGCCCCTATTTTGCCGCCATGACCTGCCGAATTTGGCCTGCCACCCTGCTTTGGCTGCTGTTGCTCGCCTTCCATCTCCCTTCGGAGGCGGAGGCCCAGGTCATTGTCTATCGCCTGGAATTCAAACACCGCGACGGCTACAACGTGGACTTTTACCACGGCGGCTACCTCGCCGCGCCCCTGCTTGGCGGCAGCGGCAATTTCCTGCTCACCGCCATCGAAAACGGCCGCCGCGTGCTCGACACCTCGCCCGGTTCCGGCGCCTACTTCCTGGCGCGCGACGGCGACAAGCGCTACAACGTCATCTCCGCCAGCGTCGGCTCAGGCGCCAATGACACCGTCGGCGGCAGCTACGTCGCTTTCGGCCCGGTCAATCAGAACCTGGCCTTCAACACCCCCACCGGCGCCTACAAAATCCGCGTCGCCAACAAGCTTGAAGGCGAATCCATCGCGTCCGACGATGAGGGCGGCGAGGCCGACTTCTACGGTTCGGTCGGCACCGTCAATTTCTCCGACCTGACCCTGTATCTCGACGAGGGCTTGACCAAGGAATACAACGAGAAGGGCTACGACCTGGAGGAGTCAACCCTGCGGCTCACCCGCAAACTGCGCTGGAGCGGTTACACCGTTCCCGACACAGGCAACGGCGGCAATGGCGGAACTGACGGTGGCGGCACGGGTGGCGGGACCGGCGGGGGCACTGATGGAGGCACGGACAACGGCTCCAGTGCCGCCACTTCGACAACCGCCAGCGAGTAGCCCGCCCGGCGCCATCCGGTTTCAAGGACGAGCCGTGACGTTGACAAAAGCGCCAACCATGTGATTTTTCACAAATGCCCCGCATAGACATTCCACGCAAGTCGATCTACCGACTTTCCATCTACCAGCGCTGCTTACAGAAGCTCAAGGACAACCGCGTGGACACGGTGTCTTCCGAGGCGCTGGCCAAGGCCGCCGGAGTGAAGTCCACCCAGCTCCGCAAGGATTTGGCCTACTTTGGGCAGTTTGGCACGCGCGGTCTCGGCTACAATGTCGAAAGCCTCAGCTCCACCATCGGCGACGTGCTCGGCCACAACCGCCTGCAGCCTGTCGTGCTGGTCGGTGTCGGCAATCTCGGTTCCGCGCTGCTGCGCTACGGCGGCTTCCGCAAAGAAGGCTTCGAAATCACCGCTGCCTTCGACCAGACCCCGCGGCCGGAGAACAGGGAGCTGTCCATCCCCCTGCTGCCGATGACCGCCATGCCTGCTTTCGTCCGCGAAAATCAGGTGAAAATGGCCATCCTCACTGTGCCCGCCGCCGCCGCTCAGGAAGTGGCGAACGCGCTGATCAAAGCCGGCGTGCAGGCCATCCTGAACTTCTCCCCCACCGTGCTCGATGTGCCCGACGACGTCGTCGTCAACAGCGTCGATCTCGCGGTCGAACTGGAGAACCTCAGTTATTTCATTCGCTGAACGGCTCCGGCCATTCCCTCATAGCGAGCGGATCATCTGCAGCGCCTCCGCCAGTTGCTGGTGGCCGGCTTTTTCCTTCAAGCGCGGGAATTTGCCGTCGAGCATGACGTAGCGGCCATTGCGGGTGAGCATGAGTTTGTGCTCCTTGATCTCGATCTCGCTGACGCCGTTGTGCGCAGCGGCGAGACGCAAGGCGGCGCAGGTGAGCAGGTTCTGCACGGCGTGCGGCAGCTTGCCGCCAAACTGGTCGCGCCACTGCTCCTCCAACTCGTCCAATTCTTTGCGTGTCATCACCTCGCCCAATGCACGGTAGGCCTGGATGCGCAGCTTGGCGTCCTCAATGAATGCCGAAGGCAAAAACGCGGGGGTCATGCCGTCCGGCGCGTCGAGCATGAGCGCCTCGTTCATCACCAGAAAATCCGCGCGCAACGCCACCTCCACCGGGCGCGGCACCCGGCGGCCCTGCATTTTGCCCGCCGCCTGTTTCAGCATCTGGCAGTAAAGATCAAACCCGACGGCTGCAATGTGCCCGCTCTGCTCGGTGCCCAGCAGGTTGCCGGCTCCGCGAATTTCGAGGTCACGCAAGGCGATTTTGAAGCCGCTGCCAAGCCCGGTGTACTGCTTGATCGCGTTCACCCGTTTGCGCGCGTCACCGCCCTCCACGAAATCGCGCGGCAGCAGCAGGTAAGCGAAAGCCTGCCCGCCGGCACGTCCGACGCGGCCGCGCAACTGGTAGAGATCGGCGAGGCCAAAACGATCGGCGCGATCGATGAGGATGGTGTTGGCATTTGGGATATCGACCCCGCTTTCAATGATGGTGGTGGCCACCAGCACATCCGCCCGGCCCTCGACAAAACGATGCATCACGCTCTCCAGCAGGCCCTCCGCCATCTGGCCATGACCGACCACCACGCGCGCGCCGGGGCAGAGCAGTTTGATCTTTGACGCCATCAGTTCGATGCTTTGCACGCGGTTGTGCAAAAAGAAAACCTGGCCGCCGCGCTCCAGCTCGGCCTGCACCGCGTCGCGAATCACTCGCTCGTCATACGGGCAGACCACCGTCTGCACCGCCTGCTTGTTCGGCGGCGGCGTCTCGATCGTGGACATGTCGCGCATGCCCATCAGCGCCAGGTAAAGCGTGCGCGGGATCGGCGTGGCGGAGAGCGTCAGCACGTCAACGAGGCGGAACAAGTCTTTGAACTTCTCCTTGTGCTTCACCCCGAAGCGCTGCTCCTCGTCGATCACCACCAAGCCCAGGTCCTTGTAGCGCACGTCCTTCGAGATCAAGCGGTGCGTGCCCACCACGATGTCCACCGCGCCTGCGCGCAGCCCTTTCAAAATCTCTGGCTCACGGTCCGCCGGTGTCAGACGGCTGAGCATCTCCACGGTGACTGGAAACTCGCTCATGCGCTCACGGATCGTGTGATAATGCTGGCGCGCCAGCACCGTCGTGGGCACCAGGATCGCCACCTGCTTGCCGCCCATCACCGCCTTGAACGCCGCGCGGATCGCCACCTCGGTCTTGCCAAAGCCCACATCCGCGCACAGCAGCCGGTCCATCGGTTTCGGCGCCTCCATGTCGCGCTTGATCTCCTCCACGCAGCGCAGTTGGTCCGGCGTCTCGCGATACAAGAACGACTGCTCAAACTCCACCTGCCACTTGGTGTCCGGCTCATGGGCATAACCCACCAGGTGCTTGCGCTCCGCCGCCACGCTCAGCATTTTCGCGGCAAACTCCTCGACGCTGCGCTCGGCGCCCTTTCTGATGCGCTGCCAACTGGCACCGCCCAGCTTGCTCAGCACCGGCGCCTTGCCGCCGACCCCGACATAGCGGCTCACCAAATGCGCCTGCGCCACCGGCACAAACAGCTTCGCATCATCCGCATACTCCAGCACCAGCACCTCCTCGCTGCGGCCGCCGGCACGCCGGGTCTCTATCCCCCGGTAGCGCGCCAGCCCGTGGTCCGCATGCACCACCAGATCGCGCTCGTTGAGTTCCCGCAGCAGGTCACGCGCTTTGCGCAGCGACTCCGGGTCATCCAGCTTCGAGCCGCGCACCCTCCGCACCGTTTGATGCCGGCCAAACAACTCCGCGCCCGTCAGCACCGCTAGCCTGGCTCCCGGCACCGTGAAACCGCGATACAACACCCCCAGCGCGCGCTCCACCTTCTGCAACGCCGGCTCGGCGCTGGTGGCGATCAACTCGTCAAAGCGTTCCCTCTCCGCCTCGTTGTGGAAAAACAGCACCACCCGCCAGCCCTCCGCCGTCCACTCCCGCACCTGCGCCGCGAACTGCTTCCGCCGCGCCTCGTGCAGCACGAAGTCCGACGCATCGAACACCCCAAGCGGATTCTCATGAATCGCCGTGCTGAAGTCCTCCGCGCCCTCGCTCGCAGCGGCGCCTGAGAGGATGCGCGCCTCAATCGGCAGCGAAGCGTCTTCGCGCTCGTCCGATCCAATCCGCAGCACCACATCCCCCTTCCGCCAGTGATCGCGCACCTGCCCCAGCGCCTCCTGATCCTGCTCGATCTCCCCCAGCATCAGGCCCGTCTTCTCCAGGCGCTTCACCGAGGCCTGGGTATGCACGTCAAACACCCGCAGACTCTCCAGCTCCTCGTCAAAAAACTCCAGCCGCAGCGGCTCCTCCCCCAGCAGCGCCCAGACATCGACAATGCCGCCCCGGCGCGCAAATTGCCCGCGCTCCGTCACCACCGGCACCCGCTCGTAACCCGCCGCCTCCAGCTCCGCTAGCAGCGCCTCCACATCCACCCGATCCCCGGTTTGCAACACCCGCTCCTGCCCCCGCAATTTTTCCAATGCCGGCGCCGGCTCGCCCAGGCTGTCCGCGCTCAGCACCAGCACCCCGCCATCGCCACCCCAGCGCGACAGCACCGCCGCCCGCTCCGCTAAAATGTCCGGGTCCGGCAGACCGCCCTCCACCGCCTGGCTCAGGCGCGGCAGATACAGGCTGTCCACGCCCCACACCGCCAGCTCCGCCTGCGCCAGATCCTGCTGCCGCACCTCCTCGCACAGCACCCACAAGCGACGCCCCTTCCGCGCCGCCGCCACCAGCGCCACCGCAAACGGCACCGCCTGCGCCGCCACATGATCCAGCACCACCGGCTTCTTCCCCAACGCCGCCAGCCTCCCGGCAAAATCCGCCGCCTGAGCAACGAAAGAAACCAAGGCGCCGCCTTTGCCCAGGATCTCACTCATGGCGGAAACAGGGGTCGAGCAGGCCAAGCCCTCTCACACAAACGCCCGCAGCCGCGCCTGCACATCCGCCTCCAGACGGCGCACAAAGCCGAGCGCAAACGCCTCCACGTCCAGGCTGTCATCCCGCACCAGCGGCGTCAGGTCCATCGCAAAGGTCAGCAGGCTCGTGCTGTCCGTCGTGTGCGAGTCAAAATACGTCGCGTTGGCGTGGCGCAGGCCCTCCTCCGCCAGATCGTAGCGTTTGCCGCCGCTGATCTGGCTGTCGAACACCCCCAGCAGCGGGCGCAGCAGGTGCGGATGCTTGTCCACCTTCAGCATCACCTTGTCCTCCGCCAGCAGCCAGTCGAGTTTGCGCCAGACCTCGCAGCCATACACCTTCGCCGGGCGCTTCTCCGGCGGCAAAGCGCGCAGCGCCTCCAGGCAGCGCCAAAACGTCGCCACGTGCGTGTCGTGACGGTCGCAGGGATTGTGCAAATACACCACCTCCGGCGCGCACCGCTCCAGGAGGTCCCGCAGGTCCGCCGTCACCTCCGGCTGGCGCGGCTTTTTCACCTCCTCGCTCGGGTAGGCCAGTTGCGCCACAAACGCATACTCGCCCACGTAGGCCGCCTTGCGCTGCTCCACCCGGCGCACCTCCTGCATCTCCTCGTCCGTGTAGCTCGCGTAGTCGCCCTTGCGCGGACTGCCCGAGCCGTTGGTCACCACCACCCCGCCGAACCACTGATCCTCCGAATGAAAACACTCCGTGATCCCATGATATGCGGCGATCTCCAGGTCATCCTGGTGCGACACGATCCCCAGGTGCGTCACCCGCTTCAGCGCGGACTCAGGCTCGACGTGATCAGGCACAAACAAATCGTGGCGCGGATGGCGGAGGGTCATGGGGCACGCAACCAACGCCGCCCAGCCAGCCTCGCAAGCCCAAAAGCAGCCGCCCACCCCTCCCCGCCTCCCGGATTGCATTGACCGCACCCGCCGCCGCAGCCAAAACTGCCCCCGTGGAGCTTTACGACGCGCACAACCACCTCCAGGACCAGCGGCTCGACCCCTGGCGCGACGACCTCGCCCGCCAGCTCCCCGCCCTCGGCCTCCGCCAGATGGTCGTCAACGGCACCAGCCCCGGCGACTGGCCGCAGGTCGCCGCCCTCGCCAAACAATACCCCTGGGTCCGCCCCGCCTTCGGCCTCCACCCCTGGCAGGTCAAAGAGCGCGCCCCCGGCTGGCGGGAGCAGCTCGACGCCCTCCTCCGCGCCCACCCCCGCGCCGGCATCGGCGAGACCGGCCTCGACCGCTGGATTGAAAACCCCGACATCCCCGCCCAGCTCGACTGCTTCCGCTGGCAAATGGCCCGCGCCGCCGCCGCCGACCGCCCCCTCACCGTCCACTGCCTGCGCGCCTTCGGCCTGCTCGAGCAGGAGCTGCGCCGCGCCGCCCGCCCCGCCTGCGGCTTCCTCCTGCACTCCTACGGCGGCCCCGTCGAGATGGTCCCCGCCTTCGTCAAACTCGGCGCCTACTTCTCCCTCTCCCCCTACTTCTTCCACCCCCGCAAGCACACCCAGTTGCAGACCTTCAAAGCCGTCCCGCCGGAGCGCCTCCTCATCGAGACCGACGCCCCCGACATGCGCCCTCCCGCCGGGCTGAACCCGCATCCCCTCCGCCACCCCGGCGACGGCAGCGAGCTCAACAGCCCCGCGAACCTCCGCTTCGCCTATGAAAAAACCGCCGCCCTGCTCGCCCTCCCCCTCCCCGACCTCGCCGCCCAAGTCGCGGAGAACTACCACCGCCTCTTCGGCCCCGTCGAAGCGTAGCCTGACCTATTCATGAAAATCGTAGCGAGGCCGCGCAGCCCCGCACCCGTTGCACCCTCCCTCTCCCCGGGGTCACAGACCCCGGCTACAGCGGGTCCCATCGCGGTCTGCCACTCCGGCTGGAACTCTGAAATCAGATACTTTCCGTCTACAATCTTGTCCTTCGAGATCACCGGTTGGTGTTGCGTAAGCTTCTTGCCAGGTTCTCCAGAGCGTGTCTTGATCTCAAATTCTCGACCAAGGAGGCAATTGCAAAACTCCATCTGGGAGGGTGAAAAGGGTCTGGTTGGAGAAAAG
>CAZKMS010000032.1:0-41695 GCA_964553805.1 uncultured Verrucomicrobiaceae bacterium
CCCGATCAGCGTCGGAATGATGAGCAGGAAACGGCGGATGAAGTAGTCGCGCATGCGAGGGTTACGAAGCTTAAAGCCGGATTATCGAATGGAAAGGAGAGGAATGGAACAAGATGGAACCTGCGCAAGAGTTTTGCAGCGTGCGCTCCGTGACGAGCCCCCTCATCGAACGCAGACACTCCGGCCAGTCTCTCGGGCTGGGTCGTTTTGAAGCCCCTCCAAGCAGCCCTCGCGCCGCCCCCGGCTCCTGGCAGGCGCAAACCTTGCGGGAAAGCGGCAGGTCCGCCCTTTCCGCTGGTATGATTCGGGCAAACATCTATGGTTCACTGTTTTCATGGATCAACGTCCCAACAAACCCGACCGTGCTGAAGGCCCCCGATTCAGGGGCGCCTTCAGCTTTGACCGGTTTTACCGGCTCAACCGTCGTGTTTTGATTTGGGTCTGCCTTGGATTTCTGCTGTGGTTGCTGCGTCCGTTTTTCAGCCTGATCTTTCTGACATTCGTCTTCGCCTTCATCGCCGCGCCCATCGCAGACTTCTTTGCGCGGCGATTGCGGCTGAACCGGCACTTGGCGATCTGTCTGACTTTTGGCATTTTCGTGGCCGCGATCACCGCCGCCTCGGTTTTCGTCGTGCCGCAAGTCGCGCGCGAGGCCTTCAGCCTGGTCGGCAACCTGCCCAAGACCGAGGAACGGTTGATGGATCTGCGCAAGGACATCATCTCCAAGTACCCCGCAGTCGAGCCGATCCTGATGAATTACCTGCGCAGCACCATCCCCGACACGGTGCTGGCTGAGTTGTCCCAGCACGAAGCCGCGCTCATGGGGCCTTATCCTCCCGGCGCCAAACCTCCCACCGCAGCGGACGCCAGTTTGTCGCTCACACGCAACGAAGCCCAGGCGGCCGATGAAGCCGAACGCGAGTTGCTGCGCGCGGCGCGCAAGGATGAAGCCATCATTCATCTGTTCTTCAGTCACCAGATCCAAAAACTCACCGACGCGACGCCTGGCATCATTCGCATGATGTGGGCCGCCTCGGCCACCATCCTGCTGGCGCTTTTCTTCAGTTTCCTGATTTCACTGGATATTTCCCGCCTGGGACAAGAAGTACGCAAGCTGCGCGCCTCGCGCCTGCGCGATTTTCACCAGGAGGTGGCCCAGCCGGTGGTGCGCTTCGCCTACGTCGTCGGCCGCGCCATTCAGGCACAGGCGATGATTGCCCTGGTCAACACCGTGCTCACTCTGACCGGCTTGCTGATCCTTGATGTGCCGTCACTGGCGGTGCTTTCGATGATCGTCTTCCTGTGCAGTTTCATTCCAGTACTGGGCGTTTTCATCTCCACCACGCCCATCGTGCTGGTGGCGCTCAACGCAGGCGGCTTGAACCTGGCCGTGCTCTCGGTGGTGATGGTCATTGTGGTTCACGCCGTGGAGGCTTACCTGCTCAACCCGTTGATTTACGGCAGGCATCTCAAACTCAACCCCGTGCTGGTGCTGATCATCCTGTTCATCGGCCACCATGCTTTCGGAGTGTGGGGAATGCTGCTGGGAGTTCCGGTGGCGCATTACTTCATCCACGATGTCTTCGGCGTACCGATCTGGAGCGACAAGCATCTCGTCAAAAAGGATTTCTTTGACCCAGGGGAAGCATCGGCCAGCGCCCTCGATCAATCCGGGAAAAAACCAGTTGACGGGTGATTCCGCAGTCTTCCCCACTGGATATGGATTGTCTTCCCCCTTGCCCGGATGACGGGACGATTCTACGTCGAGAATTCAACCCTCTCTTCCCGCTTATGTCCTCCTTTCCTCGCATTCTGATGTGGATCGCCATCTCCACGCTCGGCGCTGGCGCGGTCGCCTTCTCCGCATTCCACAAGTAACGATCAATGCCCTGTGGCTGGTGGTCGCCAGAGTGTGCTCGTTTGCGGTGGCATACCGGTTTTACAGCAAGTGGCTGATCACCAAGGTGCTGGTGCTGGACAAAGAGCGTGCGACTCCGGCGCATACAAGATGACAAGGATTTCGTGCCGACGAACAAGTGGGTGGTCTTCGGCCACCACTTTGCCGCCATTGCCGGACCTGGACCGCTGGTCGGCCCGGTGTTGGCTGCCCAGTTTGGCTATCTGCCCGGCATGCTGTGGCTTTTGGTGGGAGCCACCCTGGGTGGCGGGGTGCACGATGCGATTGTGATGTTCGCCTCCATCCGTCGCGGTGGCAAGTCATTGGGCCAGATGCTAAAGGAAGAAGTGAACCCGGTGGTCGGCTTCGTCGCGATGATTTCGGTGCTGGCGATCATGACCATTCTCCTCCTGGCCGTGTTGGGGCTGGTGGTGGTGAAGGCGCTGGCCGAGAGCCCTTGGGGCCTGTTTGCCATCGCCATGACCATCCCGCTGGCCTTTATCATGGGCGTGGGTCACACGATCTTCAAAGTCAGCGTGCGCAATGTGACCATCTTTGGCATCGTGGGGCTGCTGGTGGGTGTTTGGGCCGGCAGCAAACTGAACGCTTGGGGCATCGAGCATTACTTTGAGCAAAAGGGCGAATGGGTGGCCTGGGCGATCATGATCTATGGTTTCGCCGCCTCCGTGCTGCCGGTGTGGATGCTGCTGGCTCCGCGTGACTACCTGAGCACCTTCATGAACCTGGCGGTGACGCTGGCGCTGCTGATGAGCGCCACCTTCAGCGCGGGCTGGATCAAGATCTTCGACGAGGACCCGCGCCTGGGCTTCATCGCCCAGGCAAAACTCTACGCAGGCAAGCTGGCCGCCGGCGGCACAGCCGGGCAACTGAATGAATGGGCACACCTCCGCTTCAACGGCCAGGTGAACACGGTGGTGACGGCCTTCTTCCTGCTGGCCGTGGCCTTCATTTTCCTGGGCTGCGCGCGCGAATGGGTGCTGCTGTTGCGCGGGCAGAAAAAGTCGGTGCTGCATGAGGATCCTTTGTGCCCGCAGTAGCGGACGTAGCTTGATCCCTCGTATTTTTGGAGCAGCAAGCCGGCGACGACCTCTTGCGCCGGGCGGATCCGCCGCCCAGCTTCCTCAAAGCAGGGCGGCGATCCCGGCGGCGGCATCCGGGCGTGACAGCGCGCGCGCGGCCTTTTTCATGCCAACGATGACGGCCTCGTGGAACAGGATGGCTTCAACAGCGCTGGCAAGCGTCTGATCGTTGAGGCCAGATTCGGGCATGAGGCGGGCGGCACCGGCTTGGGCGAAGATCTCCGCGTTACGTGTTTGATGGTCGTCAGCGGCATGCGGGTAAGGCACGAGCAAAGACGGCACGCCAAAGTAAGCGAGTTCTGCCAGTGTGGATGCGCCTGCTCGCGCAATGGCCAGGTCGGCGACGCGGTAGGCCAGCTCCATGCGGTGGCAGAAGGCGGCGACATGCTGCGAGAGCAAGGGATGCTTGGCATAGACGTCGCGCGCTTCCTCGTAGTCGCCGGGGCCGGTGATGTGCAGGATTTGAATGCCCATCTGCTCGAAGGCAGAGAGGGTCATGCCGGCGACACGGTTGACGCCGCGCGCGCCCTGGCTGCCACCCATCACCAAAAGCGTCTTCAATTTGGGATCGAGCTTGAAAAACTCATGCGGATCGACCTCCGATGGCAGGGTCATGGCAGCGCGCACCGGCGTGCCCACCGCGCGAACGTCAGGGTGCTTGGAAAAATGGGCGCGGCAAGCCTCAAGCCCGACCAGAACGGTGGAACTGTAGCGCGCGTTGAGGCGATTGGCTTTGCCCGGCACGGCGTTGGATTCGTGGATGAGGGTGCGGCAGCCCGCTTTTTTGCCCGCATACAGCGGCGCAAACGAAGTGAATCCACCCATGCCGAGCACGGTGCCGATTTGGTTCTCGCGAATGAGGCGCCGGCAGGCGCGGGTGCCGGACCAGAGACCGCGCAGAAAGCCGATCATCTTGGGCGACCACGGTTTCGGCATGGCCAGAAAAGGCAATTTTTCGAAGCGCAAATTGGGATGTCCGGAAGCCGCGAGCGCATCGATCTTTTTCTCGCTGATCAGAAGGATCACCTTGCGTCCGCTGGCTTGCAGCAGTTCGGCGATGGCAATGCCGGGATAAAGGTGACCGCCAGTGCCACCGCAAGCGATGAGCACCGCGGGAAGCCGGTTCGTTTCGAGGGAAGCGGGCGCCGGCTCGGGCGCATTGACGGCCGGCCCAGGCCCCGGGGCTTCCGGCTCAGCATCGGACAAAGGGAGCTGCATCTGCCCGGACGAAGCCGTGGACTTGCCCGGGCCCCCGTTGGGGCGGCCCGATGCGCGCGGTGTTTTTGGCGAATTGGCAGGCACGCTGGCGGACTACAGTTGCGGGGTCCAACGCGTTTTTTTGCGGATCACTGGCAATTGATCACGGGTCAAATAAACGCCCTGGCGATGAATGTTCAGCAGGATACCCAAAACCAGGCAGGCGGCAAGCAAGGCGGAGCCGCCGTAGCTGACAAATGGCAAGGGCAGGCCCTTGTTTGGCAGCAACGCGGTGGTGACACCCATGTTGGTCAGAGCTTCGAAAGCGAGCAGGGTCACCAGCCCCATGCCGAGCAGTTTGCCGAAACGATCCGGCGCATAGGCCGAAGCGCACATGCCCGCGGCGATAAGAAAGACAAAAAGCAGCACCGTGGCCAGCGTGCCTGCGAGCCCGATCTCCTCGCCAATCATCGGAAAAATAAAATCCGTATGCGCTTCGGGCAGGTAGGACAGCTTCATACGCCCCTCGCCCAAACCCCGCCCAAACAAACCGCCAGAGCCGAAGGCCAGTTGCGAAATCCACTGCTGCAAGTCCATGTCGTTGTTGGCGGGATCCAGGTAGGACTTCACCCGTGCCACACGATTGGGAATGGCCAGCACAGCAAGCGTGGCGAGCCCCACCCCGGCGAGCCCCAGCCCGATCAAATACACGAACCGGACGCCGGCCACAAACATCACTGTCAACGCGACCATGCCGCTCAAGATCGCGTTGCCCAAATCACGCTGCAGCCAGAAGGCAGCCAGCACTGACGCGAGGATGAGCAGCGGAAGCAGGATGCCTTTGACGAAACTCCGCGCCGCGTCCTGCCGACGCGCGTACCAGGCGGCCAAGGCAATGACCAAGGCGATTTTGACGAACTCGGACGGCTGGCCGCCGAGCCCCCCGGGCAGAGCCAGCCAGCGCCTGGCGCCATTGACCTCGCGCCCGGTCGCATCGATCAAACAAGCGAGCATGGCCAGCAACCCGATCCCCAGCAGCCACCAGCGCAGCGACAGAAAACGCTGGTAATTGAACACGGCGGCGGCTCCGAGGAACAACCCTCCAAGCATGAGCCAGCACACCTGGCTCCACACGTTCTTGTAAGTTTCACCGCCCCCCTTGCCGGGATCCAAATAGAAGTTGGTGCTGGCCAGCATGGTGATCCCCAGACCCACCAGGAGGACGGCACAAACGACCAAAAAGAAACCGGAGCGGGAGGCCATCGGATTGGATTCCTTATTTGGCTGGAATGACCAGTTTGGTTCCCTCGCGGATGGCGTTCGGGTTGGTGATGTTGTTGGCCTTCTGAATGGCCGAAATGCTGATCCCGTATTTGCGCGAGAGCGAATAAAGCGTGTCGCCCTTGCTCATGGTGTGCGCGCGCGCCCCAGAGGCAGCGGGCGCGGCCGGCTTCGGTTCGGGTTTGCTCTGCGTGACCTGAGGCGCAGGTTTCGGCGGCGCGGCTTTGGCCGGCTCCGGCGCGGGCGCGGGAGGAGCGGACTCCACCGGCACCAACGGCGCGACAGGAGCGGGCGGTGCCGTGTCCATCAACGGCTGGCTCGGTGCAGGCGCCTCAGCCACCGTCATTGCGGGGACATCCTGCTCTATCGGGATGATTTGCGGAGCGGGTGCCGGGGTTTCAGGGGCGGGCGCTGGCGGCGCTTCCGTCACCGTGGTGACCTGAGCAGGCTCGGACACCTTCTGCGCCGGGATTTTGAGAATGGTCAGCGGCTGAACCTCGACCTTGCCGTCCTCCAGGCGATTGAGCGCGATGAGATCGCTCACGGCGACGCCGTGCTTGGCGGCGATGCTGGGCAGCGAGTCGCCAGATTGGACTTCATACTCGCCGGCAGCCGCGATTTCCGCAGCTGCGGGAGCCGCAAGCTGATCGGGCTGGGCAGGCGCCGCCGGAGCAACGGATTGCGCTTGCTGCTCAGGCGCCGGGGCTTTGGCGGCAACCGGCGCGGGCGCGGCCTGCACTTCCTCAGTGCCGATGAAGTCATAGACGATGATGCTGCCGATGAGGACGACATGCACCAGCAGCATGACGACAAACACGCGGGCCATGCCGCTGTTGGACTCGTGCTGGTTCCAGTCACCTTCCTCGGTGATCATGGCGACTTGATGACGACGGCGCTCCCCTCCGAGGAGGTTGTCCAGGAGGGCTGATTTCTTTTTCTTTTTGTCTGGGGTGCTCATGGGTCTGGGGTGTTGGTGGTTTGCTGTGTTCTGGTCTTGGGAAAGCAGTTAATTCAAAGCGAGCACGGCACGGCGAAAGACCTCGCCGCGCTCGGGGTAGCCGCTGAACATGTCAAAAGACGACGTGGTGGGAGACAGCACGATGATATCACCTTCTTGTGACAAGGCCCGGGCGCGGGCAACAGCGGCAGGCAGATCGGGCGCGGTTTCGCACGGGATGAGGTCGGAGAAAAGACCTCGCAACATGCCGGCAATGCTGCCGATGGTGACCATGGCGCGGACCCGGCCCGGCACGGCTGCGCGCAACGGCGTGTAATCGAGATGTTTGTCGAGACCGCCGGCAATGAGCACGACCGGCTCGTCAAAAGAGCGGATGCAGGCGCAAACCGCGTGGACGTTGGTGGCCTTGGTGTCGTTGACGTAGCGGCGCCCTTCAAAATCGCGCACCAGTTCGCAGCGATGCTTCGGCGCCGGATAGGCTTTGACCGCTTCCAAACCCGTCGCGGGATCGACTCCAAACTCCGCGCATGCCGCCAAAGCAGCGAGGATGTTCTCCATGTTGTGCCGCCCCAGCAAGCGCAGGTTTTCGCAACTGCCAAAAACGCTGCCCTGATGATAAAAAAGGCCGTCGGCATAGGTGTAGTCCGCCGGCAGGCCAAAGGCGGAGAAGGTGACCCGGCGGGCCGGGCCGGTGGACACAGTCTCGCCATGCAGAACGACAGCGGCATCATCAGGCTGCGCATTCATGAACAAGCGCGCTTTGGCATCGAAGTACGCGTGACGATCCGGGTAACGATCGAGGTGGTCGTCATCGAAGTTGAGCCAGATGCCGACACGCGCCCGAAAGGTCGCGATCGTCTCCAACTGAAACGAACTGACTTCCAGCGACAGCACATGGTAGGTTTCCCCTGAGAGGATGACTTCCGAAAGGGGCATGCCGTGATTGCCGCAAGGGACGGAGCGCAGGCCGGCGGCATTCAAAATGGCGGCGCAGAGCTCGGTGGTGGTTGTCTTGCCGTTGGTGCCGGTGACGGCGATGAGTGGAACGCGATTGCATTGAAACGCGTATTCCATTTCTCCGGTGAACGGCACGCCAGCACGGATAAATTTCTGCGCGAGCGGCCAGGAGGCATCGATGCCGGGACTGGTGATGGCGAGATCAAACTCACCCGGAGCCACCACCAAATGGCGCGCGGCTTCACCTGTGACATGTGGGATGCCGGCGGCGTCAAGCGCCGCAAGCTTGTCCGCCAGGGACAGCGTGTCACCGGTGTCGTACACCACCACTTCCACCGGAGCAGACCCGCGGCCCGGCACGCCGTTCGCGCGCGCCAGCTTGGCAGCGGCCAGGCCGCTGCGTCCCGCGCCCAGAATGGCAATGCGTTGTGAGGTGGTGTTCGACATGAAGGAAGGCGGAGATCAACGGATCTTGAGCGAAGCGAGGCCGAGCAAGGCAAAGATGAGGGAAAGCACCCAGAAGCGGACGATGACTTGATTTTCGTGCCAGCCGCCGAGTTCAAAATGATGATGAATGGGCGACATCCGGAAGACGCGTTTGCCCCGCGATTTGAAGCTGGCGACCTGAATGATCACACTCATGGCCTCCATCACAAACACCCCGCCGACAAGAACCAGGATGATCTCCTGCTTGCAGCCGATGGCGATCGCAGCGATGCAGCCGCCAAGAGCAAGCGATCCCGTGTCGCCCATGAACATGCGCGCCGGGTGCGCGTTGAACCAAAGGAAACCCAGGCACGCGCCCGCCAGCGCCATGGCAATGATCGGCAGCTCCGCCGCGCTGGTGATGTGCGGCACGTCAAGGTAGCCGGCATAACGGGCATTGCCGCAAACGTAGCCGAAGCCAGCGTAAGCGAGCGTCGTGGTCAGCGAGCATCCAGTGGCCAGGCCATCGAGCCCATCGGTAAGATTCACCGCATTGGAGGCGCCGATGATGATGAAGGCGAAGAGCAGGACGGCAAAAAAACCCAGATCGGGAATGATCGCGTTCTTGAAGAACGGCAGGTGCAGCTCCCGCAACACGGGCGAGGCGTCCGACGCATACGCAAAAAGCACCCCGGCGACCAGGGCGACCCCTGTTTGCCAGGCCAGCTTGACGCGGGCGCTGACGCCCTTTGAGTTCTTTTTGCTGATCTTGAGGTAGTCGTCGTAAAAGCCGAGCAGGCCGAGCCCCACTGTGGTGAAAAGCACCGTCCAAACGAGCACGTTGTCCCATTTGGCCCAAAGCAGAGTCGAGGCCACCACGGTGCCGAGGATGAGAATGCCGCCCATCGTGGGAGTGCCCGCCTTTTTGCCGTGCAATTCAAAAAGCTGATGCACTTCGGCGGCGGTGCGCACCGGCTGGCCGATCTTCATCGAAATCAGCTTGCGGATGAGACGCTCGCCAAGCAGCACGGACAAGGCAAAGGCTGTCAGCGCCGCGCCCCCGGCACGGAAGGTGTGGTACTTGAAGATGTTGAAAAGCTTGTACAACAGACCGTCCTCGGAGGAGAACAACTCGCGGTACTCGTAAAGCCAGTAGATCATGCGGACTGAAAATGAGGGAGAATTTTTTCCATCGCGGCGGAGCGGCTGCCCTTTAACAGGACGGCGTCATCCGCGCGCAACACGGAGCGCAGATGGGCAGCGCAAGCGGCGTGATCGGGGAAATGCAGCACCTCGCCCGTCGCCGCATTCCGGGCGGCGTCCGTGATGCGCGCCGCATCCGCGCCGCCAACGCTGTAGATACCGTCGAGAGTCAGGGCCGCGGCAAACTCGCCCACTTGCGCATGACCGGCAGCGGCGTGCTCACCCAGCTCCCCCATGGCGCCCAGCACCGCGAAGCGGCGCGGCGCGGAGGTCTCCACAAGAGTGCGCAAACCGGCCATCATCGAGTCGGGATTGGCGTTGTAGGAGTCATCGATGAAATGAATGCCGGAGACCAGCTTGGGCTCCAAACGTCCGCCGGACAAACGCGCATGGGAAAGCGCGTCCGCAATCTCCTCCGGCTCCATGCCAAGGCTCCAGCCCATGCAGGCAGCCAGCGCGGCGTTGGCAACCATGTGCTGGCCGAGCAGCGGCAGGCAAGCCGTCACGCGGGCGCCAGCAAAGTCGAGGGTGAACGTCGTGCCTGTGGCGCTGGCAACGAGGTCCTGGGCGGAAACATCCCCCGCTTCGATCCCGGCAGTGAGCACGCGGCCCTGGCAGAGACGCGCGATGCGGTCCGTGTAGTCGTCGTTGGCATTGAGCACCACCGACCCCCCGGCAGGGATGCAGACCGGCAGCGTGGCCTTTTCCCAGGCGATGTTTTCCCGCGAGCCCAGATACTCCATGTGAGCGCGACCCACATTGGTCAAAATAGCCGCGTCCGGGAGGGCGATGTCAACCAGTTCGCGAATTTCACCCGCGTGGTTCATGCCCATTTCGGTGATCGCGCAGGCGTGGCCTTCTTCCAAGGAAAGCAGCGTCAGCGGCAGCCCGATGTGGTTGTTGAGGTTGCCTTTGGTGGCGATGAGCGAGTGCTGCCGTGACAGCACGGCAGCCGTCAGATCCTTGGTCGAGGTCTTGCCATTGCTGCCGGTGAGTGCGATGACCAAGGGCTGATGCCAGGCGCGATAAGCGCGCGCCAAGTTTTGCAAGGCGCTCAAAGTGTCAGTGACTCGAATGACCGCGCACGGAAGCGATTCCACCTCTTTTGACACCACCACCGCTGCCGCACCCGCAGCGGCCACTTGCGCGAGGTAGTCATGACCGTCAAAGCGGCCGCCCGCGAGGGCAAAAAACACCTCGCCAGCGCCTGCTTTGCGCGAGTCCGTGCCCACCCGCTCAACCAGGCAAGACGGATCCCCCTGACGAAGCGATCCGGCAGTGAACTCGGCTAGTTGTTGGAGCGTGATGGGACGCATTCGGAGTGGATTAATCGGAGGCGGCTTCCTCGGCTCGGGCGCGTTTGATTTGCTGCAGCAGGGTCCAAGCGGTCTTGCGGTCATCGAACGGGTGTTTGACGCCCTGGATGTCCTGGTAGTCCTCGTGACCTTTGCCGGCGATCAGAATGATGTCACCGTCGCGAGCGTGTTCGAGTGCGGTTTGGATGGCTGCTTTGCGGTCGATGATCTTAACGGCGCGGCTGCCGCGTGGAAATCCGGCGGCGGCATCGGCCAGAATGCGTTCCGGGTCCTCCGTGCGCGGGTTGTCGGACGTGAGGACGCAGATGTCACTGCCGCGGGCGACGGCGGCAGCCATCAAAGGGCGTTTGCTGCGATCTCGATCACCACCGCAGCCGAAGACGGTGATCAGGCGGGACGGCTTCAACTCCCGCAGCGTGCGCAAGACATTGTCGAGCGCGTCGGGAGTGTGCGCGTAATCCACGAAGACATGGAAGCGGCCCTGGTCATTGACGCGCTCCAGACGGCCTGGCACTTGCGGCACATCGCGCAACCGGGCAATGGTCTCGCGCAGATTGAGCCCCATGAGATGGGCAGCGGCCAGGGCGCCGAGCGCGTTATAAACATTGAAGTCGCCGATGAGCGGCAGGCGCACCAGGAAACTGCGTCCCTTGTGCTCGAGTTCGAAACTGGTGCCGGTGGAGTCACCGCGCACGTTGATGGCGCGATAGTCCGCCTGCACACCGTAGCCGAACCGGACGACGCGACCGGTGCCCTCGTAGCGCGTGATCAGTTTGCGGCCCCAGGTGTCGTCACCGTTGATGATGAGATGGCCGTGGCCCTGGGCGGCGACGGATTCAAACAGCCTGCACTTGGCAGCGAAGTAATTTTCCAGCGTGCTGTGATAGTCGAGATGATCCTGGGTCAAGTTGGTGAAGACAGCGGTCTCAAACGCGAGCCCGTGGACGCGCTCCTGATCCAAAGCATGGGAGGACACCTCCATGGCGCAGGCGCGGCAGCCGCGATCCCGCATGGAAGCAAGCAATTGCTGAATCTCCAGGCTCTCCGGCGTGGTGTGCGTGGCAGACTGCTGCTCACCGCCAAGATCGTAAAAAAGCGTGCCAATAAGCCCGGCGCGAACCTGGCCTGCGTTGAGCAAGTGATGGGCGATGAAGGCCGTCGTGGTCTTGCCATTGGTGCCGGTGACGCCCAGGAGCTTCAAATGGCGCGCCGGGTGGCCGTAAAACGCGGCAGCGGCCTGGGCAAGAGCGATGCGGCTGTGACGGACATGAGCCCAAGGCACCGGGCAATCCGGCTCCGGCGCCTGCTCGGCAATGACCGCGGCACAACCAGCTTGAATGACTTGGGGTATGTAGCGGTGGCCGTCGGTCTTGGCCCCGCGCAGGGCAAAAAACGCGGTGCCCGGGCCAGCTTGGCGCGAATCGCAGCTCAGCGATTCGATGCCGGCATCAAGGGAGCCGGAGATGACGGGAGAATCAAACTGGGAAACAAGGTCGCGCAAAATCATTGCCTCCCTCCTTTCTCCGGGTCGGGGCTGTGTGCCAGCACTTTGCTGCGCGGATCGATCCGCACCTCAAGATGATTCAGAGTGGTGGCCACGAGTTCGGAAAAAAGCGGGGCGGCGATGAGCCCGCCGCGGATTTCCTTCGGGCTTGCGGCCTTTGGATTGTCAACCGCGACGACACAAGCCACCCGCGGATTTTCAACGGGCGCGAAACCGGCAAATGACACGAGGTATTGATCGTCACGGTAGCGCCTGAGCTTGGGATCGTAGACGCGGCGGGTGCCGGTTTTGCCGGCGACGCGCACACCCTCGATCTTGGCGCGTTTGCCCGTTCCTTCCAGGACCGCCTTCTCCAGCATGTCCCGCACCTGAGTCGCGGTGCGCGCCGTGCAGGCTTGGCGCAGCGGCTCAGGCGGGCAGGCTTCCCAGCGGGCGCCGCCATCGTGCAGCACGCGGTCGATGAGCCGTGGTTTCATCAACACGCCGCCGTTGGCGATCGCGCCGTAAGCCATCACCTGCTGCAGGGCGGTGGCGGTGAGGCCGTAACCGAAAACCATGCGCGAAAAGTCCACGGCGGTCCATTTTTCAAACGCTGGCCAGCGTCCGGCGGGTTCGTAGCAGATGCCGAGGCCGGAGGGAGCGCCGAAGCCGAACTGGCGCAGGCTGCGCTCGAAGCCCTCCCATCCCAGCATGCGCGCGATCTTGTAGGTGCCGATGTTGCTCGAGTGCGCGAGCACGCCCCAGACTGGCTGGGTGCCGAGATTCCATTCGTCATCGTGGATGTCCTTGCCGCCAAGTTCGGGCGCCGAGTAGCGGCCGCTGCCGCAGTCGATGCCAGTGTTCGGGCCGACAAGACCGGCGTCCAATGCGCCTGCGATGGCCACGATTTTCATCACCGAGCCGGGCTCATAAGCGTCAGAAACCGGGATGTTGCGCCAGTTGCCCGCTTTGGCATCGATGTCGAGGTGTGGCCGGCAGGCCATGGCGAGAATGGAGCCCGTGGCGGGGTCCGTGAGGACTGCGACCACGCTCTTGGGATTGTGCAGGCGATACGCTTGATCGACGATGGCCTCGACGCTGTCCTGAAGATTCATGTCGATGGTCAGGAACACATCCGAGCCGTCGCGCGCGGGAATGGTTTCGCCGCGAAACAGCGGCTGCTCGATGCCGCGGCGGTCTTTTTCAATGAAGCGTTTGCCTGGAACGCCGCGCAGCAGGTCATCACAAAGTTTCTCGACCCCCCAGGCGCCGCCCTCGTTGTCTTTGACCGCGCCCAGAGTGAGTGTGAGACGCTCTTTGGAGGCTTGGCGCCGTTCCGTGCCGTCGCGCACGTAAACGCCGGTGATGTGGCGGCTTCTGAGCCAGCTTTCAAGGCTCTCCGCTTCCTGCTGCGGAATGTCCTTCTGCAACACCATGACGGGCTTGTTCGACTGCAGGACCGCGAGGACATCCGGCTCCGGCTGCCGCAAAGCGCCGCTCAGCTCAGCCGCGACCCGCTGATGATACGCGGCAAACATGGCATCCTGGCTGAAACGCACCGCAATGTCAGATTCGGACGTCTCCAGCATTTTGGCGAGCAGCGGCCGCACCAGGCTGGGTTCGAAAAGGTGATGGCGGTCGGTGTGCAACTCCCAGGATTTTTCGTCGAAGACGAGGAACTCGCCGGCCCGATCCCGGATCGAGCCGCGCTGCGCGGGCAGCGGCCGCACCGCGCGCAAGCGGCCGGATGCCTCCTGCGCGAGTTCTTCGTGACGCCGCACCTGCAGGTCGTAGAGACGCCAGGCAATGATCGAGAAGCCCAGGATCAGCAGGCTCGTCACGAGCATGATGCGCCGGCAGATGCCGCGATCGCGGCGGAGTTGAGACTGGCAGGGAATGGGCGGCATCAGGGAGTGACAGAGGATGACGAATGAACCTGGGCCACGGCGGGCGCCGAACTGGCTTCGACGGGCAAGGCGCGTGGAACTTCAAGGCGCGGCAGCGAAAGAATCGCGGCGGGCTCGACTGGCTTCAGATAAGTGCCGGCGGCAATCAAGCGCTCATGCACCTTTTCGCGGGTCAGCGTGATGTCGATGCGCTTGTCCAGGGCTTGGATTTCCTGGCGGTAAAGCGCAATTTGCTGCTCGGCGCGGCGCTGCTCATCGGCCAAAGCGGAGAGGCGGTTGCGCGAGACGACAAACCCCACAAACACAGCGGCGAGCGCCACGCACAACAGCGTGAAGAAGGTGAGCGTGGCCACGCTGAGGCGGTTGCGATAAGGGGTGCGGCGGCGGTTGGACATGGTTCAAAGGCGTTCAGCGGCACGCAGGCGGGCACTGCGCGCGCGCGGGTTGCGGGCGATCTCCGCTGCGGATGGCTCCACGGGCTTGCGCGAGAGCAGGCGCAGCATGTGATCCGGATTTGGCCGTGGAGCAGGCCACTCGGGGCGGTCCAGTTCAGCGGCGGCGAGATGTTGGAAGGTCTGCTTGACGATGCGATCCTCCAGTGAATGGAAGGTAATGACGGCGATGCGGCCGCCAGGACGCAGCCAGCGCGGCGCCGCCTGCAGAAAGTCGCGCAACGCGCCAAGCTCGTCATTGACCGCGATGCGCAGCGCTTGAAAGACCAGCGTGGCCGGATGGCGGCGGCCGCGCGCCGACACCGTGCGGGCGATCAAATCCGCCAGCTCCAGGGTGCGCGCAATGGGATGAGCGGCGCGCGCTTTGACAATGGCTTTGGCAATCGGCCAGGCCCGCGGCTCCTCGCCATACTCGCGAAAAATCCGCGCCAGTTCCTCCACGTCCGTCGTGTTGACCAGATCCGCAGCGGGACGACCCGCCTTGGGATTCATGCGCAAATCGAGCGGCCCATCCTTTTGGAAAGAAAAGCCCCGCGCGGGTTCATCGAGCTGATGACTGGAGACCCCGAGATCGACAAGGATGCCGTCGAGACCGTCGATGCCGACTTCGCTAAGAATCGCGGGGAAGTCGCGAAAGTTGCCGTGCAGCGCGCAAAATTGGCCGCCGAAGGACGCCAGCCGGCGACTGGCGGCATCCAACGCGGCGTCATCTTGATCCATGCCCACGACACGAGCGCCCAGCCGGAGCAAGGCCTCGGCATGGCCGCCGCCACCGAGTGTGCCATCGAGCAGGAGCCGCCCGCTGTTCGGAGACAGCGCAGCCACCACCTCATCCAGCAACACGGAGATGTGGTGAAATGACGGTGGCTCAGAGCTTTCGGGCCGTTCAGGAGGGATCATGTGCGGAGGGCCTTTGCCGGGGCGTTTTTCCAGTCCCATGCGTCCCCAAGGCATGAGGTTGTCATCGACGGCGGCGGAGCCAAACCAGGGCCAGCCGCCCATTTGAGAATAGCCTGGAAACAGCCGCGTTTTGAGGTGATAAAACCATTGCGGCCATTGGCGCAGTGGAGGAAAGTCGAGCGATTCGGGAGAAGCTGTCATTTCCGGATAAAAGGGCTAGAAAGAGCGCGTCTAATTAAATTTCCAAGATATTCCCATAAACTCAATCATTGGGATCTATTAATATTTAACTTCAGTAGTTTTGGCAATCCTAGATTTTGTCTTTTTTCACTACAGTTAACCAAAAACTCAGCAAATCGTCTTGTTTAGATAATTCCTATTCATCGACTCTTCACGTGGCTTTCTGTTCTCTGCCAGCCTCTGTCCCCCAAAAAAAGCGGTCCGGCGGGACCCAACCATATCCCGCCGGACCTTAGGGTGATCTGGAAGCCGCCAACCATGAAGAGGCTCCCAGATCTGTCGTCTTTTTTTCCCCAGGATTCATGTCCTGGGAAAACAGCAGAAGCTTTCGCTCCCAACCACCTGCTTGGAACAGCAGCCTTCGGGCCAAGTCCGTTCAGCAAAATGAAAAAATCCGCGCGCGCTGGCGGTTCATTTCACCGCGCCGGCTTCACGAATGAAGCGCGCCAGGTCGGCCTTTTGCTTCGCCAAATCCGGCTGATTCAGGTACATCATGTGCCCGGCAGTGTAGTCGGCTTGGGTGATGTTCTTCTGCAAATCGGGGTGCAGGTTCAGATGGTTGAAGGTGTGGCGCGCCGCGAAGTAGGGCGTGGCCAGATCGTAGATGCCATTGGAGACGTGGACCTTCAAAAAGGGGTTCGCGGTCATGCTGTCGGCCAGGATTTCGGCGACATTGACGAACTCATTCTCAGCGCCCCAATTCCAGCGGCCGAGCCCGGCGAGAATGTGGTAAGGGCGGTCCTCTTCGAATTTCAAGTCAGCGCGCACGTAGTGATTAAAAGTCGAGGCAAAGGCGCTGAAGATGGCGTCTGCGCTGGGATCGCGCTCCGCTGTCTCATTCACCGGGTCCTGCATCAGGCTGGTGTAGCGGCTGTCAAAACGCCCCACCACACGGCGCTCGGCGCGCAGCAATTCGGCATTAAATCGCTGCAACGGCACCCGCAAATTTGAGGCATCGACAAACGCTTCCGACAGGCCGGTCAGCCGGGCCATTTGCTTGACGATGGCGGTGCGGAACGCGGCATCGAGCGCGCTGCCGAGCAGCAGAGCTTGATTGTAGTCGCCGATCGCGAATGCCTCAGCCTCTTTGAGCACCGCAGCGAGAGGCTGGCCCTGCAAGTCCGCCGGCAGCTTTTTGTGATACCAGGCGGTGGCGGTGTAGCCCGGCAGATACAGCACATGTGGCAGGTCGTTGCCAGAGCCGCCCCAAATGGTCTGGAAATTGAGCACGGTGGAGACCAGCATGATGCCGTTCAAATTCATCCGATGCGTCTTGGCCAGTTCGCCGCTGAGCGCGGCCGCGCGCGTGGTGCCGTAGCTTTCACCAATCAAAAACTTCGGCGACAGCCAGCGCTGGTTCTGCGTGATGTAAACGCGGATGAACTCCGCCACACTGCGCGCGTCCTCATTCAACCCGTGGAAATTCTTGGCCTCCTCCGGCTTGGCGGCGCGGCTGTAACCGGTGCCCACGGGATCGATGAAAACGAGATCCGTCTCGTCGAGCAGGCTGAACTCGTTTTCCACCAGCTCGTAGGGCGGCGGCACGGCAAAGCCGTTGTCCTGAAGTTTGACCCGCTTGGGCCCGAGCAGTCCCAGGTGAAGCCAGACCGAGGAAGAACCCGGACCGCCATTAAAAGAAAAGGTCAGCGGGCGGCGTGAAGCAGCAGCCGGATCGGTTTGTTTTTTGACATACGCGATGTGGAAGATCTCGGCGGTGGTCTTGCCCCCGGCATCCTTCAGTGGCAAGAGGCCGGCCGTGGCGGTGAAGTCGATCTTGTTGCCGTTGAGCGTGATGCTGTGCTCCGTGGTTTTCGACACCGGCGGCTTTTCATCCTTTTCCTCGCCGCCTTTCTTGCCTTCCTCCTCTTTCTCCGAATTGCCGGCCCCCTTCTCTGCTTTGTCATCCTGTCCCGGCAACGCGGCCGTGGTCAGCACCAGCGCGAAGGCGCTCCAGCGAAAAAGGTGGTGGGCGGAAAACATCATGGGCGCAGTATGTACGCTGGAAACCCGCCTCGTAAAGCCAACAACGGCGCAGTCGGCTGCAAGAGCGCCACCAATGCTGCGTTTGGCTGCCCATGCGCTATCAACTGCTCCTTTCGCTGCTGCCCTCCCTCCTGCTTGCCCAGGAAACCCCGCCTGCTGCCGCGAGTCCCAAACCCGAACCCGCACCGCCGGCCAAGCCGCAAATCGACCCCTACCCTGCCCTGGATCAAGTTGAGGCCGCAATGAAAAAAACGGCGTCCTTCACCCGCACCAGCCTGAGCTTCGCTGGCGGCTACGCCACCAAGTGGTCGCGCGACCTGAAGGAGTCCCGCACCGCGGACACCCAGTCGCCCAGCCTGATCAGCATCGAAGGCCCGGGCACGCCGGTGATCGGCCGGGTTTTCCTTGAAGCCTGGCGCGCAACCGGCGACGCCGTTTACCTGCAAGGCGCCCGCGAAGTGGCGCACGCGCTGCTTTGGACCCAGCTCGCCACCGGTGGCTGGAATACCAACCACGACTTCGCCCTGCCGGTGGCGCGCAAACAGCACTACCGCCGCGACCTCGAAGCGGGTGACACCGAGCGCGGCGGCCGCCGCGCGCACACGACGCTGGACGATGACAAAAGCCAATACGCCCTGCATTTCCTGCTCGAGTTCTCCCAGATTCCAGAGAGCGGCATGCAGGACAGCGTCAAGCCGGCGCTGCAGTTTGGCCTCGATGCCCTGCTCGCCGCGCAACTGCCCAACGGCGGCTGGCCGCAAGGTTTCAGCGGCCCCGCGGATGCCAGTCAAGCAGTCAAAAAAACGGAGATGCCAACCGACTGGCCGCGCGCCTGGCCGCAGATTGACTACACTCCCTACGCCACCCTCAACGACGGCAACCTCCTCTCCGTCTGCGACCTGTTGTTGAAGGCGCACGAAATCACGGGCGAGGAGCGCTACCTCGCCGCCGTGAAAAAACTCGGCGACTTCCTGCTGCTCGCGCAATGCCCGGAGCCCCAGCCCGGCTGGGCGCAGCAATACGACGCCGGGATGCGTCCTGCCTGGGCGAGAAAGTTTGAGCCGCCCTGTGTCAGCTCTTTGGAAAGCCTCAGCGCACTGGAAACACTGCACACCATCTGGCTCGCCACCGGCGACGACCGCTACCGCGCGCCTTATGAAAGCGCGCTGGCCTGGCTGGACAAGGTGCGCCTGCCGGACGGCCAATACGCGCGTTTCTATGAGCTGCACACCGACAAGCCGCTCTACTTCGTCAAGGACACCTACGAGCTAACCTACGACGACTCCAACCTGCCGACGCACTACGGCTTCAAGATCGACGATCTGCAAGAGAAGATCGACAAATTCAAAAAACTGATCAAGAGCACGCGCGACGAGCAACTGGCCCGCCGCACACCGCGGGCCAGCGAGAGAGAATGGCTCTCCGAAACCAAGGGCCGCGCCAGCAAAGCCGTCACCGCCTTGCGCGAGCAAAACAAAGAAGGCGTGTGGACCCGCAACAACGTCATCGAAGCCGATCTCATCGTGAAGCACCTGCGGGCCATGGTGCTCTATTTTGAAGCAGGGAAAAAGGCGGGCGCCTTGCTCGAGGATTTTCGTGCCGAGGCAAACGCCGCAAAGAAGACGAATCCATAGCCGTCACTTGCGGCTGAAGCGCCGCGTGACGATGCCGAGAAACTCGCGCGCCTCCTCCACCCCCAAGGCTCTTGCTGTGACAAAATAAGCCCCTGCGGCGGCGGCAATGGCGCCGCCGAGCGTCAGCGCGCGCAACGCCGATCCAAAGCTGCCCCAACCCGCCAGCACCGTGGCTTTGGCAATCAGGCCAACACCAAGCATCACCAGCACGGCGAGGCCCAAACGCAGCAGCGCCTGGCTCAGTGTCCGCGTTTCCAAGCCCCCGGCGAATTTTCTCATGCAGAGGTAGAGCGTGAAAAAATTCAGCATCAGACCGGCGGCGGTGGCCCAGGCCAGCGCCGTGTGATCCCACTTCAACACAAACACCGTGATCGAGTTCACCGTCGCCGTGAACACGATGACACCCAGGCTGACCATCATCGGGACGAACCGCCGCCCGATGGTGTAAAAAGCGGGCTGCACCACTTTGATGCCGGAATAAAACACCAGGCCAAACGCCGCCGCCTGCAGCGGTCCCACCGTTTGCCGCACATCGTAGCTGGTGAATTTGCCGCGCTCAAAGATGAGGCTGACAATCTCCGGCCCCAGCAAGGCCATGCCCGCCGCCGAAGGGATGGTCATGAACAGCACCAGCCGCAATCCCTTGGCCAAAGCGCCGCGAAACGCCGGCGTCATGCCGTCGGTGGCGAGGCGCGACAACATCGGCAGCGTCACCGTCGCGACGGCCACACCGAATAGGCCCAGCGGCAATTGCTGCAAGCGTTGCGCGATGCCAAGCCAGGTCAGATTGCTGCCCTGCCCCGGAGCGAAGGAGGCAAAGATGGAGTTCAACAACACCGCCACCTGAGTGCCGCTGGCGGCGATCAACGAAGGCCACATCAAGTGCAGCACCTCACCCACCCCACGATCGCGCCATTTGAAGTCCAACCCAAAACGAAACCCGGCACGCCAAAGCGATGGCAATTGAACCGCGAGTTGCATGAAACCGCCGATCAAGGTGCCGAAAGCAAAACCCGCCAGCCCTTTCTCCGTCACCACCCAGTTCTGGCGAAAGGCGGGATCGATAAGCCAGGCCACCACCAAACCGCCCAGGATGCAGCCGAGATTAAAAAAGGCGGAAGCCACTGCTGGAATGAAAAACACCTTCTTCGAATTCAGCATGCCCATCACCAGCGCCGTGATCGAAACGATGGCGATGAAGGGATACATGATTTGGGAAAGATGGACCGTCAGCTCCGTGGCGCGCTCCAACGTCCAGCCCGGTGGCAGCAAGTTGTTCTCGGCTTGTTTGACCACCCAGCCAATATTCAGCAAGCGCACGATCCACGGCGCCAGCGCCACACCCGCAGCCGCCACCAGGATCATGAAGCAGATCGACAAGGTGAGCATCTTGCGCCCGAGCGCCCAGGCCGCTTCATCACCCTCGGTCTTCATCTTCTTCGAGAACGTGGTGACAAAAGCCGTCGATAAGGCACCCTCCGCAAACAGGTCTCGCAGCATGTTCGGCGTGCGGAAGGCCGCCATGAACAGGCCGTTGAAAAACGCGCCAAACATCCCGGTCAGCACCTGGTCGCGAATCAACCCCAGCACCCGGCTGCACAGGATGGCGATGGAGACGATGCCGGTGGTGCGGGCCTGTGGCGCGGTTTCAAAAGGTGGTGCAACCATCTTGGTTGCACTCTTTGTCTGGTCTTCAGGCTGGCCAGAATCAGGTGTTGCCACGGCGGTGGAAAGTGGCGCAACCATCTTGGTTGCGCTTTTGTTCGATTTTCGGGCAAGCTGAAAGCTTGCCCCACTTTACTGACTCAGGTGTTCGGCACACGGCTCTCAACGAATGGAGTTCCAAATCCGGCTTTCACCGGATTCTTGACAATGTAATCCGCAATGGCCCAAAACGCCTCCGGACTGCGCACGATGTGGTCGTAGCCTTCGTGCTGCCAGACCTCGCCGGTCCGCTGCAAAGCTTGGTTGAGCGCCTTGGCAGTGAAGGATTTCCAGGAATGCAGGATTTTGTCCAGGGCATGCCCGTTTTTCGGAGTCACCAGAACGTGGACATGATTGGGCATGACAACGTGGGCAAGCAAGTCGTAACGGTCACCGTCAAAATGACGCAACGCATCGTCCACAATCTTTCCGATTTCGGGCCGCCTCAGCCAGCATTCGCCATGCCCTTGGTCCAGCCAGTCCTGCTGGCGTTCGTGAAATAGCCGATACCACTCGGCGCGGATTTCCTCCGTCCAAGGATCGGGATGGGATTCCAAAAATTGGCGGCGTTCCGCCCGCCATTGATCCATTTTGTCGTGCGGCAGGGAATCCGCCAAGCGGAACGTGACAAAATACGTGGCCCCCGGCTGCCGCCAATGCGGCAGGTTGCGAGCTTCATTCTCAATGTCTTCCCGAGGATCGAAGTAGTGGAGGGTTTGGTAGAATGAAAGTGGTGCAACCATCTTGGTTGCACTCTCTCCGGATTCGCGCAAGCAAGATGCTTGCCCCACTTTCGCCGCCGCCCGCCGCAGCCGGTCCATCATCGCCACGCCGACACCGTGTTCAGCCAGCGGTTCGGCAATGATTTCATCCACGCCCAGGTTGTCGAGCGCGCGCAGCACGTAAAAGAAGCGCACCGCCGCCTCGGGCAGCTTGCCTTTGCCCGGGCTGAGCATCATCACCTCCACCCAGTCGGTGAGATTCAAGTAACCATCCTTGGCCTCGCCGCGATAGCTCATCAAAGCGTAGCGTTTGCCGGGCTCGGGCGTGAAGTCGGAGGGTTTGCTCAACAGGCGCAAGGGTGTCCGCGGCGCGTAGTGGGAGGCCAGTTGGCCCGGCGCCTCAGTGGCTTCATCGACGACGGTCCGCGTCACGCTTTGCACTTTGCCATAAAGCTTGAGATCCTCCGTCGTCACCGGTCCAGGACGCAGCACGGTGATCAGCGCTTTCGGGCTGCCCGGCTCGATTTTGATGATGGTCGATTCCAAACCGTGCATGGTCGCACCGCCATCGATGATGAGCGGGATGCGCCCGCTGAGTTCCGCCTCCACCGCCCCGGCGGAAGTCGGGCTGATGCTGCCGAAGCGATTCGCACTCGGCGCCGCCAGCGGACGGTTCAGGGATTGCACCACTTTTTTGAAGATGGAGTTGGCGCTGACACGCACCGCCACGCTCGGCAGTCCGGCCGTCACCAAATCAGGCACCACGGACTTCTTCGGCAGCACGATGGTGAGCGGCCCAGGCCAGAAGCGGTCGGTCAGCTTTTGCAGCACGGCATTGATCTCCGGCGGCACCTCCGCCACCAGCGAAAGATCCTTTTTGTGCGGCAGATGCACGATCAGCGGGTCAAAGGTGGGCCGCTCTTTGGCCTCGAAGATTTTGGCCACCGCGGCGGGATTGAGCGCATCGGCCGCCAGTCCATAAACGGTCTCTGTCGGCAGTGCCACCACCTCGCCAGCCTGCAGCAGGCGCACCGCTTCGCTGACGGCTTCTTTGGTGTCCGGGTGCGGAACGAATTCGGGAGTGATGACGCGGGTATCCATCGAGGGGCGGATACTACGGCAAAAGCGCGGCGCCACAACCGGTGATGCGCGGTCTCCTGAGCCCCTAGCGTTTGCTCACACCATCGCCTTTGCGCAGCTCAATCGGCGCGTCATTCGACTGGTCCAGACCCGGCGTGCTGCGCCCGCGCTGGACGATCTCCTCCAGCAGCGCCGTCAACCGCGCCACCTCCTCTGGCCGCGATCCCGCCAGATCAGACCGTTCCACGAGGTCCGCCTCCATGTCATAAAGCTGAACCGGCCCCGCCTCGCGCCCCGGACTCCAGCCCCCGCTGCCTGCGCACAGCGCCAGCTTGCTGCCACCCTCGCGAATGGCGAAATAACCGCTGATGCTGTGATGCACCGCGTGGGTGCGCGCGCTGTTTCCGGCACCCGTCAGCTCTGGGAGAAAACTAAAACTATCCTCGGCTGCATTGGGCGGCAGTTCGGCGGCGGTGATGTCAGCCACGGTCGCCATCCAGTCTGTCAAACAAAGTAGCGCGTCATTCACTGCTCCAGCGCGCACCCGCTCAGGCCAGCGCACGATGAACGGCACCCGATGCCCGCCCTCCCAGATGTCGCTTTTGTAACCGCGCATCTCCCCTGAAGGAAAGTGCCCCTGTGCCTGCAGCTCCTCGACATTCGCCTGCGGCGAGCAGCCATTGTCACTCGTCAGCAGCACCAGCGTGCTCTCAGCAAGACCTTTCTCATCGAGGATCTTCAACACCTCCCCAACTGCCCAATCGGTTTGCATCACAAAATCGCCATACGGCCCAAGACCGCTTTTGCCCTGCCACTCCTCTCCCGGCACAATCGGCGTGTGCGGTGAGCTCAGCGCGTAGTAGAGGAAAAACGGCCCGCCAGCCTGCGCCCGCTCGCGCACGTAGTCAGAGGCGGCCCGTGCCAGCGCCGGCAGCATGTTGATTTCCTTCACCTCGCCCGCCACTTCGTCATCACGATAAAAAGCCCGCATCGAACGCGCGTGCTGGAAGCCGAGGAAACGATCGAACCCTCTCGTCAAAGGCCCGTCGCCAGTGACAGCACCCACCGCCGGGACCTTCCCTTCCCCGCCATTCTTCACCGTGAAACCGAGATGCCACTTGCCGATGCAGGCGGTGTGATATCCCTGCTGCCGCAACAACGCCGGCACGGTCAGGCGATCCGCCGCAATCAGTGGCTCCAGGTTGCCGTCCAACACCCCAGCCTGCAAACGCGTGCGCCAGGCGTAGCGCCCGGTCATCACGCCGTAGCGCGTCGGCGTGCATACCGAGGAACCGCTGTGGGCATCGGTGAAAATCATGCCCTCGCGCGCGAGACGGTCGATGTTTGGTGTTGAAATTCGCCCGCGCTCAGGATTCAAACATGACACATCGCCATACCCCAGGTCATCGGCGATGATGTAAACCAGATTGGGCTGAGCCGCCCGCAGCGAGCCCAAGCAGACAGGAACCAAAACGCAAAGCAGAAGTCGGGAAGCCATGGTTGACCCATAAACGCAACCAAGCCGGCCATGTTCCAGCAAATGCCGGGCACGCCTCAAGCCAGCGCCAGATTCGGATTCACTTCCGCATCGAGCGGGCTGGTCAACCCGGCGTTGAAACGCTGCACGGCCGCAAAGGCGATCATCGCCGCGTTGTCCGTGCACACAACAGGCTCAGCCAGCAGCAGCGCCAAGCCTTCGCTCGCGCAGCGCTCGCGCAAAGCGGCGCGCAGTCCGCTGTTGCAGCACACCCCGCCGCTCACCGTGACCAGAGTCTCGCCACACTGACGAGCCGCCCGCAGCAGCTTCTCCACGAGCACATCCACGATCGCCGCCTGCACCGAGGCACAAACGTTCGCCAGCACAGCGGGCGCATTCAGATCCAGTTTGGGCAGCTCGTAAAGCACCGCCGTCTTCAAGCCGCTGAAGCTGAACTCCAGGCTGTCCCTGGTCATGAAGCTGCGCGGCAGGTCGAGAAACGCAGGATCACCGCCGCGCGCCAGCTTGTCGAGTTCCGGCCCGCCCGGATAAGGCAGGCCCAGCATCTTGGCGATTTTATCAAAGGCCTCCCCTGCCGCGTCGTCGCGTGTTCGCCCGAGGATTTCATAGCGACCCGCGCCTTGAACACGCACCAGCATCGTATGGCCGCCGCTGACAATGAGCGAGACGCAGGGGCGCACCGGCCCGTTCTGGTTCATGAAAGGCGACAGCAGATGCCCTTCCATGTGGTTGATCGCGAGGTAAGGTTTGCCCTCCGCCACCGCCACCGCCTTGGCCATCGAGGTGGCCATCAGAAGCGAACTCACCAATCCGGGGCCAGCCGTCGCGGCAAAAGCGCACACGTCCGCCAATTCGCAGCCGGCTTCGGTGAGCACTTTTTCCACCAGCGGCCGCACATGCAGCACATGGTTGCGCGAAGCCACCTCCGGCACCACCCCGCCATACTGCCGGTGGATGTCCGCCTGGCTCGCCACCCGCGCCGCCAGCACCCGCCCGTCGTCGAGCGCGCACAGCGCAGCGGCGGTTTCATCGCAGGAGGATTCGAGGGCGAGCAGGGCTGGCGCAGGCATGAAACCACACAGTCCGCAGCCAAAAGCCGCGCACAAGGAGTTTGACTCCAGCTCAACGAACTGTCCGCAACCAATCCACGCAGAGATCAGGATGATCCGAGAACAATCCATCCACCTCAGCTTTTTCGAACAAGGCGTTCAACAGGTCCGACGGCGTCGTGGAAAAGGCAGGCAGGTCATCCGCGCGCAGGGTGTAGGGATGCACCGCGAGACCGGCGGCATGCGCATCGCGAACCAAATTCGTGGGCTGCCCGTTTGAGTCGAGCACGCTGGTGATGGACGGGCCGATGCCATCCACCAGCTTCGCCAGCTCCGCCAGCCCCTCAGGCGTGCGCATGCGCTCGAAGTCGCTGCCGCCCGCGCCGCTTTTTCCTCCGCCCATGAGTTGAATGGTCCGTCCCTGCCAGCCCAATTCCCGCCGCAACCGCAGCACCTCGTCATGCTCGAAGCATTGCACGTAGCAGGCGTGCTCTTTCCCCGAATACCCATTCCGGCGCAGCACCTCCAGCACGATCGCGCTGATGTCATGCCCCTCCGCGCGGTGCCAGCCCGGTTGTTTGATTTCTGGATAGATGCCCGCTTCACGGCCGCTGCTGTGTTTCAGACCCGCTATGAATTGCAATTCCTCCTCCAGGGTCACGATGCGAAAATCCGCCGCGTCTTTGGGAAACCGCTTCGGATAGACCTGCCTGCCCGTTTTCGGATCAAACCGCTCCGTCAGACGCAGTGTCTTCAACTCCGCCAGCGTGAAATCGATCGCGTAGTAGCGCCCGTCCTCACGTTTGCGCTCCGGGAATTTTTCCGCCACATCGCTCATCGCGTCCACATGAATGTCATGCAGCAACACCGGCACCTTGTCTTTCGACAGCACCACATCCTGCTCAAGGTAGTGGGCGCCCTGGGCAAACGCCAGTGCTTTGGCCGCCAGGGTGTGCTCCGGCAGATAACCGCTGGCTCCGCGATGGGCAATAACGATGCGTTCTGGATCACGCGCCGAAAGTGCGGTTGCGGTGATGAGACAGAGCAATGGCAGTTTGTTCATGATTCTGCAGAGGTGTGACTGACGGCCTTGTGGCCGAGGGTGAGCGCGCTAAAGACGATGGTAAGCAGGCAGCAAGCGATCATGGCGGCGAAGACGCCGCTCCATTCCCAGTGATCGGCGATCCAGCCCACACCCGTGCCCGCGATGGCCGAACCGAACACGTATCCAAAGAAACCGGTGAAACCCGCCGCCGTGCCCGCCGCTTTTTTCGGCACCAAGTCCAGCGCGTGCAATCCGATGAGCATGATCGGCCCGTAAACAAAAAAGCCGATGGCGATCAGCGCCACGTTGTCGATCCACAGCGGGCCGTTGCGGTTGAAGCTGTAGGCGATGATGCCCGCCAGCGTGCAGCCCATGAACAGGATGGTGGCGGGCGCGCGCCGGCCTTTGAAGACCTTGTCAGAAATGTAACCGCACAGAAGGGTGCCCGGAATGGCCGCGTATTCAAACAAGGCCCAGGCCGTGCTCGACTCCTTGAAGGAAAACCCCTTCGCCGTTTGCAGGTAGGTTGGGATCCAATCCACGACCCCGTAGCGCACGAAGTAGGCAAACGCATTCGCGATGGCGATGGCCCAGAGGAACTTGTTGTTGAAGACGTGGCCGAAAAAGATCTCGCGGAAGGTGAAGGTGCGCTCGTGTTCGGCCGAGTAATCCGGCGGGTAGTCGTTTTTGTACACCTCGATGGGCGGCAGCCCGCAGCTCTGGGGAGTGTCACGCAGCAAGAAAACAATGAGCACTGCGATGAGCGCCGCCACGGAGGCATTGAAATAGAACTTTGCCCCCCAGTCCCCAAACCAGGCCACACCGATCATCGCCAGTGTCGCCACCAAGCCGCCACCGACATTGTGTGCCACATTCCACACCGCCACCGTGCGGCCACGCTCGCGTGTGCTAAACCAGTGCACCATCGTTTTGCCGCAGGGCGGCCAGCCCATGCCGTTGACCCAGCCGTTCAGCGTTTGCAGCACGATCATCAGCGTCAGCGAGGCATAGACCGCCTCGACCAAGCCAAACACGAACAGGATCGCGCAGGACAACAACAGCCCAGCCGTCATGAACCACCGGGGATTGCTTTTGTCCGAAACGGAGCCCATTAAAAACTTCGACACCCCGTAGGCGATTGACAGTCCGGTCATCGCCGTGCCCAACTGCGCTTTAGTGTACTGCGGGTAGTCCTGCAGAATGTCCGGAATCGCCAAGGCAAAGTTTTTGCGCACCAGGTAGTAGGCCGCGTAACCGATGAAAATGCCGAGGAACACCTGCCGCCGCAGGCGCTTGTATTCAGGGTCAATGCGCTCCGCTGGCAGCGGCGGAGCATCGGGAGCTGGGCGAAAAAGAGCAAACATGCGCGCGCCAATCTAGCCGTCGGACCTTGCCAAGGGGAAGGACAATTCTTGAAGACTATTTCAAGGCGGCATAAACGCGATGCACGTCCACGTGCTCATCGAGTTCGCGCAGGAAATCAGTGACTTCCTCACGCTGAGCCTCGTCCAGCTCCGGATATTCCTTCGGCTGGTAGTGCAGTTCTGACAAAGTCACCACCCAGCCCGCTGCTTTGAGGGCCTTGGACACCGCGTCGAGTTGGTTGCTGGCGCAATAAAAACGCGCTCCCACCTGGCCGGCGACGACAGCGTCGTCCTCGTCCAGTTCCAGCGGCTCCACGTTGTCCGCCTCCGCCTCCAGAGCCGCGATTTCAATGTCAGTCAGCTTGTCCGGATGACGGCCCTCGATCAAACCGCAGTGCTCGAACATCCATGCCACCGCTCCACGCTGGCCCAGGCTGCCTGCGCGAAACAGCACCCGGACCTCGGAGGAGGTGCGGTTGTTGTTGTCCGTCAGCGCCTCGACAATCACCGGCACCCGGTGCGGCGCGAACCCCTCAAACACCACCGTCTCATATTGCACCGCGTCTGATCCGGTGCTGCTGCCCTTGGCGATGGCGCGCTCGATGGTGTCACGCGTCACGCTTTGTTTGCGGGCGTTCTCCAGCGCCGCAAACAAGCGCGCGTTGAACTCCGGATTTGGCCCGCCAAGACGCGCGGCCACTTGGATTTCACGCACCAGTTTGCCCACCAGCTTGCCTTTTTTGTCGGCGGCCAGCTCCCGCCATTTCTGTTTCCACTGCGCTCCCATGGTTTGCTCCAGTTCGGGTTAAACGATTCAGGCCTTTTTTGCGGCGGCCTTGGCATCCTCCTCAGCCCACTCCTGCACCAGCCACTTCAAACGACGCATCACGCCGACCTTGGCCGCGGCCGAGACGCGATCGATGAAAAGCACGCCATTGAGGTGATCGATCTCATGCTGAAACGCCCGCGCCAGGAGGCCGTCGGTTTCAAGTGTCACCGTCTCGCCGTCAAGCGTTTGATAGGTCACCTTGATGGCTTCCGGGCGGTTCACCTTGGCGCGCAATTCGGGGATGCTGAGACAGCCTTCCTCGCCCAATTCCCGTTGCTTGCCAAGTTCCAGACGGGGATTCAAAAACACAACCGGCATGAAGGCGGCCATGTCCCGGTCTTCGCCATTAACCCGCAAAAAACGAATGCATTCCGGATCGTGCGAGACATCGATCACCGCGATCTGCTCGTCCACCCCCACTTGCGGCGCCGCCAGTCCGACACCATGCGCCTCCCGCATCGTCTCGATCATGTCCACCGCCAGCGCGCGGTGGCGGTCGGTCACTTCGGACACCGGCCGGCATTTGGCGCGCAAGACGGGCGCGGGGTAACGAACGATTGGCAATACCATCGGCGCATCAAAGCCCGCAAAGGCGAAAGCTCAACCCGAATCACCAGCCGAAAAGCCTTCACAGGCCCATTCGCTGCTTTGCAAGCGGCGTGGAATCGACTTCAATGAGCCCATGCCCTCCCCTGCCTTCGCCGACGATGCGCCTAATATCGAATTGGAGACCTTGGCCGGCCTGCGCGGCCGTGTTGGAACCAGTCCGCTTCGCCTCCGGGTGCGTGCGCAGGTGGACACGGTGAACCAACGCACCACCGCGACCGGCAGCCCCTACCTGGAGGCCCGTCTGGTCGATGCCACCGATTCGCTGCTGTGGCGCCTGTTCGATAGCAATCCCTGTTTCCGGGAGGCGGCCGAGCTGTCTCCGCAGGCCTTTGTCGAGCTTGAGGCAGAATGGGTGGACACGGGCAAATACGGCATCGAACCCCGGCTGCCGCGTTTGCGGCTGCTGCAGGCGGAGGAAGCCGGGGAACTGCTGCTCGGCGACGCCGCCACCGCTGAGCGCCAGCAAGCGGACTGGGAGGAAATCCTGCAACGCGTGGAAACGCTGAGCGATCCGCGCCTGCAAGCTTTGTGCCGCCTGTTTGTCGAGCGCTTTGCCGAGCGTTACCGGCGCACGGCCGCCGCCCGCGAAAACCACCACGCCCGCCGCGGCGGTTTGGTCGAGCACGTGGCGCAAATGATGCGCGCCGCCGAGGCGCTTTGCGGCGTTTACCCGCGGCTCAACCGGGATTTGCTCATGGCGGGCATCCTTTTCCACGATTGTGGCAAAATGTGGGAAAACTGCTACCCGGAGGCGGGCTTCAGTCAGCCCTACAATCTGCACGGCGAAATGCTGGGGCACATTCCGCTCGGTCTCGAACTGGTGAACAAACTCTGGCGCGAACTCACGGATGCCACCGCGCCGGCAGATTGGGCGGCGCTCGAACCTGCGACCGAGCACGTCCGCCTGCATCTGCTGCATCTCATTGCCGCCCACCACGGACAGCTCGAATTTGGCTCGCCGGTGCTGCCCAAAACCCCTGAAGCGATTGCCCTGCACCACATCGACAACATCGACGCCAAGCTGGAGATGCTGGCGCGCGGCTACGCCACCGCCAAGGAACTGGCGCCGCACATTCGCGATCGCTTCCGCCCCTGGCCGACCCGGATCATCGATCCCCTCCCAGCATTTGCTGCAGAGGCGCCTGCGGATGAGGCGGACTGACGCTGACGCTTGCAGCTTGTCACCTCAACAAAAACGGCGGGCACCTTCGTGTCCGCCGTCTCAAAACTGGGTGAAGCGCAGCCTTACTCGGCGGCAGCGCCTTCCTCGGCCGCTTCGGCGCCCTCTTCTTCGGCGGCCACGGTGAGCTTGAGGAAGCAGTCAATCTCGCTGTGCAGCTTGACCGGCACTTCGAAGGTGCCCGTGCTCTTGATCGGCTTGTCGAGCTGGATGAGGTGGCGGTCGATCTCGACGCCGCTTTCAGCCTGGACCGCCTTGGCGATGTCCATGGTGGTGATGGAGCCGAAGGCCTTGCCGCCCTGGCCAGTGGCGAGGGTGAGCTTCAGCTTGAGCTTTTTCAGTTTGCCGGCGGTTTTTTGCGCCTCAGCCAGTTCAGTGGCTTCACGCTCAGCGCGCACTTTCTTCAAATTTTCGATCTGGCGCAGGTTGCCCTTGCTGGCCTCGTAGGCTTTGCCTTGGGGCACCAGGAAGTTGCGGGCGAAACCACGGCGCACTTTGACGACGTCGGCTTCGGCGCCGAGGTTCTTGATTTTTTCTTTGAGGATGACTTGAATGGTCGCCATGGTGAACTCCTGGTCTGGATTTGGGGAAAGGGCGGCGAAGGTAGACGGAAACGGACGGGTGTCAAATCAACATCGGGGTTTTTCACCGCCCCTTGAGGAACCGGTCCAGCGCCAAAAGGGCGATCACACTCATGGCGTCACGGATTTCGCCCCGCGCGGCCATCGCCACGGCCTCTGCCAGCGGCAAACGGCGCACGGCCAATTCCTCGCTGTCTTCCGGCTGCGGGGCCGATTGGCTGAGCTGGCGGGCGACAAAAAGGTGGGCGGTTTCATTGCTGACGGAGTTGGAAAGCTGCAGGCCGACCAGCAAGGGCTCCAGGCTGCCGGCCACCAGTCCGGTTTCTTCCAGCAACTCTCGCCGCGCGCAGTCCTCCAGCGATTCCCCTTCTGGACAACCGCCTTCCGGGATCTCCCACTCGTAGCGATTCTGGGTGTAACGATACTGCCCAACCAGCCAAGTGTGCCCTTCCTCGTCGATCGGCACCACCCCAACGGCCCGGTTGCGATACTCCACCACGCCATAGATGCCAGGCGCGCCATTGGGCTTCAACACCTGATCCTCGCGCACGCGGATCCACGGATTGGCGTAAACCTCGCGCGAACCGAGCGTGGTCCAGGGATTGCGTTCCAGGTCGGGCGTCATGGGGCTTGGGTGGAGAGTCGCAGGCCGCCGGAAGTCACCTGAGCGGAGCGCAGGGCCTTCAACACACCGGCAAGCTCGGCGTCTTTGTGGTAAGGCGCCACCCAGGTCCAGAACTCCTGGCTCTGCACAAAACCGGCCGGCACCTCCTTCCCTGGCACCTCCAGGTGGATGATGCGCGCGTCCGGCCCATTTTCCACCACCTCCACCTGAAACGATGCGTGCCCGGCCAGGTAGCGTTTCGGTTTGCCGGAAAAAGGCAGGGCGTTGAGCGGCAGGCTGATGTCCGCCAGCAGCAGGTTCTTCTCCGGATTCGCGCCGGTGAAACGCACAATGTCCGCGTAAGTCCCATGCCCCAAATCCGGTGCGCGGGCGACCACTGCGTTCAATTCAGCCAGCGACAACTCCATGCTGCCGGCTTTTCCTTCCGCAATGGCCTGTTTCAGCGCGGCCCATTTGGCGGCCAAAGCCGCCTCATCTTCCGCCGACAGCCTCACCGGCGGCAGTTCAGCCGGAGTCGCCACCGAGAATTTCTCGATCTCCGCGTTCTGTCGGAACAGCGTGTAGACGCTCCAGGCGATGATGCCGCCGAAAATGAGCGCGGCGGCAGCAACGATGCCGCATCCATAAAAGGGGCTGTAGCTGGAGACAGGGGTTTTGACGACACGGGACATCGGAAATCGCAGTCAACCGGCGATCCGGCTCCAGGTCAAGCGCAAGGGACGCCTGCGCCAAAGCGTCCTTTATCCTGACGCGATGAAATCCTGCCTTCTCCTCATGACTTTAGCCTGTTTTCAGGCAGCCGCCGAAACGCCCAGCCCATTCATCGCCACCCGCGCCGCCTTGGCGGAATGCCATGTCGCAGGAAGCTTCCGCATTCACTACGGCACCGAGGGACCGCACGCGGTGGATCCAACGGACCGCAATGGCAACAAGGTCCCCGATCAAATCGAAGACTGCGCCGTCCAGGTTCACGCCGCGCGGCTGCTGTTCATCAATACGCTCGGCTTCCCCGATCCGCTGAAAAGTCCGCGCTACGAGGGCGTGACCTGGATCGACATCCATCTGCTCAACCGCGACACCCTCGGCACCAACGGCCTGGCCTACGACGAAATCCAGCGCTTTGGCCATCGCGACGGTCCCGCGGACACCCGCTCGCTGTGCTTCGATATGGCCACCTCGGTGCAGCCGGCCAAGAATCTGACGCCCGCCCACGAATACTTCCACCTCATTCAGAACGGCGCCACCTTCTTCAAGAATCGCTGGTTCACCGAGGGCACCGCACGCTGGTCCGAACGCGCGCTTGGCGAGGGCGGTGTGGGCAAAGGTCTGCGTGGCAGTTGGCCGCCAAAGGCTGCGGTGCTCGGGAACCTCGACGGCATGGCCTACGAGGCCGCCGCGCAGTTTTGGGAGCCGCTGGTTTTGGCGCACGACCAGAACGGCCGGATTCCCGGAGATCGCGTGCCGGCGGAGCTCAAAACGATGCGCTACAGCGACGGCAATCCAGTCTTGAAAGACCTTGAACTCAATGGCTGGGAACTGGTCCGCGACATTCTTCTCGCGCTGGGTGAGGCCGACGATCTCGTCGCCGCGGAGCGCGGGCTCACCAAGTGGCCGGAGGACGAGCAAAAATCACCGCTCAACACGCCCCGCATCCGTTGCGTGGTCGAATCCGTGCTCGAACAGCAGCGCTAAACGACCGGTTAAAAGCCCGTCGGCAGCAATCGGTTGTCCGGCTCAGGCAGCGAAGCGCGCACGGCGCTATCCGCCGGCACCCACTCCTGCTTTTCCCAGGACCAAACCAAGCCCGCAGGCATCACTGGAGCGATCAAATCCACCGGCGTGTCCAGGGCATGCGCTGTCGCTGGCGCAGAAACCGGCGACCGTCCGCCAGCAGGCGGAAACAGCGCGAGCACGGCCACCGCAGCAGCCGCGCCCAGCCCGGTCCAACTGCTGGCCGCCAGCCAGCGCGGCGCGCGGCGCATTTGCCGGGGCAGCCAAGCCTCATCCAAGCGCAAATCCGCCTTCACACGCTCCTGCAGTTCAGGATTGGGCGCGGCGGGTTGCAATCCGGCCAGCAAGGATTCAAGATGATGGGGATTCTCACTCATGGCTCATGCAGCGATCAGGGCGGGCCACCGCAGCCAGGGTCGGATAGGAAACGGGCTCCAGCAACTCCTCACGCAGCGGCTCAAGCCGCCGCTGCAGGGCTTTCAACGCATAACGGTAACGCGCCGCCACCGTGTTGATGGAAGCGTCCACCGTCTCGGCGATTTGGGCGAACGTCAGCCCGCCCCAAAGATGCAGAGTCACCACTTCGCGCTGCTCCTCCGGCAGCTTGTCCAAGGCCGTCTCCACCAGCTTCGCCAGGTCTTTTTGCTCGATCCCGGCATCAAAGTACCCCGCCTGCCGCGCCTCCTCGGCCAGGTAGGAGTCATTCTCCCGGCGGTTGCGGCGCATGCTGCCCCGGCGCAGATCCAGGGCAATCGTGCGCACCGCTGCGAACAACAACGGCACATGCTCGCGGTCTCCGTTCGGAAAACGCCGCCACCAGCGCACAAACGCGGTTTGCACCACGTCCTCAGCATCTGCCGCCGACGGCGTCAACTGCCGCGCATACAGCACGAGGCGCGGGGCCAGTTCGGCAAAGCATTGCTCCCAAGCGTGTTCCTTGCTCATTAAATCTACGGTGGTTTGACTTTGTAACGCCGCCATCACTTTTTTTTGTGTCTGTAAAAGCACAAATGTTCGATCTCCGGTCCCTTGCGGGTCAACGCGCCAAAACGCTCATGGGCACCCGCGGCTTAGAGCCTGTCCGGCAAATGCTGGCCTCTGTGAGGCCGGCTGCGCGCGCCGCACTGCCCTCCACCGGGGTCACAGACCCCGGCTACAGCGGAATGCCGTCCTCATTTTGGACTTTCGTTCTCGATTGGATCCTTTGCCGGATAGGCTCTTAGCGTATTTGGAAATCATGCGCACAGATTACAAACCACACCGCATCGACCTTGCATCGAAACCGCCGCCGGCAGGCCTCAACGCCCGGCGTGCCGGTCTTTGAAAAAGGCTTGATGAATGCCAAGCAGCCGCGCCAATTCCGCCGTCGGATCCCTGTGATCCTCCACCCGCAGGTCGATGAAACGGTCGTCCACGCCCTGGTAACCTCCGCCTTCGCGCACCACCAGCAGCGCCGCCGACTGCCGGCCGCGGCGGTCGCCTCCGGCGTCCTCTCCGGCTTGCAGCGCCGCCACCAACGCTTCCGCCAGGCTGTCACCCGCCTCACGACTGGCCTCAAACGCCTCCGCCATCGCCGCCAGCACCTCCGGTCCCGCCAGCAAATTGCCCAGCACCACGTAGTGCTTGCCAGGCCGATGCCCGGCAAAGGCGTGGCATTCCTTGCCCGTGTGCGCGGCCACGTCACCACGCGCGCTGACCATGCCGGCTTGGCGCCGCGCAGCATCCTCATCCGCTGCCGTCAACGCCGCCAGGGCCGCCTCCGGCGACTCGCCTCTCTCCAGCCGCTCCAATCCCTCCTTGCCGTAAACCGCATTGGCAAAGGCTTGCGTCGCCACCGCTCCCACCCCTGCTTTCGCCCACGGCACCACGCTGCCGACGCTGAAAAACTTGCTCTGCACCGCCACGCCGAGCTCGCCACGCTTCAAGTCGGCCGCCACAATCGAGTAGGTGGCGACGATGTCCTCGTCCGCCACCGGAGCGCTCGTTTGACAAGCACTGAGCGTGAGGCCAAGCCCCGCCGCGATCACTCCTCCATATACAGGATGCGCCCGCAGGATTCGCATTGGGTCAGGCCCTCCTCCTGCTTCAAACTTTGAATGGTGCCGATCACCACCTTCATGTGGCAGCCGCCGCAAATTTCGCCATGCAACGGCGCGACCGCCGCATCTCCCTTCTTTTTGAAGATGCGGTCATAAAGCTCCAGCGCCTCCTCCGGCACCGCACCGATCAATCCAGCGCGCTCCGCCTGCACCTCGGCCAGCCGTTTTTGCAGTCCCTCGGCACGCTCCGCCAGGGTCTTGAGTTCGTCGTTCACCCGGCCCTGCGTCGCCGCCAGCTTCGCCTGCGCCGCAGCCTGCGCCGCCTTCGCCGTGTCAAGCTTCTCCATCTCCTCCAGCTCCTTGTCCTCCATGCCGCTGACCTCCTTTTGGTAGCGCTGAATCTCATTGCCGAGCGCTTGAAACTCGTCGTTCTTGCGCGTCTCAAACTGCTGGTCCTGCAGCCGCTGGATCGTCGTGCGGCGGGTGCCGATGTCGAGCTCGATGTTCTTGATCGCCAGTTCCACCACCATCACGGCGGCATGCGCTTTTTCCACGGCAGCTTGGTCACCCGCCAGTTGCATCCTGGCTCCCGACTCGTGTTTGGGCACGTCCTTGAGGTCCTTTTGAATGTGGCGGATTTTCTGGTCCCGCTCCTGAACCTGTAGCAACTGAATGATCTCGGCCTGCATATGTGTCAGGCCGCAGTAAGGCAGTCCCCTGCCATCCTGGCAAGCCCAAGCTTGCCCGCACCGGCTTCCGTCTGAAAAAACTCGCAAAAAAACGGCTGTCACTGGCTCCAAACCGTATCAGGATTTTGCGCTCGCGCAGCCAAAGCTCTCCCCTTCCCATGTCCGCAGTCAATCCCACCGTCCAGACCTCCGCCAATCAACGCCAATTCCCCGAATTCAGCCTGTCCCGCCTGCTGAGCACCGTTTTCGAGCCCATTTACGGCCGCCGCATCTGCATTTTGATCGATCTGCCCGACCTGGACGAGGCGCGCGGCATGGCCTTTTTAAACAACCCCGAGCGCCAGGTCCAGCGTCAGGCCTTCGAGCACTTCTACCAGGGACTGCACAACGGTGTGCTGGAGGAGCTGGCGCTCCAGGGCGGCGATTTGTTCGCCTACCCCGCCACCGGCGGCAGCAACCTCGACCTGCCCGACCGCTGTGTGGACATGGAGGGCATGGAGATGAGCCTCGAAAAGCATGTCTATCCAAACTACGACCTCATCCTCTGCATCTCCACCTTCTCCGCCACCGCCCCGCTGACCGCCTTCGCCAAACAATACGGCTTCCGCGGCGCCACCCTGCACGGTCTCAATGATGTCATTCGCAACACCGGCCTCGCCGTCGATTACAACGAGGTCAGCCGCGACGCCGAAAAGCTGCGCCGCGCCCTCACCCGGGCCGACTGGGTGGAGATCGACTTTGCCCTCGAGTCGGGCGAGGTGCTCACCGCGCGGCTCGAACTCGGTGGTCAGGAGGCGCAAAAAAGCCACGGTCTCTGCCGCGGCGATGCTCCCGACGTGGCCAACCTGCCCGCCGGCGAGGTTTACTTCGTCCCCACCAGCGCCGAGGGCCACTTTCCCATGAAGTATGAGGACGGCACGCTCGGCAAGCTGGCCGTCTCCGGCGGCCGCATCATTCAGAGCGAACTCATCGCTGGCAGCCAGGCCACCATCGACGCCCACAACGCCAAGCTGCAGGATGACCCCATGACCGGCGTGCTCGGCGAACTCGGCTTCGGCACCCAGGTGCTGCCCGTCTCCGGCGCCGACATCCAGGACGAAAAAGTGCTCGGCACCTGCCACCTCGCCACGGGGCGCGACGATCATCTCGGCGGTCACATCACGCCGGACCAGTTCAAGCGTCATCAAAACGCCACCCACGACGACATCCTCTTCGCCCCGCACAAAACACCGAACTTCGACATCAAGCAGGTGCGCATGCAGCGCGGCGACCAGCACGAGATCCTGATCGAGCACTTCCAGCCCAGCCGCTACCTGCTGGACGCGCTGGCGGGCTGAGCAAAGAAAGGAGCTAACATCGTCCTCCTACTCCTACTCCTACTCATACTCATACTCCTACTCGTCCTCATCGCTCCCGCTCGTGAACATCTACGAAACCCCGCGCTTAGTCGCTGAGTACCTCCTGTTCCATTATGGCCGAGACACGGACATCCTCCCCTGGGACTTCGGCCCAGCCAGCGCCCTCGGTTTTCCCCGGCGCAGCGTGCGCGAATTGATCGATGCTGCCAGCCTGCCGGAAGCTGCGCGCGCGCTCGACCTCGGCTGCGCCGTTGGCCGCTCCGCCTACGAACTCGCTGCCCATGCCGCCGAAGTCATCGGCATCGACTACTCCCGCGCCTTCATCGATTTTGCCGAACGCATCCGTCGCGGCGATGAAGTTCCGTATTTACGAGCCGATGAAGGTTTTGGAGAAACCATGCTCAACGCACGCAGACCAGACGGCATCGACCCAGCACGCATCACCTTCGAGCAAGGCGACGCCATGCACCTGCGCGACGACCTCGGTTCCTTTGATCTCGTCCACGCCGCCAACCTGCTCTGCCGCCTCACCACCCCCGCCCTGCTGCTGCAGCGCCTGCCGACTCTGGTCAAACCCGGCGGTCAGCTCCTGCTCACCACACCCTGCACCTGGCTGAAGGAATTCACCCCACCGGAAAACTGGCCCGCTGGCAGCACCCGCGACTGGCTGTGTGAACGTCTGCGCCCGCATTTTGAACTCGAGCAAGAAACCGACATCCCCTTCCTCATCCGCGAGCACGCCCGCAAATACCAATGGTCCGTCGCCCTCGCCACCCGCTGGCGGAGATCGTAACAACGGAGGGAGGGATTCTGATCCCGCCCACTTCTTCGCCGGCGCAGGCGGCGGCCGCATGGAAACGCTTGGATAATCCCTTTTTGACTAAGCGCCGGCATCTCGTTTTTCGGTTTGAGAATAGCCCCCAACGCCCCCGGGGAGACGGGCGAGTGGCTTGGCTTAGCGAGGCCTGTATGTCTCCAGCCGCCCGGTGGCGGGATCGAGGGTGATGGTGGCGAAGTTGACCGGGAGTTCTTTCTTTTTCCTCTCCCGCGCGGCGACCAGGGTGACGCACCAAGTCTCCGTGCCCGGCAGGGGCGTGCCGCCGTCGGGGTGAAAGCGCAGCGCCGCCGCCAGTTCCAGGTCGCTGTCCTCCTCCTTTTCTTCCCCGGTGCCTTCCGGCACGGGCGCAGGCTGCTGCCAGAGGGTGCTGAGGGCGTCGTCCAGGCTGAAGGCGATGCCTTCCGGCAGTTTTTCCAGGGGGCCGGCGGGCACAAAAGCGTCGGTCTCGCTGTCCGCGAACGTGTCGGGGTCGGCGAGGCGGTAGATCTGGACGGCGTCGCGCACGCCGGGTGTGGCGAGCGGGTCCTTGGGCGCGGTGAAAAAGCGCACTTCGTAGTCGCTGGAATGAGCCAGCGCCAGCCCGCGCGCTTCGTTGAGCCTAGCGGTGACCATGTCCGCGGCGGTGGTGAGCCGGGAGGCCTGCAGGATGGAGAGGACGCCGGGCACGGCCAGGGTCATGAGCACGGCGATGACGGCCAGGACGGCCAGCACTTCCACCATGCTGAAGGCGGCGCGGGAGGGGCGGCGATTCATGGCGCGGAGGTCGTCTGGCGGCGATCCCAGGCGGCATTGCGCAGGGGCACGGGCTGGGTGAAGACGCGGTGGCTGATGCGTTGCTTGCTCAGGTAGGCGGTGAGCGCGGCGAGGTCGCTGTCGTAGCTGGCGACGTCGGTGAAGGGGGCACCCGCCGCTTCGAGCACGCTGCCGCCGGCGCCCTCGTTTGCCTCCAGCCAGCGCGCGAAGCTTTCCTCGTCCGCCGCCACCAGGGTGACGCGAACGACCGGCGGCAGCAGGTGCTGGGTGCCTTGGTCAATGCGTCCGTCGGCAAGCAGAGTGAGGCGGTCCCGGGTCGCTGTGCTGTTATCGGCGTCCCGTGAGTCGTAGCGATAGGCCGGGGCCAGCCACCAGGAGGGACGCGCCGCTTCCTCGCGCGCGGCACGGGGCGCGATGATCAGGGCGAGGATGTTGCTGGCGATGACGCGCGACTGCTTTTCCAAATCCCGCAAATACCAGCCATCGGGATCGAGGTAGATGGTATTGCCGGGCGCGTCATAAGACTCTCCCGCGCGGCTGAAGGCTTCGGCGACAGGTTGATACTCCATCAACCGGTAACGCTCCCGCACCGGGACGAGGTTCTCGGGCAGAAAGGCGGGCCGGGCGCGGCGGTCATCACTCCATTGCAGGTAAAAGCCGCGCCCGTTGAGCAGGTTGGACAGCCTGCGGTAGGCGCCGCTGTGACCCAGCGGCGCTTGAAAAAACAGCGCGTGACCGGACACCGGCCGGGTGACGGCGGCGGCGAGCAATTCCCGGGCGTCGCCGCAGAGGAAGTGCAGCTCCGAATGGCGCGCGTAAGCGGTGGGCGCGCTGCCGCCGCCTTCGGGATAGTGATAGTCCCAATAGGTATTCAGCGTGGCCTGGGAGAGCTGGCGGGTGATGGCTTCAAAAGCGGCGCGGGCCTCACGGAACTGGTCCACTTTTTCCTTGGAATGACGCCAGGAGCGCTGCACGGAGCCGAGCGTGGAGGCCATGGCCAGCAGCAAAATGGCGAGCACCACGGTGGCAGCCACCAGCTCCATCAAGGTGAATCCGGCGGTCCCTGCAGGCTGCGTTGTGCGTGCGCATGTCATGATCCGGTGTCCGCCAGCACGGTGGCGTAGATGTAAAACGTCCCCGCCTCGGCCGCCTCAAAATCAAAGTCGGGCAGCGGCGCGCTGACGATGCGCACCACGACGCGCCGGAGGTGGGGATCGGTGGACATGGCATTCGGCAGGGCCACATCCAGGTCCGGCACGGACAGCTCGGCGACGTAGGCGATCGCGGCCTCGTCCGGCTCCTCAGCCTCGATGAGCGCGGCTTGGTCATTGAAAAAAAACCGGCGCTTGTCAAAGCGGGTGGCGAGGAGGTCGGCACCCGTGGTGCCGCGCCAGTCCTCCTGGGTCAGCGCACCGAAAAGCTGCTGGCAGATGCGGGCATGCGCGCTCACCTGCCCGGCTTCCCGCAGGTGCGCGAGTCCCTGCGGGACGAGACCCAGCAGCGTGGTCAGCGCCAGGGCGGCGATGCCGGTGGCGATGGCGGCCTCCACCAGGGAAAAGCCGCGTCCGCGGTGGCGGCGACGGTTTGTTTGACAGGCGGAGGCAGCGCGCATGACGGGGGATCTCATTGACCGAAGCGCTTGCTTTCGATGACGCGGAACCGGTGGAAGTCGTCGAGGGTCTTGCCCGCCGCATCGATGGCGAAATCCGGCATTCCCTCCTGCGCGGGATCGAGGTAGCGCTCGATGAGCGTGGAGCCGCGATACTCGCTGCTGACGTGATCCGCCTCCGTCATGCGATCCGGTTTGGATGAGCGCGCTTTTTGCACCGTCTGCGTGATGAAGTGCACGCGGAACACATTCGAGCGCGTGGTCAGGCGCGGGTAAAGACCCGCGTAGGGACGCTCGCGGGTGTTGTCGCCGGTCGGGCGGTGGTTTTGCCAAAAGGTCTCCATGTCCAGATGGCTCTTGAGGCCTTCGATGTCGCCCGCGGGAACAAGATGCAGTTCGCAAATCTCGCTGGCGCTGATGAAAGCGCCGCCGCTGGCGAAGCGCTCGTCGCACTGCGCCAGGGTTTTTTCCGCGTCCACGGGGTAGTGCCAGCGTTTGCCCTGAGTCTCGCCCCAAAAAACCTTCTGGTTGCTGTTGGGGGGGAATTGCTTGTAGAGGGGCAGGTCCTCGTTCGGCACCGCGTGGATGACCTCACCCGCCAAGACGGCGTGCAGCGCGGTGGCGCGGCGGATGTGGGTGAAGGGGAAGATCTGGTAGTTGAGGTTGACTTTGCCGGCGGTGGAAAAAGGCTCGCTGATCGCGTAAGGCTCGACCACCGGCATCCAGAAAAACTCGAGCAGCAAGTGATCCGGCGGGTTGACGCCGCCGCGCCTGACGGGGCCGCCGGGGTGCCCCTGCTGCGGACGAAACAGCAGGGTGCGCCAGGGATCGCGGGCCTGCACTCCGACCGGCAGGGAGCCGAACATCACTGGCGAGGGCAGCATCCGATTGGGGGAGAAAAACACCTCGTCCACCGTCGTGTGCTGGCCGGACTCGCTGAGGTAAGGCACCGCTCCCTCGGCGGCCACCTTGTTCACGTTGCCTTCGTCCGGTTTGTTGATGTAGGGGCCGTCGCGGGAGGGACCGACACCATTGTCAAAGTCGCCGTACCGCTGCGCGCTCTCATGGGCCTCCTTAAAATACGGCAGGTCGGGGATGCGGCTGGTATGATAGGCGGCGCTGGCCGTGTTGGGAATCAAACGCTTGTCCATGTCCGCCGTGCCACCGTAATCGAAGCCGGGCAGATGATTGGAGACGAAGTTCGTGAAGTTGTGGGCCAGCCTGCGTTTGCCGTAATGGCGGTGCTCCTTCCAATGCTCCGGCCCCACCTCGGGCAGCGCGGCGGTGAGCCGGTAGTCGCCATGGCGGATGGTGACGGTCTGCACCACATCACAACCCTGCGCCTCCTCGGCCTTGTCCACCAAGTCCTGGGTGCCGCTGGACCCCACTGGACGAAAAACGCGCGGCGCCCCCGGCTCGACGGCGTCGAATCCGTAGAAATACGCGCCGAAACGCGGC
>CAZKMS010000033.1:0-39437 GCA_964553805.1 uncultured Verrucomicrobiaceae bacterium
ATAGAACGAGGGTTTCCTAAACTCTAAATGCAGGTTCGATTCCTGCCGGGGATACTTGGTTGATGGGCAGGCTGTAGCCGGGGTCTGTGACCCTGGTGGGTGATGCGGGGTGCTGGCGTGGCCGGCCTCACAGAGGCCAGGTACAACTGTTTGCTGGCTACTCTTTCAGCACGGCGCGCACGGGCTCGGCGTAGCGCAGCTCGCCGGTGAGGCCGTCGTAGTACTGGATGAGCACCTGCGGCTGCGGGTAGGCCACCCAGCGCTGCTCGCCGGGTTGCCTGGGATTGGCGAAGACGTTGTTCACCTGCACGACGCAGTAGAAGGGGAAGTGGCGGTGCTGACGCGGGATGTCCGGCAGCACGTAGCTGGACCAGCGGACGTCGCAGGGGCGCGGGCCGAATTGGAACTTGCCGGTGATCGGGCGGTCGGCCTCGTCGCCCTCAGGCACGTGGTTGACGGAGTTGTGCGGGCCGGCGCAGAACTCCCAGACGCGGTCGGTGATCTGGATGGCGAAGCTGTTGTGCAGGTCGCCGGTCATGACCATGACCGGGCGCTTCAGGCTTTGCCAGAAGTCGATCAGCTTTTCGCGCTCATCAAAGAACACGGTCCAGCTTTCGTCCTTGTTTTGCTCGTCGAACTCGAAGCCGCCGGCGCCGATGTGCGGGATCATGAAAGGCACGGAGGAGACGACAAAAAAGAAGTCGGCATCGCTGGCGGCCATGGCCTGCATGAGCCAGTCGCGCTGGGCCTTGCCGAGCAGGGTGAGGCCGGGTTTGTCGCGCTGGCGCACATCATGCATCTCGCGGTGGCTGCGGGTGTCGAGCAGGAAGATCTCGCAGTTGGAGACGCGCAGGCTGCCGTAGCTGCGGCGGCCGATGGAGTAGCTGCTGTCGCCGGTGGCGGCGGCTGGCGGTGAGACACGCAGGGTGTGAGCGTCCACCACTTCGACGATGTCATAGACCTTCGAGTTGGGATCGCCGGAGTCGTCGTCGTAGCGCATGTCATTGACGCCGGCGGTGGGCGTGCCCCAGTGCACGTGCAGGTTGTCGAGCTGGTCGAGCGGCAGCTTGGTGAAGTCGGTGCCCTCGTCGCGCAGCAGGTCGCTGCCCTGTTCAAAGCGCGCGCGGCCAAAATGCGCCGGTGTGTCATGCGCCACCGGATTGGCCCAGCCGAGGTAGTCGTGCCAGGCCTGCACTCCGATGTCGCGGAAAACCGTGCGGCGGTGCCGGTGCCCGGCGGTCCCTGCGCCCCAGATGTCGTTGACCAGCTCATGGTCGTCGAAGGTGAACATGGAGGGCATGTGGCGATGCCAGTTGGCGAGGTTGGCGCCGCGGCTGAGGTAGAGGCGGTAGTTCTCCCAAAGCCCGACGATGCTGGGCGCGAGGCGGGTGATGGCGGGCGCGTTTGCCTCGGCCAAGCCGCGTTGCGCGCGCCAGGCGGCGGGCGGGAAATCGCGCAGCTCCTCGTAGAGCCAGTCGCCGTTCATGAGGTGGAAGTGCACCTCGTCCCGCAGTTCGCGCAGCATGGTGTCGTAAAGCGGCAGGCTGTGGCCGATGCCGTTGAGCGGGTTTTGGTTGGCGCAGGAGCCGATCTCGAACTTGAAATTGAAGAGGCCGCGCGGGTTGTGTTTTTCGTCGCGAGTCAGCTCGGCGCTGGGCAGGGTGCGGAAGGAGCCGGGCAGGCCCTGCGGCACGCCGCCCATGAAGACGCGGTAATGGTAGCGGGTGTCCGGTTGCAGAGCGGTCAGGTCCACCCAGCCGGTGTGGTCGTGGTCGAAGCCGGTGGTGACGGCGGCGGATTCCTGGTCGAGGCGCAGCGGATCGAGGCCATAACGAACGGTGAAGGCGGCGGGCATCGAGGTGCGGCCCCAGACGCGCATGCTGGTGGCGGCGGGATGGCCGAGCAGCGGCCCGTGCGACAGGGTCGGCGGCTCGGTTTCCTCGGCGCACAGCGGGGCGAGCAGGGCAAACAGCAGGGGCAGGTGAGGCAGTCTCATGAGGCGGGAGCAATTGCCCGCTTCTAGCACCCTGCGCCTGCGCTGAAAAGCCAAACCTGCCGTGGCGGGCAAGGCGCTCAGTCCACCAAGTCCGCTGCCAGAGCCGCGTTGCCGATGATGCCGGCCTCGTTGCTGAAACGCGCTGGCAGGATTTGCAGGCGCTCCCAGACCACCTCGGAGACCATGCGCTGCACGCGCTGGCGCAGCGGATCAAAAATCAAATCGCCAGCCTGCGCCACGCCGCCGCCGATGACAAAGGCATCCGGATTGAGCAGCCAGGCGATGCTGGCCAGCGCGGTGCCGAGCCAGTCCGCCACCTCGCCCCAGACACCGCGGGCGATGTCATCGCCGGCCTTGGCGGCTTCGGCGATGGCTTTGGGGCTGCAGTCGGCGGCGTTTTTGGTGATGCCGGCCTCCGCGTAGCGGCGCACGGCATGCTCGGCGATCTGCTGGTTGCCGGTGTACTTTTCCAGCGCGCCGAGGTTGCCGTAGTGGCCGGGCAGGCCGTCGAAATGAATGCTCATCTGGCCGATCTCGCCGGCGGAGAAGCAACTGCCGCGGTACATCTTGCCGTCCAGAATCAAGCCGCCGCCGATGCCGGTGCCGAGGGTCAGCGCCACCACATTGCGCAGACCGCGCGCCGCGCCGTGGCGGAACTCGGCGTAGGCCATGGCGTTGGCGTCGTTGTCCACCACCACCGGCAGGCCGGTTTTTTCGACCAGCAGGGTTTTCAGCGGCACATGCTTCCAGCCCGGCACGTTGGTCAGTTCGTGTACGTAACCGCGGTCAAAGTCCACCAGGCCGGGCACGCCGATGCCGATGGCCGCGATGTCCGGAAAACGCCCGCGCAAGCGCGCCACCCGCGCCGCCATTTCGCCGATCAAGGCGGCTGGACCGGCGTGGCTGGCCGTGGGGATGGGTTCGTCGGTGCAGAGCAGAGCGCCGTCCCGGCAGACGCCGAGTTTGACCGAGGTGCCACCGAAGTCGATGCCGACCGTGGAAAAGGAGGATGCTGCCATGCGCGGAAAAGTGGGCAGGGAGCATTCCCGGAAAACGCCGGCATGCAAGGTGAAAGCACGGGGCGGCGGCGGTGGGCACCGATCTTCATTTGTCAAAACCGGGAAGCTGTTCTAGTCTGGCCGCCCCCTTGCTCCGGGCCTGGTCCGGAGCCGTTTTTTGACCAGCCATGAACATCAACGTCGAACACCAGTCCAACTGCCGCGCCATCGTCCACCTGCATGCCTCGGCGGATGAAGTCGCCAAACATCGCAACGGCATCGTGGCCTACCACGCGCGCGGCCTGAAACTGCCGGGTTACCGCCCGGGGAAAGTGCCGGCGGCGGTGGTGATGAAGCGTTATGGCGCAGCCATCAATGAGGAGCTGGAGCGCCAGATCGCCAGCGAAGGCCTGCAAACCGCGGTGCGCAATGAGAGCCTCAACGTGCTCAACGTCATCGGCATCACCGACAAGATGCATCACGACAACGACCAGAGCTTCACCTGCAATGTCGAGGTGAGCCTGGCGCCGAAGTTCGAGCTGCCCGACTACAAAGGCATCCCTGTCAAACTGCCGCGCGTGGAGGTGACGGACGCGGACATCGACCACGATCTGCTGCACCTGCGCGAGCACCATCAAACCTACGTCGATGTCGAGCGCGCCGCCGCCACGGGTGATGTCGTGGTGATCAGCTACGAGGCGTTCCTCGATTCACAACCGGTGGCGGAGGCCATGCCGGAGGCGCCGGAGCATCTGCGCGCGCTGACCGAGCAGTGGTTCCTGCTTGATGCCGAAGACGATTTCCTGCCCGGCTTCTACACCGGTCTCACCGGCATCCGCGCTGGCGAACAGCGTGATGTGGAAGTGACCCTGCCGGAGGACTTTGCGTTCGAACCCCTGCGCGGCAAGACGCTGAAACTGCAGGCCGCGTGTTCGGCGGTGAAGGAGAAAAACCTGCCCGAGCTGGACGAGGAATTCATCAAGAAAGTCGGCGGCGACGAAATGACTGCGGAGAGTCTGCGCGAGGAAGTGCGGGAGGCGGTGCGCCGCCGCCGCGAGCAGGCGCGCGACACCAGCAAGACCAATCAGGTGCTCGAGCATCTGGCCAGCAAGCTGGAGTTTGAGCTGCCGCAGGAGGTGGTGAACCGCGCCGCCCAGCGCCGCACCAACGAGATCGCTCAAAACGCCATGCGGCAGGGCGTCAGCTCGGAGGAGCTGATGAACCAGCAGGAGGCCATTCTCAACACCGCCACCCAGCAGGCGCGTCAAAATGTGAAGATCAGCTTCATCCTCGGCGAGGTGGCGCGCGCGGAGAACTTGCAGGTGGCGGACGCGCAGTTGCAGATGGCGCTGGCGCAACTGGCCGCGCGCAGCCAGATGCCGGTGAAAAAATACCTCGTGCAGGCGCAGAAGCAGGGTGTCATTGACGGTCTGCGTGAAGACTTGCTGCTGCAAAACGCCATCGAGTTCATCAAGGACAACGCTGCCGTCGAGGAGACTGACCCCGAGTCGGAGCACTGTGAAACGCACTCGCCGAAGGAGGCGTGAATCCGGGTGCCCGGGGGCAGGCTGTAGCGGTCTGCGACCCCGGAGAAGGCGGGAGCAGGAAGCGCTGACTTAGGGATTGGTCAAGTTGGGCGCCCACAGCGGGCCTTCTTTCACCGGCGGCGTGACGCCATCCGCCGGGAAGCTGCCTTTGGCGGCCTCGCGCAGGGTTTTCGAGAGTTCAGCCACGGTGGCAGCCTGCGCCGGATCATCCGCCAGGTTTTTCATCTCCTGCGGATCGGCTTCATGATCGTAAAGCTGGCGGCCTGCGCCGCCCTCGTCCCACTCGGTGTAGCGCCAGCGCTCGGTGCGCAGGCTGTAACCGAAGAAGCGCTTGCCCTTGGCGGCTTTGGCGGCCGTCGCTTTCGTGCTTTTGACACCACCACGCACCACCTGGGTGAGCGCCCAGCCGCGGCCTTTGGCGCTGCTGTCCTTGAGGATGGGCACGAGACTCTGGCCTTGAAGGTTTTCCGGCTGCTTGACACCGCAGAGCTCGGCCAGGGTGGGAAAAAGGTCCACTTGACTGACAGGGGTGTCGGCCACGCTGCCGGGTTTGCTGACGCCCGGAGCGACGATGAGCATCGGCACCCGCGCGCTTTCCTCAAACAGGCTTTGCTTCTGCCACAGGCCGTGCTCGCCCATGTGGTAGCCGTGGTCGCTGGTGAAGACGATGATGGTGTTGTCTGCGAGCCCGAGGCGGTCGAGCGCGTCCACCACCCGGCCGACCTGCGCGTCCATGAAACTGATGCTGGCGTAGTAGGCCTGCACGCACTGGCGGCGCAGGTCGTCGGTGAGCTTGTCTTGATCCGCCTTGTAGCTGCCGAGGGCAGCCTCAGGAATGTCCGGGCTGTTTTTGTCGATGGGCGGATGCACCGGCATTTCCGCCTCGGGATACCAGCCGAAGTAGGGGTCTTCCGGCGCGACGTAAGGCGTGTGCGGGCGATAAAAGCCCACGGCGAGGAAGAAGGGGCGGTCCGTTTGTTTGGCGCAGCGTTCCAGCACCCATTCGGCATCGGCGGCGAGTTTGGCGTCGGTGTGATGCGGATCGCTTTTCGGCGAGGCCAGCCAGCTCAGAGTGCCGCCGAACTGGCCGGGCGTGAGGGTGAAGATGCGGGGTTCCTCCTCCAGGCGGTCCACGCCGGCGGGGTTGAGTTCCAGCTCCCAGGATCCGGGATCGTCATGGCCGTTGGTGCCGATGGAGTTGGGCACGTTGTAGTGGTAGAGCTTGCCGATGCGGCCGGCGAAGTAACCGTCGAGGCGGAAAGCCTGCGGCATGCTGAGCTGGGAGGGAATCGTTTGGCGGAAGATGAGGCTGTTGGTGAGAATGCCGGTGCTGTTCGGATACAGGCCGGTCAGCAGTGAGTTGCGGCTCGGACCGCAGAGGGGAAAGGCGCAGTAGGAGAGCTCGAATCGCACGCCGCGCGTCGCCAGTTTGTCGAGGTTCGGGGTCTTCGCGCGCGGGTCGCCGTAGCAGCCGAGGAAGTTGTTCAAGTCATCGGCGATGAGGAACAAAACGTTGGGTTTGTCGGCGGCTGGCGCGGTGAAGGAGAGGAACAAGAGCAGGAGCGGCAGGAGACGTTTCATGGCGCGCTGGAAACGGCGGGGAAGGCCGCGTCTTGCGCGCAAGCATGGCCGGCCTCACAGAGGCCAGGTACAGCGGAGGCCGGGTACAGTCTGTGACCCCGGGGGGCGTTCACTCCTTGCACAGCGCTTCGTCGAGATTGAGCACGAGCTGGGAGAGCGCGGTGAAGGCGGCGTGGTCGGCGGCGGGCAGGGATTCATCGCGGGGCGACTCGCCGACCTGGAGCAAAGCGGCGGTTGCCTCCGGGTCGGCTTTGAATTGGGCGCGCAACGTGGCGAGCCGCTGCCGCAGGATGTCACGTTCGGCCGCTGAGGGCGCGCGAAACAGCACCAGGCGATAAAGCTCGTCGACACGCGCGGCGTCTTCGTTTTCGGCGAGCAGGACATGCTGGGCCAGCGCGCGCGCGGCTTCGACGAAGGTGGTGTCGTTGAGCGTGGTGAGCGCGTGCAGCGGGGTGTTGGTGCGTTTCGTTTTCACCTCGCAGACCTGGCGCGCGGCGCTGTCGAAGAGCATGGTGGGGCCGACGATGCGGCGCCAAAAAGTGTAGAGCGTGCGCCGGTAGAGCGCCTCGCCGTGGTCCTGGACGTAGCTTTTTTTGCCAAAGGTGGCTTCCTCCCAAATGCCCTCCGGCTGGTAGGGCTTCACTGCGGGACCGCCGCTGGCGGGGCTGAGCAGGCCGCCGGCGGCGAGCGCCACGTCGCGCAGCATCCAGGCGGGCATCCGGTAGCGCGGTCCGCGTGCGAGCAGGCGGTTCTCGGGATCACGCTCCACCAGTTCGGACGTGGTTTTTGAGCTCTGCCGGTAGGCGCGGCTGGTGACGATGAGACGGAGCAGGTGCTTGATGTCCCAGCCGCTGTCCATCAGCTCCACCGCCAGCCAGTCGAGCAACTCGGGATGGCTTGGTTTCTCCCCTTGCAGCCCGAAGTCCTCAACGCTCTTCACCAGGCCGGCGCCAAAAAGCGCCTGCCAGTAGCGGTTCACCGTCACCCGCGCGGTGAGCGGATTGTCACGCGCCACGAGCCAGCGCGCCAGGTCGAGCCGGTTCGCGCGCGCGTCCGGCGGCTCGCCGGCGAGGGCGGCCGGCATGGCGCCGGTGACTTTGACAGCGGTGGGCTTGTCGTAGGCGCCTTTGTCGAGAATGAAGGTCTCCCGCGGCTCCGTGATCTGGTCCATGATCATGGCGCGGGTGACGCGGCTTTGCGCGGCGTCGCGCTCGCGCATGGCTTTGAGGTGTTTGTTCATGACCGCGACGTACTCGGGGTCGTTGCCATCGGTCTCGTAATAGGCGATGGCCTCGATGATGCCATCCAAGGAGCGGCGGGCGGGAGGCCGCGCGGCGAGCGTGGCGGAGAGATTGCCGGGCAGCTTGATGGCGTCGGACTCGGTGAGCGGCGCGCCTTCGGCGCGGGGGAATTTTTGCAGCTCAAAGGCCTCCACCGCCTTCGCGGCGCGGGTGAGTTTTTGATTGGCGGCGGCGACGCGCGCCTCTTCCTCGGGCGAGGAAAAATCCAGTGCCGGCGCGCCCTTGCCATCGCGGCCGGCGCCGGTCTCGGACATTTGATTGAAGATGTCGTAAAGCGCGTAGTAGTCGCGCTGGGCCAGCGGGTCGTACTTGTGGTCGTGGCAGCGGCAGCAGTTGAAGGTGGCGGCCAGCCAGAGGGTGGCGGTGGTCTCGACACGGTCGAAGACATTTTCCACCCGCGTCTCCTCGGCGATGCGGCCGCCCTCGCCGTTGTGCATGTTGTTGCGGTGAAAGCCGGAGGCGAGCTGCTGGCTGCGGCTGGCATTGGGCAGGAGGTCGCCGGCGATCTGCTCGACGGTGAACTGGTCGTAGGGCATGTTGGTGTTGATGGCCTCCACCACCCAGTCCCGCCACGGCCACATGGTGCGCTCGGGGTCGCCCTGATAGCCGTTGGTGTCGGCGTAGCGCGCGGCGTCCAGCCAGTCCCAGGCCCAGCGCTCGCCGTAGTGCGGGCTGGCCAAAAGCTGATCCACGAGCGTGTCGTAATCGATGGCCGCGGCCTCCACGGCAAGCCCGTGCGCGCCCGGCGGCAGGCCGGTGAGATCGAGCGCAAGCCGGCGGGTCAGGGTGGCAGCCGGGGCTTCGGGAGAAAAAGCGAGGCCTTCGGTTTCGAGACGGGCGGCGATGAAAGCGTCGATCGGATTCTGCGAGCCCGCGTTGTCCACCAACGGCACCGGAGGTCGCACCGGCGGCTCGTAGGCCCAGTGTCTGCCCCAGGGCGCGCCTTGCGTCACCCAGTCCTGCAGGCGCTTTTTTTGCTCCGCCGTGAGCTGGCGCAGTGCCTTCGGTGGCGGCATCACCTCATCGGGATCACTGCTGAGGATGCGGGCAATGACCTCGCTTTCAGAAAGATTGCCCGGTGCCACGGCGATCGCGCCGCTTTTGCCCTGGCCGTAAGCGTTCGCCTGCAAATCGAGCCGCAGACCGCCCTTGCGCGCCGCTTCGTCCGGCCCGTGGCAGGTGAAGCAGGTATCGGAGAGGATCGGCAAAATGTCGCGGGAAAAACGCACCCCGTCCGCTGCCGCCCAGCGGGTGGCCAGGCAGCAGACGAGCAGGGTTCGCAGGGCGCGCGTCGTCAACACAGGCAGCAAACGCCGCGCGGGGATGGCTTTTTCCACCAAAGCGTTGGCGCGAGCACCCATGCCGCTGAGCCGTTGACCCCCGCCGGCCCCTGCGGCAGACTCGCGCATGGAACTGAAGCACGGATTGCATCTCGGCTACTGCACCAACATCCACCGCGGGGAAACCTGGGCGGAAACGTTTGCCGCGTTGCGCGAGCACACGCTGAAGGTGCGGGAGCGCGTCTGCGCACCGGACCGGCCGTACGGCATCGGCTTGCGTCTCGGCGCGGCCGCGGCGCGGGAGCTGGCGGAGCCGGAGCAGTTGAGCGCCTTCCGCCGCTGGCTGGACGCAAACGCCTGTTACGTCTTCACCATCAACGGCTTCCCCTACGGCGCCTTCCACGGCACCCGCGTCAAGGAGCAGGTCTTCAAGCCCGACTGGACCTCGCCCGAGCGGCTGCAGTACACCTGCCTGCTGTTCGATCTGCTGGCGCAACTGCTGCCGGCGGGCCAGAGCGGCAGCGTCAGCACCCTGCCCGGCAGCCACAAGACCTTCGGCATCGGCGCCGACGAGCTGGAGGCCATCTTCACCAATCTGCAAACCTGCGCGCGGCACATCGCCAGGCTGGCGGAAAAAACCGGGCATGAGCTGCATCTCGGCCTGGAGCCGGAGCCGCTCGGCCTCATTGAAACCTCGGGCGAGACGCTGAAGTTTTTCGGCCTCTACCTCGACCGCCATCCCAGTGACAAAGACTTCTTCCGCCACATCGGCCTCAACTACGACACCTGCCACCTCGCGGTCGAATACGAGGAGCCAAAGACTGCGCTCGACCGCCTCACCGCCGCCGGCATCCGCCTGAGCAAGCTGCATTTCAGCTCCGCGCTCAAACTGCGACCCACACCGGCCAACCTCGAACGTCTGCGCGCCTACGACGAGCCGGTGTACTTCCATCAGGTCGTGGCCAAAGACAGCGACGACCTGCCGCTGCGCCGTTTTCCCGACCTGCCGGACGCGCTGGAGCACGCGCAGCGGCAGCCGCAGCAGGCGGGCGAGGAATGGCGCGTGCATTTCCACATCCCGCTGCATGCCGAGCCCGGCGGCGATTTCCAAAGCACCCGCGATCACCTCGAAGGGGCGATGGACTGGCTGGCGGCGAATCCCGAACAATGCCGGCACATCGAGATGGAAACCTACACTTGGGAAGTGCTGCCGGAAAACCTGCGCAGCGGCAATGTCGTCGACCAGCTCACGCGCGAGTACGAGTGGACGCTCGCCGCGATGCGCCAGCGCGGGCTGGCGGAGTGAGGCCAGGAAGACGGCGACGTGATTGCGCAGGCAGGCATGCGGCGATGAATTTTTTAAACTGCTCTAACGCGGGAGGTCGATGACTTGGTTGTCCTGGAGAAGCCGCTCGCGCAGGGCAGGGTAGGGCAGCTTTTGCACCGGGAGTCCGCTGTCGATGGCTTGGACGGCGGCGGTGGCGCAGGCTTGGCCAAGAGCCATGAAGGTGAATTCGATGCGGATGGCGCCGTAGGCGATGTGGCTGCTGGAGGGGCACGCCGGAGCCAGGAGGTTGGTGGCTTCCGCGGCTTTGGGAATCAGGGCGCGGTAGGAAATGCCGAAGGGAATCCATTCATCGCCACCGAAAACGAAGCCTTCATTCCAGGCGTGGCCGTCTTTGACGATGGTGCGCACGTTGTGCACATCCGGCGGCCAGCAGGCTACTGCAACAGGGTCCTCAACCGGCGTTGGATTTTGTTTTTTGACGTGATGTTCGGTGATGACGTAGTCGGAGATCAGGCGCCGCGCATCGCGGACATAAAACTGCCGCGGCCAGCCAGCGTTGTCGGTAAACTCGTCTTTGGGCAGCCCCCATTGCGACCAGGCTTGTTGAAGCTCAGGGTCCAGTTGACCCACTTCGGGGTCGGTGGCGAGAAACCAAAACAGGCCCTGGGTGAAGCCGCGGTGATGGTCGAGGATTTCCAGGCGCTCCGCACGGCTGCCAGCCGGGTAGCCATGGTTCATGCCATTGAGATTGTGGGACAAATCGCGGCCGCCGTTGAAGTCGGTCTTCTGATTCGGGATGTTGGCCTGCGGGCGGTAGAGCTTGCCGCCGGCCCGGAGATAACGCAGATGGAGTTCGTAGTTGGCGCGGTCGTAGCTGGCGGGTTTGGGCAGGGGCAGACGGTTTTCGGGGCGGTTGGTGAGGCAAACACGATAGCAGTAGGCCTGCAGACGCTGGTCGCCGGCGCCGTCTTCGCCGAGGGGTTCGTCAAAAATGCCGGGGAGAGGGCCGCTGGCGGGATCGCCGGGAGTGTTCCAGGGATCCACGCGCACGGCGAACTGGCAGTGGCTGGTGTGATGGCGAATGCCGTTCTTGGTTTCGTTGTAAAGCTGGTTGGGTTCGCGGCCGATGAGGGTGCTGACTTCCGCCGCAGCCAGCAGATCGCCCTCGATGGTGGCGTCGATAAACACCTGCGCTTGGTAGCTCCCTTGCTCGGTGACGATGGCCTCGATCCGGGGGCCGTTTTTGCGCACAGCCTTGGCGGTTTCGATCAAGGGCGCATGGGGAATGAGATCAATGCGGTGCTGCTTGAGCCAGGTGAGGATGACGGCCTCGGCGGCGCTGGGTTCGAAGCGCCAGAGCGCGGGGATTTTTTTCCTGCCTTGAAGCATGGCCTCAAAAGCCGGTGCTTTGCCGTAATGAGCGGCCAGGCGGCGGTAAAATTCGAGAGCGAGCCCGCCGACAGCCGGGCTGTTTTGGAAGCCTTTGTGGTTGTCGATGTCGCTGCCGCCGAGGCCTTCGACGTTCATGCCGCCGAAGCGGGCGCCTGGTTCAATGAGGGCGACGCTCTTGCCCATCTGGGCGGCTTGGATGGCGGCGGTGAACCCGGCGGAGCTGCCCCCATAGACGACGATGTCATAGGTTTTGTCCGCGCCGTAACTGGCGTGGAGTGGAATTGCGAGGAAGAGAAGGAGGCGGAGCATGGGCACTGGGTGGCGTCTTGGCGGAGGTGGTCAAGCGACGACGCATGGTTTTTGCGCCAGCTCAAAAGACCGTTGCGCAGGGTTGATCGAGGGGCGCGGCGCTCATACGGGTAGCCATGACCCTGGCCGAGAAACAGGACGCGCTGATTGCGGAGCTCAACATTTTGCCGGATGCGCAGGAGCGGCTGGCGGAGCTGGTGCGGCGCGGCGCGGCGCACCGGCTGCCGGAGTCTGCGAAAACGGAGGCGCAGCGGGTGCCGGGTTGTGTGTCGCGGGTGTGGCTGCGCATGGAGGAGAACGAGGGCGCGCCAGTATTCCGCTGCGACGCGGACAGCCCGCTGGTGAAGGGGCTGGCGGCGCTGCTATGCGATCTTTACAGTGGCGCCCGCGTGGACGAGATCGCGGCGGAGGAACCGCGAGTGTGGGAGGCCTGCGGACTGCGCAAGATGATGTCGCCGACGCGGCTCAACGGCCTGGTCGCGCTGCGCGCGCGCATCCGCGCACTGGCAGGGGCTTGAAGAAGGGGGTGCAGGTCACTTTTTCGGCAGCCAATCAGTCAGCGGCAGCACGGGCGCCTGCACGGGCTCGGCGCCGAGGGCGAAGGCGACCGTCAGACGCTGCTGGCCTTGGACACCGTCGAGCGCGACCTTCAGCACGTTGATGTTTTTGAGGGAAGTCAAATTCAGACCGGCCTCAGGAGCGGCCTCGCTGGTGAAGCTGGCGCCGGCGGGTGAAAGGATGACTGCGGTGAGAGTCTGGCCGCTCTGGGTGAGCGTGGCTTTGTTGCCGTTGGTTTCGACCGTGGCGCGGGTGTGCATGGTCCAGGTGAAGGTCTGCGTGCCTTTGACGTCAAGATCGTCCTGGATGACCGCGTAGGTCTGCGCGCCGCGCACGAGCATGGCACCGCGCTGGTAGTCGCGCGTTTCGCGGTCATAGGCCTCTTTCAACCCGACCACGGCGGCCGCGCGTTCGGGCGTGCTCAAGAATCCGGCGAGGGTGGCCTGCACGTCGAGAGGTTGATTGCCGGCCGGCGTGACGAGTACGTTCTGCCCCGCGGAGCCTTGGCGGTAATTGCCGTAGCGGCGGGCGCGATCATTGGGATTGGTCATGCCGGGGCCGCGGTCGTTTTCCCGGCCGAGATCGATGCCCCAGCGCTGGCCGCCGGCTTCCAGCACAAAAGTCCCGAGATCGAGCTGGGTGCGTTTGAGGCTGGTGTCGCCGCCTTTGATGGCGAGGTAGCAGGCGTCTTTGTCATGCCAGGCGCTGCGCAGGGCGGCGACTTCGGCGCCGGGAAAGGAGGCGTCGAGCGCGGCGGGAGTGCCGGAGCCGGCGGCGTGTGGATTGAAATAAAGCAGGTGCCCGGCTTGGCCGAGAAAGGCGGAGTCGGGACCCTGGGCGGGGCCGGGGACGAGGGCGGGCCAGCCGGGGTTGCCATGGGCGCCGGAGAGCCAGGTGCCGACCCAGGGGGCGGTGAGGATGGGACTCTCGGTGTCGCCGTAGTTGAAGACTTGGCCGAGGGGGCCGGTGAGATGGAGGCGGGCATCACCGGCACGCACAAAACCTTCGAGCAGGCTGAAGCCGAGGTCGCTGCCGGAGCAGGCCTTCAGACTTTGCAGCACCATGATCGTGTAGTCGAGCGCGGTTTCGCTTTCCTCCGGGCCTTCAGGCCAGAGGCCGCCGGGCGCGAAACGCATGACGCCGTTGCCGAACGGTTTGGCGGCCGCGCCTGCCGCCTTTTTTGCGGCGGCGGCCTCCTCGTCGGCAACGCAGAGCGCGGCGATGAGAAGCGCGGCGGAAACGGCGAAAACCTCCGGCTCCGGAGGTTGATCTCCGGCGTCTTTGGCGGCGAGTTTTTTCTCGAGGAAAGCGATCATCGGTTCAATGCCGCGCTGCACGATGCAGGTGCGCGTGGCGGCGGCTTGCTCTTTGCTCAGGCCGTCGTGCAGCCAGTCGTAACCGATGCAGGCGCCGATGATGAAGTCGGCGGCGATGCCGGGCTGCTCGGCATACCAGTCGGTGAAGTTGCTGTCGTCGCAGAGGCGGGCCAGTTCTCGCGCGCCGCGTTCGAGCCAGCGCGGGTCCTTGTCCAGCCGGTGCAGCAGGCCCAGGTGAGCGAGGCGGTAGAGCACCTTCGAGCCGGGGGTCACGCGGCTGCGCTCACCGCCAAAAATGCGGGTGAGCTCGGGCGCGGGCAGCAGTTTCTCACCCGACTCTTTGATGCGCGCGAGCAACTGGCCGGCGGTGGCGTCCGAACTCACCTGGCTCGCCAGGTATTGCCAGCCGGCTTCGGCATGGATCAAGCGCGGGCGGGTGCGCGGCACGGCGCGAAGGTAGTCGCTGGCGGCAGGCACTTTGAATTTGGCGGCGGGCGCCACGGTCAACGCCGGCCGTGGCGGCGCGGGTTGACCGGTGGGGTTGGCGGCGGTGGGAGCCGGGGCGGGAGCGGCGGCCGGCTTCATGGCGCCTGCGGTGGCCTGGATGCTCTGCCACATGTCCTTGGCGTAGGCCGCGTCCTCCGGACTGAGCACGGAAATCGGCACAGCGACTTCGCTGCCGTCCGGCCGCTGCATTTTCACTGCGCCGGCGGCGACATCGACCCCCATCATCACCGCCTCCAGCGAGCGGCCGTTTTTGTCCTTCCACACGCGCATCTCCTGGCCGGGCAGGCTGTGCGGGAGCAGGGGAATCAAACTGGCAAGGACGACAAGAAAAGGGAGCGGGCGTTGCATGGCGGAGGCGGGTTGGCGGCGCGGCCTGATCATGACAACGGTTTTCACTAAACTGGTCAAGTCAGATCACGCGTTTAAACACACCAGCCGCTGGTGTCCAGGCTTCAGCCGATCCTCAATAAGATAAAGATAAGGCGGCTGTGCCGCGGCGGTTTTCAAATCGCCTGAAGGCTAGACACCAGCCTCCACCGCCGCTCAACGCGGCAGACTGGCGCCGCTGAAGCCCGCAGGCAGCAACTCGCTGAGGAGCTGGCTGCGCGGCAGACCGCCGAAAACATAGACGACCCGCGCCTCGGCGGCGGCAAACTCCGCCAGCACCTGCCGGCAAGCGCCGCAGGGCGGGAACTCCAGTCCGAGCGCCACCACGCCGATGCGAGTCCACTTCATGCGGGGCCCCAGCGCTGCCACCGCGCTGCCGATGGCGACGCGTTCGGCGCACATGGTCAAACCGTAGGAGGCGTTCTCGACGTTGCAGCCGGTGAACAGCCGGCCGTCTGCCGCAATCAAGGCGCAGCCCACCTGCGCGCGTGAATACGGGCTGTAGGCGGCGGTGGCGGCTTGGCGCGCCAAATCGAGCAGCGCTTCATCGGAGAGGGAGACAACATCTGCCGGGCTCATTAGTTAAGATTTATTAAATAGTTAGGAGGTTTTAATCCGGTAAAAACCTGAATTTAATCGACTCGCGTCTTGACGCTGAGAGTGTTCAAGATTAAAACCCAATAACAATCCGGTTTTAATCTCCCGACGAATGGCGAGACCCAGCAACAATTTCGAGTCTCTCTCCCTGACCATTGCGATCACTCCCCAGATCAAGATGTATCTGGAGGATCTCACCTTGAAGGGCACGCATGGCTGCAGCGCTGCGGAGGCGGCGCGCATGGTTTTGAGCAAGGCCATCGATGACATGATCACGGACGGCGCGCTGGATCGCCGCCGTTTCGCCATCAAAGACAGCCAAGTCGTCGCTGTCGATGCCTGATTTGTTTTTTCACACACCACACAACACCGCAACCACCCAACCCAAGTCCCGCCCATGAGCGCTCTCCTGACCGTAGAAGCCGACCTCGACACCGAGGTCTTTCCCACCCTGGAAGGGGTGGAGATGCCATCCCAAAGCAAATCCTGGAGCCGTGAGACGCGCCTGGATTTGCTGGCCTGGGAGATCGCCCGTTACGAGCCGGCGCTGGCGGAGCAACTGGCGGCGGCGGGCCGGCGGCGCTTGGTGGCGGAGCGCGTCTAAGTGCGAGCGCGCAGCAGCTTGCTGAAAGCGGCAGGGCGGCCTGTCGTCGTTTGAGCGGCGGTTGGCGGGCGGCCGTGCCCGAAAAACCCTTGCCGCAGGGACGGTCCGGATTAGATTGGACGGCCCGGTTTCATCCGGTTTTCCAAGTCATCATGCCCACTTACGACTACCAATGCCAGACCTGCGGCCATGAATTTGAAGCCCGGCAGTCCATGAAGGATCCGCACCTGACGGACTGCCCGCAGGAGTCCTGCGCCGGACCGGTGAAGCGCAAGATTGGTCTTGGCGCCGGCTTCATTTTCAAAGGCTCAGGCTTCTACATCACGGATTACCGCAGCGATTCCTACAAAGCGGCGGCGAAAAAAGATTCCGACGGCGGATCCAGTGCCGCCTCCAGTGCGGGCGGTGGCGGGAGCGGTTCCACGACCTCATCCGGCGGCGGTGCCGCGGCAGCCTCTGCCGCGGCCTCCTGAGCGTCGAGCTTTCTTCGGTGAAGACCCTTCGTCACACCCTTCTGCTCCTTGTTTTCAGCGCGCTTGGCGGGGCTGCCTGGGTGGCGCACCGGCCGGCGGACTGGCCGGAGCTGGAGCAGGCGGATCCGGAGCGCAAACCGCCGCTGAGCGTGCTCGACCAGTTGAGCCAGGCCGCCATCAAGCGTTCCGCGCCCCTTGAGATTGGCGAAGCGCGGCTCAACGAGTACCTGCGCACCGCGCTCGCGCCCGGCATGGCCGCGGGCAGGCTCGACGCTTGGCTGAGCTTGCAGGCGCCGCAAATTGACCTGCAGGAGCAGGGCGCTGCGCTGCGCCTGCGCTGGTTTGTCGGTGCGCGCCGGGTTTGCGATCTCACCGTCAATCTGGCGCTGCAACGCGAGGCGGATCATTTCCGCATCGAGATTCGCGACGGCGCTTACGGCCGGCTCAAGGTGCCGCGCGGCCTGCTGCATCCCGCCCGCCAGGTGCTGGCCAGTCTTGCCGCCGCGCTGGAGCCGGAGATCAACGCGTTGTTTCAAATGAGCCAGGTCCGCATCAGCGACAACAAGCTTCAACTCGACCCCCGCTTTGCCGAGAATGCCTCTCCCTCCTGACATGATGCGTGTGCTGCTTTGCGCTTTGACGCTGGCTGGCGGCCTTTCCCTGACCGGCCAGGAAACCGCGCCGCCGCCTGCGCCCATGACGGCCACGCCGAGCAGCGCCAGCCTCAGCGGCCAGTTCATTGTTTACGGCTCCGAATTGCGGGTGCGCGGCGGTTTGGCGGCGCGCTGTGAGGAGATCAATGAGGAGTTCTCGCGGCTGCTGCGCAGCGGGGAGCCCTGGAAGCTGAACATCGTCATCCAGGTTCGCCCGCCCGGTCCGGCTGATCCGCCAGACATGGGCATCACCAGCCAAGTCAGCGCGCTGGAGCAGGGGGGATTCCATTTGCAGGTCAACGTGCCCGAGCGCGCCGGTCTGCGTCCGGCGGACTTTCGCCGCGCGGTCATCCGTGTGCTGCTGGCCGAGCGCATTCTGCGCGGTCACCCGCGTCTCGCCAGCGAGCGCGATCCGCTGCTGCCCATTTGGGTCGAGACCGGCGTGTTGAAGGCGCTCGATTTCAAGTCACGCGCCCGCCCCAGCGCGGAGTTTGCCGCCATTTTCAAAAGCGGCCGCATCTACGGCATCGAGCAGATCCTCGACACCGTGCCTGCCGGGCTCGACGGCCTGTCGCGCACCATTTATGAGACCTCCTGCTGCGCGTTGCTGCTGGCCTTGCTCGACCAGCCGGAGGGTTCGCCGCGTTTCGCGCGCTTTCTGTCGGCGCTGGCGGCGGATGGCAAACCGGAGCGCGAGCTGCTGCGGCAGGCCTTTCCGGGACTCGCTGAATCCGACAGCAGCCTCAACAAGTGGTGGTCGCTGCAGCTTGCGCAGCTTGCCTCGCCAGGATTGGAGGAGACGCTCGATCCGGTGGCCAGCGCGGAGCTGCTTGATCGCGCCTTGACCTTCCAGGTGCCGCCCGCCGAAAAGCCGCTGCCCAAGCCGCGCCCGGTGCTGGCCATCGCCAGCCAGCGTCCGCAGGCCCCGCCGGAACCCGTGCCCGGCCCCAAACCAGCGGCGGTCGCCACCGCGGCAAAACCATCCGGCTCCACCCAAAGCGCTCCAGACTCAAGCAACAGCAAAAAAGCGGCGTCTGCGAGACCTGGCGCCAGGACCGTCTCAAACCGCCCGCGCGAGATCCCGGCAGCCCCGCAGACCACGCCGGCGGCATCCTCGCCCGCGCCTGCCGCCGAAGAGAGCGAGGCAGATCGTCCCGGTTTCCTGCGCCACGTCTTTCCATTCAATTTGATGGCCGGTGACGAAGCCAAAGCGGATGAGCCACCGGCGGCCGAGCCGGCAGTGGCCGCGCAGGCCGCGGCCAGCACGCCACCGCCTGCCGCGGCAAGCAAAACTGAGGATGCAAAACCGGTGTCCGCCCGCCCGGCACCCGCTCCGGCAGCGGCACCGCCCGCCAGCAGAAAGGCAAAGCCTGAGCCGAAACCCATTTTCACCCGTCAAGCTCCCGCGCCCGCCGCGCCTGCGGCGGCCACTGGCAAAACGGAGCCCGGGAACAAAACTGAGGAGCCCGCGCCGGCAAAGCGCGGCTTCAATCCGTTGAACTGGTTCCGTGGCGGCGACAAAGACAAGGCGGAGCCTGCGCCTGAAACGCCCGCCGCCGGCGCAAACAAGACCGGCGCCGTGTCGCCGCAGCAACGAACCGGTAGCCTCCTGGTGCGCGATCTGCTGGGCAACACCCGCGGCCGCTACATCCAGTCGCCTTTGCTGCGCGAGCGCGCGGATTTGCTCGAGCTGCCAGGCATCGGCAATCCACCCGCCAGCCAGCCCGTGCCAACGGGGCCGGCGATCGCTTATCCGATTGAGGATTATGCCGTCATTCTCGCGCACCCGGAGCGTGACCGCCTGCTGGATCAGGCGCGCCTGGCGCTGAAGGATCTGATCGTGCGCGGCAATGTGCTGTTTCGCGAGCTGGGCAAAAGCTACCTGCAAGTCATCGACGACCTGGCCGCCGGCAAAACCAAGGGCATGGATGAAAAGCTGGCCGCCTTGCGCCGTCAGGCGGTCGCCACCCTGGCGCAAGCCTGCGCGGTGCAGGATCACCTCGATTGGTATCAGGCGACGCGTTCGGAACGCGCCAGCGGCCTGTTCGACGACTACCTGGACCTGCCCGCGCGCATCGAGGAGGAGAGCCCCCCGCGCGCCGATCCGGTCTCCAAGCACCTCGACGAGGTTGAGGCGCGTCAGGGACGCTGAGTCGCCCGCGCTGTTGATGCGGGCAGCCGCCCTCCGTCACGGGCTTGCATCTCTTCTCATGGGAAATTACGCTGAGCCGTGACTGCCAGCCAGATCATCGCCGATGATCGTTTCCCTTTCTCCGGAGGAGCAGGAGGAGGTGCTGCACTTTGCCCGTATCCTCGACACCGGCTCCGCGCTGGCTGGCCGTGAACTGGCCGTGCTGGCCGAAAAACTCTCCGGCACGGACGACGAGCATCAGGTCGCCGAACTCCGCCCCGCATCGCGCCAGCGCGCCCGGAGCGCACGCGTCCCGCGTGCCCTTTTCGGCGTCCCGCCGAAAAGATTGAGCGCAGCGAACACTCAGGCTGCGCGTCTGCGGGCCGAACCACCCCCGCCCCCGTGTGCGGCTTCCGCCGCAAGGCGTTCGGCGCGACGCCGAACGCTGCACGCGAGGACGCGTGCGCTCCATGGAGCGCGCGCGCCAGCGCACCTGGATCCCCATGACAACCCGCTCCGCGCCGGTATCATCCCGCGCATGACTCCCGCCGCCCCGGAAGCCCCCATCCCCTCCCCCTCCCACGACGACCGCATCAAGAAGCTCCTGCTGCAGCCGCGCCTGCTCGTCGATTTCTTCCGCGCCTTCCTGCCGCAGGCTCTTGAGTTCGCCGACCTCGATCACATCGAATACCTCGACAAAGAGCACCCCCGCACCGGCCGCCGCCCGCGCCGCACCGGCGATTTGCTCATCAAAACCCGCTGGCGTTCGCGGCCCGCGGCATTCCTCATCCACATCGAAAGCCAGAGCACCCCGCAGGGCACCCTGCTGGAGCGCGCCGCCGAATACGCCCTGCGCGACAGCATCCGCTACCGCCTGCCGGTCATGCCCGTCATCCTGCTGACCTATCCCAAACCGGAAACCACCCCCGCGCGCCGCTTGCGCTGGGATTTTGGCAGGCTGGCCGCCATCCATGTCCGCTGTCCCATCCTGCATTTCCGGCGCATCGACCCCGGCCCGCACCTGGAGAGTCACAACGTCGCCGCGCTGGCCCTTTCCGCGCTGATGAAGCTCGATGCCGGCCAGCAGGTGGAGGCCATCGTCCAAACCCTGGCCGAGGTGCTGCGCCAGCGTTTGGGGCCGGAGGAGATGGAGGCGGCGCTGGATTTCGTGCATGCCTACACGGAATTGCGGCCCGAACAGCTCTTGCAACTGGAGCAAAAAGTGCGAACCTTCGCCAGGAACGAAAAAATCCTCACGCCCATGCCCAAGCTGATCAATCCCTTCATCGAAATCGGCAAGCTCAAAGGCCGCGAGGAGGGCCGCGAGGAAGGCCGCGCCGAGGGCGAATGCCATGTCGTGCTGCGTCAGTTGGAGAGGAAATTTCCCCAGGCATTCAAGAAGGCCGCGCCGCGGGTGCGGAAGCTGGATGAGGAAAAGCTGCTGGCCTTCGGCGAGGCGCTGTTGTTCATGAACAGCGCCGCGGAGTGCCTGGAGTGGCTCAAAGAACGGGGATAAAACAACGGATGAGGGCAGCCGCCGCCCCCAAATCGTCCTCGTCCTTGTCCTCCTCCTCGAAAATCCGAAATCCGAAGGATCGAGGACGAGGATAAAAACAGCGGCGCTGGCGACTCGTCACCACTCCACGGAGGGCGTCTCAACGCGGGTTATGAGCCCCGGTTGACTTCTCACCAACTGGCCGCTGAGCGATTCCATCTCTTGAAGCTTGGCGTGGATCCTGGCCGTCAGATCTGGAAAATCCGTATTCTTCGTGCAGACAACAATGCCCGCGTGCGCCGGGTTCCGCCGGTGCAGGCGGATGAAATCCTGGCGATTGTGCGTGAGCACCGCCCTCCCGTTTTCCACGGCAAAGGCCAGTACCTCGTCGTCTGGAACAGCGTCGTTGGCTTTGCCCGTATCTTGGGTGGTCAGGACATCGTGCCCCAGTTCGCGCAGGGCTGCCACCACCGGCAGCGGAAAGTTTTCGTTGGAGTAAAGCCGCGCCGTCATGAATCATCGCCATTGGCGGCGATCTCGCGGTCCATTTCCTCCCGATGAGCGCGGGCATAGCCCCAGGCATTGGCGAGGTCCTCAGCGGTGAGGGAGGGATAGGCCGCCAGCAGCTCCGCGTCGGTCTTGCCCTCGCGCCGCAGCCCTTCCAGCAGCCAGACCGGGATGCGGGTGCGGATGATGCGCGCGGAGCCGCCGCACACACCCGGCTGGAAGTCGATGCCCGGATGCGCATCCGCCACCTCCAGCGCCACGAGCGTCAGCAGGCGCGCCTGATCCCCCTTGGGCAGGTGCAGCACAGCGTCACGGACGGCATCGAAGGTCGTTGTCATGCGGCAAGAGTAACACGGATGGCGAAAACTTCAAACCAGCGGATGAGGGCAGCCGTTCTCCACCAGGGCTTACGCATGGAAATCCGGCCTCAAAAAAGTCTCACGCAAAGGCGCAAAAAAATCCATTCCTTTGGGTTTTCGGCGGGGGTGCCAAAACGGGTTCATCCGGGAAGTGGGAGCGTTTCAGGCTGCTGGTGGAAACCGGTCTGGAGCGAAGCATGGCGCGCCAGCGTCCTGGACTGCGGCGGTCCTCTGCCGCTTTCGTGCTGCTCACCCGGTTGCGGCAGCTGCCTGCCAAAATCCCATGAAGGCCAGCCTTTCCCAGCCTGAACCCGCCCTCATTCCTGCCTCTGTGTTCCTCCGTGCTCTCTGTGGTGGAAAAATCCATTCACCACAGAGGGCACGGAGGAACACAGAGGAAAAAGGGGGGGGAGGCAGGAGCGCCCTCGCGGTTCCGTCTTTGGGGGCGCGCGGCGTGGATGCATTCAAGTGCGGCTGCGCCGGGCAGGGAGGGGTTTTCGGCGGGGGCGCCAAAAACGACGGGCGAGGGCGCCCGTGCTCCGGGCTGATGTAAAATAATTTTCAGAAAAGCCATAATTATATTTGACGGAGTAAACTATAATTGCTATAAATACTGTGATCTTGATTGCTGATGCCGTCTTCCGGCTGCCTCAGCGCGAGAACACCAAACAACAGCCCAATAAAACACAAGACAATGAAAAACGTGAAATTGAACCTCAAGAAGTCCGCCAAAGCTGGTTTCAGCTTGGTGGAAATGCTCGTCGTGATCGCGATCATCGGCATCATCGCCGCCATCGCCATCCCGAACATCGGCAACGTCAACGCCGCCGCCAACAACGCCGCCATCCAGCGTAACGCGCAGAATGCCGCTTCTGTGTGGAACTCGGCTGTCGCTGCCGGTGCCCTCGAAGGCGACGACCCCGTTACGATCCCCGCGGACGGAGCTGGAGTTCTCGAGCTTCTGGAAGAAGGCATTTCGGGTTCTGGTCCCTTCGCCTCCAATACGTTCCGCACCGGCACTTTGGAGAACAGTGCAGACGTTGCAGGCCTCCTCAATGTGGAGGCGGATGGTACGGTTACGTATGTCAAGCCTGCGCCCTGATATCCTCAAATTCGGCAACTTGATCTAATTAAAGTCATTGTTGCTTACTCAATCAATCCGCCGGGGCCTCGCCCCGGCGGATTCTTCCTGAAAACCAAAATAGTCAACCCCTCATGAAGATCAGCCCCTCCAGAACGCAGCGTGCGACAGGTTTCAGTTTGGTCGAGGCCATCTTCACCATCGCCATCATCGGCATCATGTCCTCCATCGTGGTGGCGGCGATCTCGAATGCCTCGCGCGATGCCAACCGCATCGTCGCCCGCCAGCAGCAGGCCACGCTCAACGGCGCTTTGAGCGCCTGGGTCATGGGCTCCATGCGGATTGAATCCGGCGTGCAGGCCGGCCAGTTGCGCGGCATCGAGGACGTGCGCTCCCAGTACAACGCCAGCCCGTCAAGCCTGGCGCGCCTGCGGCTGATCTCCCCCGATCTAGGGGAGGGTTACCTCGACGAGGCGACGCGCGAGCATTTTATTGAGCACTCGACGACCAATCGTATCGAGTCCTCCGCGCTGAAAAACGCCCAGCAGTTCATCACGCTGCCAGTGTGGCAGAGCGGGGAGTTTCCGAAGGCGATGCTTCAGGATGGGTAGGGGGAGGGGAGATAACAGATGACAGGCTCACATGGATTCAAAAGGCGATGGCTCAGGAAAATGGTCCTGCCGTGCAGGAAGAAATTAGAACCCAAGCATGAGATGAAACAGGTGTGTCAATTTTTTGAATGGGGGCAGCGGATGCCTTCTTCTCTGTGCCCCTCCGTGTTCTCTGTGGTTTTTCACCACAGAGAGCACAGAGGGACACAGAGGTTTTGGGAGAACACGCGGGGGGGCGCTCTCGCGGTTCCGTCTTTGGGGACGCGCAGCGTGGATTTCAAAACGAACAGAGGATGTCCATCGATGCTTCCTTCTCTGTGGTTTTCCACCACAGAGAGCACAGAGGGACACAGAGGTTTTGGAAGAACACGCGGGGGGCGCTCTCGCGGTTCTGTCTTTGGGGGGCGCAGCGTGGATGCATTCAAGTGCGGCTGCGCCGGGGCAGGGATGGGTTTTCGGCGAGGGCGCCAAAAACGACGGGCGAGGGCGCCCGTGCTCCAGGCTCCGCGCCGCCTCCGCCCGCGAACAGGCAGGCGGTTACAAACCGCCTCTCCTTGTCCCCCCTCTCCCCATCTCCCCCTCCCTCCATCGCACATTCCCTCATTCCCCTATGCCTCTCATGAAAACACCTTCTTCTAAACACTCCCGCGCTTTCTCCATGATCGAGATGCTGGCCGCGGTGGCGATCATGGGGGTGATCGCCTTCATCGCCATTCCCTCGGTGACGAAGATGCGCGCGGACAGTGAGCGCAACCTCGCCATCGCCAGGGCGGAGGCGCTCAACATCGCCACGGCCAGCTTCATTCAGGCCTACGGCCGCACGCGCGCGGAGCAGGAGTGGTTTGCCGCGGGCACCGTCAATGCGAAATACTCCCTCATCCAGCCGTTTCTCGCCTTCAGCGAGACGTCCCTGCCGAGGTACCTGCCGACGGGCTATTCGATCAATTACACGGCGCCCAGCATCAACTCCATGAGCAAGTGGCGCCTGGTCGATGCGAAGGGCCAGGAAGTCTTTTATTGAGGTCGCAACCCGCTTTGACCGCCGCCATGCACCCCGCAGACGCACCCCGCTCACGACGCTGTGCTGGCTTTTCCATGACGGAGATGGTCACGGTGATCAGCATTCTCGGCATCCTGGCGGCGATTGCGATCTCCCGTTTCTCCGGCCTGGATGACAGCGCGCGGGCGGTGCTGGCGCAGGAGCGGGTGGAAATGCTCAATGGCGGCCTCAGCCGGATGGGGATCAGCGGCCGGCGCATCAACGCGGCAGTCAATCTGAGCAGCGCCGGAGATGAGCAACTCATCGTGATGACGCTGCAGATGCGTGACGAATCGCTGGTCGGCAGCCCGTTTGTGACGCCCAATTACCAGCCCGCGGGCAGCAGCAGCGCGCAGGACTACCGGCTGCGCTACAATGGCGTGCGTTTTGAGTTGCTGCCACCCGGCCAGACCGGCGCCGGTTTGAAAATGGCGTTTGATGGCTCGGACATGGGGCAGGCCCGGGTGTTTCCGCCTAACTTTAAGCCTTATGGAAGTTGATGAGAAGATTCAAGATGCCAGATGCCAGATGCCAGATGCCAGGCTGGGGCCGTTCTGCTGTCTGTTGTCTGATTTCTGATTTCTGATCCCCCCCTTTCCCATGCAAGCCGCTCCTCCAAACTCCTCCTCAACGGACGCCATCGGTGCGCTCGCCACGCCCGACAATGGGCCGATCGAGCCGCGGGAGGCGATCATCTCGCTTGAGGGGCTGGCGCTGCAAAATGGCCTGCTGCCGGTGACGCTGATGCGGGAGACCTGCTCGCCGGACGCGGAGCGGCTGGTGCGGCTGCTGGGCCGGGTGCCGCAGGTGGCGGATCCGTGGCTGCCGGTGAGCACGCTGGGGCCTCTGCTGGTGATGGCGCACCACAACCCGCGGGCGGCGGATGTCTGGGGGGTGCCGGCCGCGTTTTGCATCCGCGTGCTGATCACGCCGGAGCAGTACCAAAACACGCGCAAGGAGCTGGTGCAGCGCATGGGGCAGGCGCCCATCCCGCAGCAGAGCGCCTTGGAAAACTTGCAGCCGCCGCGTTTCAACGAGTCCGGTTTGCGCGGGGCCTTTGAGTGGCTGCTGCAGGCCTATCCCTTTGAGCCGGGTGAGAAGAGCAAGCTGCAGGGCTTTTACGACACGGCCGCCGCCAAGGGCGAGGAACTGGATATCACCCGCTTCAACGCCATGCAGAAGCACCTGGGCGTGGTGCTCAATCACATCGTCACGCAGGGCAAAACGCTGTGCTTCAACCCCACGGACACCCAGCGCCAGACGCATTTCCCGCTGCCGCTGCTGGAGCGGCACAACGTCTATCCGGCGTATATCGGCCGCCACGCGGTGTATCTGCTGAGCGAAGCCGCGGATTGCTACGCCTTCGAGGACGAATGGATTTCCATGGGCCAGGAGGCGGTGAAAATCGTCCCGGTGCTGGCGGATCCCAGCGGCATCCGGGACGCGCTCAACCGCGCCGCTGCGAGCTTCGATCCGTCCAGTCTCGGTGACATGGACGGTGTCACGCTTTCGGAGGGGCATGACGAGAACGTCATCACCATCATGCCGGAGGACATGGCGCAGGTCAATCCGGCCAATCCGAACCACACCCCGGAGGAGCTGCTGCAGTGGGCGCTTTTCACCGCCATCCGCTGCCGCGCCAGTGACCTGCACGTGGAGAAGTTTTACAACCTGGCCCGCTTCCGTGCCCGCCTGGACGGCAACATGCGCACCATCCTGACCGCGCCGGAGGCCTTGCTGCAGCGGTTCATCGCGCTCATCAAAAACTACGCCGCGCTCAACCAGGACCGCCAGACCTGCCAGGACGGGCGCTTCGCGCTGGCGGTCGGCCGCCGCCGGGTGGACGTGCGTGTCGCCGCGGTGCCGACACGCCGGGAGTTTCAGAAGGTCATCATGCGCTTCCTGGACAAGCAGGACGGGGTGAAACGGCTGTCGGACTTCAACCTGGGCCAGCGCCAGATCGACATCCTCAACCGGGCGATGACGCGGGACCAGGGTCTGCTCCTCGTCACCGGTCCCACGGGCTCCGGTAAAACCACGACGCTTTACGCGCTGCTCAACAGCGTCAACGACGAGAGCGTCAACATCCAGACCATCGAGGACCCGATCGAGTATGAGATCGAGGGCATCAATCAGACCCAGACCAACAACGCCCGCGGGCTCGATTTCGCGAACGGTTTGCGTGCCCTGTTGCGGGCTGACCCGGACATCATTCTGATCGGTGAGTCACGTGACTCGGAGACCGCCAACGCGGCGGTGAACGCCGCGCTCACCGGCCACTTGGTATTGACCACCCTGCACGCCAACGACTCCCTGCGCGCCGTGTCCCGTCTGATGTCGATGGGGGTGGAGAAGTACCTGCTGGCCGACTCTTTGGCCTTGAGCCAGGCCCAGCGCCTGGTGCGCCGGCTGTGTGGTTATTGCAAATCGCCGGTGGCGTTTCCGCGTGAAATTCAGGAGCACATGGCCCGGCAGGGCGTCATTCAGCAGCCGCTGACCATTCCGATGTATCAGGCCAATGGCTGCGATGAGTGCCACGGCACGGGCTACTCCGGCCGCGTCGCGCTGATGGAGCTGTGCGAGCTGAACACGGACCTGCGCGACCTCATCGAGGAAGGCGCGCCGATGAGCGCCATGCGCGCCGCTGCCTTCAAGAACGGCTTTCTTTCCCTCTACCAGGAAGGCCTCCTGCAGGTGATCGCCGGCCACACCACCATGGATGAAATCAAGTGCCTCAGCTACACCGCCATCTGACCCCCGAACCCTCCGTCTGAAAACCCATGACACCGCCCTCCTTTGATCACTTTCCGCCGGTTCAAGGCACCATTCTCGTCGTGGACGACGAGCCCTCCGTGCTGGCGATTGCCGCCGCGATTCTCAACACCGTGGACATTCGACCGCTCAAAGCGCGCAATGGCGAGGAAGCCATCGAAGCCGTGCGGCGCGAGCTTGAGCAAGGCCGGCGAGTCGGCACGGCCGTGCTCGACCTGACGATGCCGGGCGGACTCTCCGGGTTTGAGACCTTGGAGGCACTGCGCCAGCTCGATCCAGGGATTAAAGTCATCGCCTGCAGCGGCTTCTTCCAGGAGAGCGCGCTGGAGCTTTGCCAGTCCATCGGTTTCACCCATATTCTGGCCAAGCCGTACACGCCGGAAAGCCTGCTCGGCATCATTCGCCGGGTGCAGCACGACAGCCCCCCCATGCAGGCGGCGCGGCAGGAGCCGGTGGTGGCGCGGGCGCCCGCTTTCACCACAGCGCCCGGCGGCCTTCCTGGCCGGGAGCCGCCGCCGTTTGCGGATGAGGAATCACCGGAGTGATTTGAATGAAGTATCACTTGTCCATTGCCACACGCTTTTCTTTGCTGGGCACCTTGGCGGTGGTCATCGCGGCCGGGATCACGGGCGCGGGTTTGCTGTGGCAGCAATTTATCAGCTTGCGCGGGGTGCAGACCACGCTGCTTTCCGGCCTGGCCTTGACCGCCCAGGACGAGCTGCGCCGGCAGAAGCTGCCGGAAAAAGTGCTCACGGCCGGCAGCCCGCTGCCGAGTGAGGTGGAAAGCCAGCTTATCCAGCGCCTGCAGACGATCCATGCGCCGTCCTTGCTCGAGGCGCTGGGCATGCGGTTTGAGATTGTCAGCGTCGCCCCCGCCCAAAAAGGGGCGGGAGTCGAGTTTGTGAAAAGCGCCACTTCGACCGTTTACCGCAGCGACGAAAAAGAATCGCTGGCTGAACCGGCGCCCGCCGACTTTCAGGAGCCCATGCGCGGGCTGTCCCGCAACGGCGGCGCGGTGGTGGTGCATACCCTCGCCGGCAACAGCGAATTGCATCTGTGGGGTGATCCGACATGGATCATGGCGGCGGCGCCCTTGCATGCGCCGGACAGCGGCCGCATTCTGGGTGTTGCCGTCGTGCGCCAGCCGCTGCTGCAACTGCGCCACTTGCTCCATGCCCGCCAGATCACGGTGCCGCTGCTTGGCGCCTGCGCCGGCCTGCTGCCGGCGGTGATCGGCTTCTTTTTTCTCGGCCGCCGCCTGGCGCGCAAATCCAAGGCGCTTGCAGACGAATTTGAGACGATCAAGCGCGGTGTCTTCACCCATCGCCTGCCGGCGCGCGGGCACGACGAGTTTGACCGCCTGCAGCTTCAACTCAACGAGGCGCTCGATTTCATCCAGGCGCAGGACGACCGCAAGCAAGCGGTCATTCAGGAGTTTGAAAATGCGAAGAAGCAGGCGGAGGTCGCCACCGCGGCCAAAAGCGACTTCCTGGCGAACATGAGCCATGAGATTCGCACCCCGATGAACGGCATCATCGGCACCACCAGCCTGCTGCAGGAGCTTGGCCTCGAGCCGGATCAAGCCGAGCTGGTGCAGATGATCCGGTCAAGCGGCGAGTCACTCCTGCACCTCATCAACGACATCCTCGATTTCTCCAAGCTCGAGTCCGCCAAGATGGTGCTGGAAAACATCCCGGTGGATTTCGACACGCTGCTTTCCGAGACCGCGGATGTGTTCGCCTTCCGCGCGCCGGAGAAGGGGCTGGAACTCAATTATCACATCGACCCCGCCCTGCCGCGCAAATTCATGGGCGACTTCCAGCGGGTCAAACAGGTGCTGGTGAACCTGATCGGCAACGCCATCAAATTCACCGAGCAGGGCGAAATCCTGGTGGTCGCGCGCCAGGTCACGCGGCAAACGCCGAACGGCGATGTGCCGTTCGTCCACCTCTCCGTGCGGGACACGGGCATTGGCATTGCGGAGGACAAGCTCGGCCAGCTTTTCCAGGCGTTCACGCAGGTCGATGCCTCCACCACGCGCAAGTATGGCGGCACGGGCCTCGGGCTCGCCATCTCGCGCAAGCTCTGCCATCTCATGGGGGGCGAAATCAGTGTCACCAGCCAGGAGGGCAGGGGCTCCGACTTCCACTTCGAGTTCCCGCTCAAGGTCGCTCCTGACGACGAAGGACGTGAGACGGAACTGCAATGGCTCGAGCAGCTCCGGGGGCGCCGTGCCGTCTATTACTGCCAGCAGCCGACCACCCGGCAGTTGCTGCTCCAGCAGCTCCAGCTCTGGGAGATGCAGGCTTATCCGATCGAGGCCCTCAACGCCTGTCTGCACGGCATGCAAGCCTCTGACGCCCTGATCATCGATGTGACGGGACTCGATCAGCCGGATCCGCAGCCGCTGATGCTGCAGGCGGCCGCGCAAGGCGCCGCCATCATCATTCTCTCCACCCTCGGCGGCGCGCGCGACCGCATCTCCGCGCCGCCAGGCAGCCGCCACGTCAAAATCTCCAAGCCGCTCAAGCGGCGCGAGCTGCTGCGCTCGCTGGCCGCCCCGGCAACGCTGTCCGGCGCTGCCATGGTTTCCGTGACCACGCTGCCGGTCTTGCCAGCAATCATCGCTTTGCCGCCACCCGTTGCGCCGCCAGTCACGGCGTGCGAGCCGGGGATGGCAATTGCGCCGCAGCCTCTGGCCGCCCTTGTGCCGCCACCGAGTCCGCCTGCGCCTCCGCAGTCAGCGATCACCGAAGGCGACATTCCCCTGCCTGTGCCGCTGGCTGCTTCGCCTCTCGCGGGCAGCGGCCAGGGCGAAGCCGGGCCCGTGCTTTCCCCCGCCCGCGCTGCCTCCTCTCAGCACGACGCGGCCATGCCGCGCCCGGTCGTTTCGGGCAACGCGCACAGCGCCCCACCTGGCAACAGCTTCGCCGCGCAGTACCCCGCCCGCATTCTGCTGGTGGAAGACCAGCCGTTGAATCAAAAGATCTCCTCGATGCTGCTGCAGCGTCTTGGCTACACCCGCGTTGACATCGCCAATCACGGCCAGGAGGCCGTGGAGATGGTCGGCAGCATCAACTATGATGTGGTGTTCATGGACCTGCAAATGCCCGTCATGGGCGGCATCGACGCCACGCGCGAGATTCGCGGCAATTTCCTGCTCAAGCAGCAACCCGCCATCATCGCCATGACCGGCCACGCCCTCACCGGCGTGCGCGAAGCCTGCCGCGAAGCTGGCATGAACGATTTCCTCGCCAAGCCCGTCAGCCTGGATGACTTCCGCCGGGTCATTCCGCGCTGTGTTCATGCCGAGACGGTGGGCTGAGGAATTCATTTGTCGCCCGTCCGTCCGGCGTGCATCTTGGCGGCATGTCAGCGCGTGTGGCTCTCTTTGGTGGCAGCTTCAATCCCCCCGGCCTGCACCACCGCGCCATCGCCGAATGCCTGGCGTCCCGTTTCGACGAAGTGCGCGTCATTCCATGCGGACCGCGGCCTGACAAAGACAGCACCAACGAGATTCCGCCGGTCTATCGGGCCACCCTCGCGGACATCACTTTTGGCGGCTTGCCGCGGGTGGTGGTCGATCTGTTTGACCTCGAGCAGGAGAGCTTCACCCGCAATCACCAGCTCCAGGAGCGCTTCGAGCCGCTCGGCGAACTCTGGCATGTGGTTGGCACCGATCTCATCGCCGGGGGCGCGTCGGGCGAGTCGCTCATTCAGCGCACGTGGGGAAAAGGCCCCCAGCTTTGGGCCGAGGCGCGTTTTGCGGTGCTGACCCGGCCCGGTCATCCGCTCAACCGCGCCGATTTGCCGCCGCATGCGGAGATCATTGAAATCGACACACCCGGCGCCTCCACGGAGATTCGCGACCGCCTCGGCCGGGCCAAACCCGTGCACGACCTCGTCACGCCGCGCGCCCTGGCCTACCTGGAGCGCTACGGTTTGTACCGTTCTCCGGTGCCGGGCACCTGGTCCCGCGGCACCCTGGAAAACAGGCCGTTTCGCCGGCTGGTGGACGAGGCCAATCCGAAAGCGGCCGCGCTGGCGGCGAAGCTGCCGGAAGGCGGCGCCCCGGAGCAGGCGGACTTCATCACCACCCTCGGCGGTGATGGCGCCATGCTGCGCGGCATTCGCGAGCACTGGCGTCTGCGCCTGCCTTTTTTTGGGGTCAATGCCGGTCATCTCGGCTTTCTCATGAACGCTCCGCAGGAGGTCCTGGACCGGCCTTTTCCACCTGCGGATGTCATCTTCCGCCAGCTCCCCATGCTCTACCTGGAGTTTGGTCATCCCGATGGCAGCACCAGCACCGCGCATGGTTTCAACGATGCCTGGCTGGAGCGCTCCAGCAGCCAGTCGGCCTGGCTCGAAGTGTGCGTCAATGACGTGGTGCGCATTCCCAAGCTCGTCAGTGACGGCGTTCTCGTCGCCACCGCGGCCGGTTCCACCGCCTACGCGCGCAGCATGGGCGCCGCGCCCTTGCTGGCTGACACGCCGGCCTGGCTGCTCGTCGGCTCCAACGTCATGGAGCCTGCCACCTGGCGCAGCGCTTTGCTGTCCATCGATGCCACGGTGGAGATCCGCGCGCTTGATCCCGGGCGCCGGCCCGTGGAAGCCTTTGTCGATGGTGAAAGCTGTGGCGTCGTGCATACCCTCAAGGCCCGCCTGTCCCGTTCCGCCTCCGTGGAACTCGTCTTCTGCGCCAGCCATGACATGGCGGAAAAGATCGCCCACATTCAGTTCAGCGGCACCAACCCGAGGGGCCGATAGGCTTTGTCAAGTCTGGCGTTTTAGAGCGGGTTGGAAAAGCAGGGCTGACGCATGAAACAAAGCAACAAACACTGTTGTCTTAAAAACGCGGGAAATAGATTCTGTGGTAAACAGGCAGGTCATCAGGATGGGCACGCAAAGGCGCAAAGACGCAAAGGAATGGATTTTTTGCGCCTTTGCGTGAGACTTTTTTGAGGCCGGATTTCCATGCGTAAGCCCTGCTGGAAAAGGGGTGGAAACCGCGCGCGGCAGCGTCCTGGAGTGCCCCAGCCCTCTGGAGCTTTTGAGGACGCGGGTTTGCAAGAGGGGATCATTCGTAAAAATTCGCGGATATTCGCGTTCATTCGCATGAAAGGCTGAATTTCCCAACGCGAATGGGCCGCGAATCCATGGCCCGTGCCGTGGCTTCACCGATACGGATTGCCCGCCTCGTAAAGCGCGCGGATTTCCGCGTCGGTCAACGCGCGGCCCAGCAGAACCAGCTCATCCACGCGGCCGCTGAGCTTGCGGTCGGTGCGATTCCAGTTGCCGATCTGGGCGCGGCCGAGGCGGGCGGGATGGGCGGTTTCCTGGCGTGTTTCGTTGTCGAATTGGCCGTTGAGATAAAAGCGCACCGTTTTGGCCCCGGCGTCATAGACGGTGGCGAGGTGCATCCAGCGGCCCTGTTCGGGAAGCACCGGCGTGCGCGAGTCGGGAAAATTTTCGCGCTCATCGGCGCCGGGCGCCAGGGTGTTGCCGCGGAGGGCCAGGCGCATGGTGGCTTGGTGCGTGACCATCCAGTGGACTTGGCCGGGATTGCTGGACTCCCAGCCATCCGTGTGCAGCAGGGACTGATAGGGCGCGCCCAGCCGGTCGAGCCGCACCCAGGCGGCCAGCGTGAGCTGCGGCCAGTCGCACCCGCCGCCGGCATCCAACTTCAAATGATCGCCGAGATGGATGAATTCAGGCGCGTTTGAGCCCGGCCAGCGTCCTTGAACGCGGCGGTAAGTCCCCGGCAAAGCCTCGCCTTGTTCGAAATCGAGCACAGCGATCAAGGCGGGATCGCTTTGGATTTCGTTGAGCGCGGCGTCCGAACGCGCTCGCTGGCCGGAGGCGAGTCCGGCGCTGAGCTGATGGATTTCATCCGCCTGGATGAAAGCGGCGCTGCGCAGGTCGCGCGTGTTGCCGGCGCCCGCGTCGAAGCTGACCGCATCGCCCTCGCGCAGGCTTTTCCGATCGCTCGCGCCTGCTGCCTGGGCAATGACTTCGCCCTCGAAAACATGCACCTCCGCGGCGTCACTGCCCGGCACATCCACCCCGAAGCGCGTGCCGAGGTCCACGGCGTCCCCGCTCGGAGTGATGACGGTGAACCCTTTGGCCGAGGGCGGCACTTCGGCGGCAAGCCGGCCGCGCGTCAGGCGCAGGCGTTGGGCGGATTCAAAACGAAATTCAGCGGGCGCCTCAATCACGACTTGCGCGCCGCGCGCGGTGACCAGCGCCAGCGAGCCGCGCGTGATTTCGATGCGACCACCGCGCAAGGCGCCGCCGCTGGCGAAGCCTTCAACCCCGGCGACTTCAACGATGCGGGCATACGGCCGCGCCTGCCACCACCATGCCATGCCAGCCAGCAGGGTGACGCCCGCCGCCAGGGCTGCCCAGCGTCCGGCGGCGCTCCAGCGTTGAATCGGCGCTGCTGCTTTGGACGCTTTGCTTCCGCCTTCCCAGCCTGCGGCCAGGGCGGCGAGCGCGGAGTCGAGGTTGAGGCGCTCAGCGAAATCACGCCGCGCTTCCGCGTCCTCGCACAGGATGGCGTTGAGCCGCGTCATTTGCGGCGGGCTGATCGCCTGATCGAGGTAGGCGGCGATGAGAAGGTCCAGCTCCTGGTTCATGACGCGGCCTCCTGGTTCATGACGCGGCGGACGCAGGCCAGCAGCGACTGCCGCATGCGGTGCAGCCATTGGTAAAAGCCGGCCACACTGCGTCCGCTGCCCTGAGCCACTTCCTGGATGCGCGTGTCGGGCTGATAAGCCTGCATGAGCAGGGCGCGCTGGTCGCGCGGCATTTTTTTCATGCACTGTTCCAGCGCCTCGCGTTGTTGTTCGAGCAGGGGCTCATCCGCGCTGGTTTCCGCGGCCAGTTTCACCACGACTTCCTCGTTCAGCACGAGACGGTCGCGGCCTTTGTCGCGCAGCCAAGCCAGCACTTCATAGCGCGCCACGCCGAAGGCCCAGGCCCGGAAATTGCCGTCCTCGCGAAACTGGTCAAACTTCTCCCATAGCACCACGCTGATCTCCTGCATGACGTCATCCGCATCCGCGCGCGCGGGCACCAGCCGCCGCACATGCGCGCGCAACGCCGGCTCATGCGCGGTGTAGAGGCGCAGGAAGCGGTGCTGGCGTTCGGTCTCAGCAGGGGACATGGGTCTCCGAAGTATCTCCGGATGACGGCGGCATTTTACGCGATTGATGCCGGACTTTGAAAAAAGAACGCCGTCCGGCTCAGCCGAGCCAGTCACGAAAAGCGGTTTCGACTCGCGCCAGCATCTCGCCGCGGTTGCGTTTCAGATCGCTGAACTGCGACCAGGCGGCGGAATCCGCGGCGGAGCCTTCGATTTCGTTGATGAACTCCTCCACCAGGGCGGCCTGGTCGCGAAATTGCGTGCGCAGGTGCTCTTTGCAGGCGTTCGTGTTTTGCAGCAGACGGTTTTTGGTGCCGAGAGACATGACGCACCATGCTCGTCACGCGCCAGCCCGCAAGCCGCCGCATCAGGTTAAAAATTCCCCGGCCACCACTTCTTCATCGCTGGTGTCGCCATGCACGCCCTCGGCGATGACGCGGTCGGTCACCTCCGCCAGGAACTGCCGCAGCGTTTCGCTCAGCTCCAGATACTCTGGCCACAGGGTCTGGTTCACAAAGGAGCGCGGCACCCGTGCCATCACGGTCGTGCGCCGCTGGCGCGCATAGCGGTAGGGCCGCAGTCCGTAACGGCGCAGCAGGGCGATGAACAGCTTGCGCGACCAGTCGTCGTTGAGCTTGAAGCGGTATTCGACGGCCGGCTCTGTCCGCTCCGTTTCCTGCAAACGCTGGCGCAAACGCGCAAGGGCCGCCTCCGCCGCGTCGCGCTCCCCCGCGGTCGCGGCGCCCGCATGCAGGCGCTCGATCTTGCGCAGCTTCTCAATCAAATCCCGCTCGTTCATGCGCACAGAGTGACGGCAACCCGTGTTTTTTCAATTTTAACCCCGCAGCCGCGTTGATAATGCCACACACAACCATGTCAACATCCTCACAGAGGCCAGGTACAGCATTTGCCGGACAAACTCTGAGGCCTGCAATCAGCCGATCAACGCGACACCCATCCGCGGGGTCAATTGCTGCTTTGGAAACCGTGGTCGCCGATTTGGGTTGGCTTAATTGAGCGCGGGCGCTTCCATGTCGTTGGAGTGCCCGCGCTTTGGTTTGCAATCGCGGGGTGGGAGGAACGCAACAACCTGTTTTTTTGTCCCGGCCGCCAAATTCACAAAAAAAACCGGTCGATTCTTTGATTGATGGTCTGTTTTGTGAGGCAGGCTCGTTTGTCGCCATGGCCTATGAAGGCAGAGCGGGGATTTGGGCCGTGTCTTCAGGCTGGACCTTGTAACAATGGTTTAGGCGGCCATCGACTTGCTTTTGCAGAACGGTGGGCACGCGGCCTGTTCTAAAAGGAGTTCAGAAGCGAGCTTGCATGCCAATCCCGCGCGAGTTCGGTAACTCCATCATTGGATTCTCCATCAAGATGCGCTTGGATGGATGTTTGGCATCCGATACTAAAGCGAGTCGAAAAGTTAGGCGTATTTTTCAAAACTTGGCCATGTGGTCAATTAGTAATAAGAAAAGGACAAGTTTTCAGGTAAAGCTAAAGTTGATTCCGGCTTGACACCGCCTTATTGCGATTCAGAATAAAACGACTGAAGATTCAGCGCAACCCCCTGCAACGCTGAGTCTTTTCACGTGTTCTAGCACGTCCCCAGCCAACCCCCCTACATGCCCCAATACCGATTCTTTGATCGGGCCTTCATTGTGCCCGCCGTACTTCTGACGTCTTTTGTCTGGCTTCCAGCCGCCATGCGCGCGCAGAGTCAAACCGTTTGGACAGGTGAAACAGACAACAACTGGACTCAAGCCGGCAACTGGAGCGGCGGCCTTCCAGGCGCGTCTGACGAGGTGATTTTTGACGCGCCGGCGCCTGTCACGGGTTCCATCATCACGCTCGGCGGCGGCAGCTTGGCCAACAGCCTGTGGATTCAGGATAACTACAGCTTCACCGGCGGCGACCTCGCCCTGGCCAGCGGTGGTTTCCGGGTGAACTTGGGGCGCGAATTGACCCTGCACTCCCTCCTCAGCGGCGCCAACGGCCTCACCCTCAGCGGCGGCGGCACGGTGCGCCTGACCAACGCGGCGAACGACTACACGGGTGTCACCACCATCGCCAACGGCCAGCTCATCATCACCAATCCGGCCCAGTTGGGATCCTCGACTTCGCCCATCGTGATCACGGAGGTCAACAACGTGACCGGCAGCAACGCCGTCATCGGCCTCCCCGGCGGCGCGCTCGTGCTCAACGGGCTGGATGGGTCGATTCTGTTCAGCCGGGGCATTTCGCTTCAGGGCAGCGGACCCAACGCCGGCCGCGGCGGCGCGCTGGTCAGCATCGGCAGCAATGAGATTTCGGGCGAGTTGCGCCTGGCCGATGGCGCCAGCCCGCGCACCAGTCGGTTGATTTCCAGCAATGGCATCCTGACGCTTTCCGGCGGGGTCAATGTCGCCGGCGCGGCCGGCACGCACATCAGCACCCTGGGGGGGATCAACACGGCGGGCGCGGGCGGCAGCTACCTGCTCAACGGGCCGCTGACCGGCACCGGCACCTTGGAGAAGGCGGGCGCGGGGACGTTGTTCTTCAATCCCTCCGATACCTCGGGTTTCTCCGGCCGCCTCCGCATTTCCGGCAGCGCCACGGGCGGCCAGAGTTCGGTGCGCATCACTTCGGTTTTGGACGGCCTCGGCAACTCCATCTTCGGCATGGACAACGGCACCACCACCGCCGCCCCCATCGACCTGAACGGCGGCGTTCTCGAAATTCGATCCGATGCCAGCCTGAACTTCGGCAAGAATGTTTACGTTCGCGCCGGTTCGATCATCTACACCGGACCGGCGGCTGGAGGCGCGGGAATCAATGGAACGACGACCTTCGGCACCTTGCAGCACGTTCCCAGCAGCACGGCCTCCACCGCCACCACGACTTTCAACAGCCGCAACGGATTCGGCGTGACGTTCAGCAGCATGGCGATTGACGCCAACACGAGCACGAGTTCGCTGACCAACACCCTCACCAACAACCTGGGCGGCAATTTGACCTTTACCGGGAGCATCACGCTTGGGGATTCGGGCACCGCTACGCGGCCCCGGGTGCTGGCGGTCGGCGGGAATGGCAACACGATCGTTCAAGGCAGCGTGATCGGTGCCGATACCGGCAAGAGCCTGACCAAAACCGGCACTGGCAGTCTGACCATCCTCGGTACCGGCACCACCCTCGGCGGCAACATCAACATCAATGGCGGCGCCATCATCGCCACCGATTTTCGCTCCCTCAACAACACCGCCGGCACCACCATCAACATCGGCACCGGCGGCACCGCCGGGTCACTCATCATCGGCACCACCACCGCCGCCACCGCCGCTGGCCTCACCACCAGCAAGACCATCAATTTGGCGGGCAGCACAGGCGGTGCCAGTATTTATGCCAACCAGGCTGGCGCCAACCCGGTCATCATCAATTCCAACTTCACCGCCACCGGCGCGGGTGCCAAAACCCTCCTCCTCGGCGGCACCAACACCGCCAACAACATCATCAATGGGGCCATCGTTAATAACAGCGCCACCAACACCACCGCCATTGGCAAAATCGGCCCCGGTACCTGGGTGCTGGCGGGCGCCAACACCTTCACCGGCGCCATCACGATGTACAACGGCACCCTGAAAATCCAGGCCAGCGCCGCCGTCCCCACCGTGCTCAACGGCGCCACGCCCAACGCCCTCACCTTCAACCAGAGCCACAACTACGCCGGCAGCACCTTCGAGTTTGTCGGCGCCTCCGGCGCCAGCAGCACCCAGGCGATGGGCGCGCTGACCCCGACCGCCGGTTCCAACACCATCAGGCTCACCCCCGGTTCCGGCGGCACCGCCTCCCTCAGTTTCGCCAGTCTTGCCCAGCCCGCCGGCGGCGCCGGCCTGAACTTTGTCACCCCGAACAGCAGCGGCACCATCAGCATCGGTGGTCTCAACGCCGTGACCTTGAATAACATCATCGCCGCCAACGTGTATTACAATGGCGCGGATTTCGCCTTCAACGACAACGGTACTCTGCGCGCGCCGGACTACGGCGTTGACGCCGATTTCGACATCGCCACCAGCGCCCTCGTGGCCGGCTCGAACAACTTGGTCTCCGCCAGCTTCACCAACGCGGCCACCGGGGTCATCGTCGTTGACTCCCTGAAAATCAGCGGCAGCCACACCCTGGATCTCTCAGGCATCGTGACGCTTCGCACCCAGGGAGGTGCCACCGGCGCCCTCCTTGGTGGCGGCCTCCTGGTCAGCGGCGGCAACGCCGTCATCAATGGCGGCCAGCTTCGCACCAACAGCACCACCACCAACCAATCGCTCATCATCCGTGTGGACAAGGCCACGGACAGCCTGATTCTGAACACGCCGGTGGTCGCTAGTACCAACGGTCTCACCAAGAACGGCGCGGGCCTATTGGTGCTCGGCGGCGCCAACACCCACACCGGCACCACCACCATCAACGAAGGCACCGTCCGCCTCTCCGGCTCCGGCACGCTCGGTCCAGCCGCCATCGCTGTCACCATCCGCCAGCCCGGCACACTTGACCTCAACGGTGTCGATTCTACGGTCAACAGCTTCATCAACAACGGTGTCATCACCAACACCAGCGCCTCGCCGGTTACGCTCACCGTCGGCAACACCAGCGGCACCGGCGATTCTTACGGCAGTATCAACCAAACCAACGGCATCATCAACCTCAGCAAGATCGGCACCGTCGCGATGAACTGGTACGGCGTCAGCAACTACACCGGCGTCACCACCATCGGCGGCGCCGGTCTGGTCACGGTGGATTCCCTGGCCAATGGCGGCCTGCCCAGCGGCATCGGCGCTTCCAGCAGCGACGCCGCCAACCTGGTCTTCAGCGGCACCGCCGCCACTAGCGGTTTGCAATATCGCGGCAACATCCTCAATGGCAACCTCGCCCTCGGCTCCCGCTCCGCCAGCACCGACCGCCTTTTCACCCTCGCCGGCGCCGGCGTCACGCTCTCCAGCACCGCCTCCAACAACAACGCCATCGTTTGGAGCAATTACGGTGCCATCGTCCACGGCACCAACGCGAACCGCACCATCATCTTCGACGGCAGCTCCACCGGCGACAACACCTTCAATCCCCAGCTCACCAACAGCACCGGATTTGTCACCAGCGTGACCAAGACCGGCGCGGGTCAGTGGAACCTCGGAAACTCCAGCAACACCTACACCGGCGCCACCACGATCAACAACGGCATTCTCGCCCTCAACGACAACGGCGCCCTCCACGGCGACAGCCCCGTGGTGCTGACCCCCACCTCCGCGAGCAGCGCCGCCATTCTGCAGATGAGCGGCACCTTCGAGCGCGCCCTTTCCGCCACCCCCGCCGCCGGCTCCATCACCTGGGGCTATAGCATCGACAGCACCACTGGCGGCGCCGGTTTCGCCGCGCATACGGAACCACTCGTTGTCGCCATCGGCGGCGCTGGCTCACCCACGCCGCTGACTTGGGGCAGTGGCGGCTTTGTCGGCACCGGCGGCGTCCAGAACCTCGTCTTGAATT
>CAZKMS010000034.1:0-39312 GCA_964553805.1 uncultured Verrucomicrobiaceae bacterium
TCCAGCGCGGCTTCGCGCAGGGCTTCGCGGGCGTTGGCCGGGTCCATCTGGTAGGTTTTTTTGTCGCCGGACTTGGGGGCGGAGTCGAGCGCGCCGCGGAAGGGGCCGTAGTAGGCGCTGGCGTACTTGGCGGTGTAGGAGAGGATGCCGGTGTCGGTGAAACCTTCGCTGTCCAAGGCGGCGCGCAGGGCGGCGACGCGGCCGTCCATCATGTCGCTGGGCGCCACGATGTCAGCGCCGGCGCGGGCGTGGGTGAGGGCTTGTTTGCAGAGGGCGGTGACGGATTCGTCATTCAGGATGCGGCCGTCAGGGGCGACGAGGCCGTCGTGGCCGTCGGCGTGGTAGGGGTCGAGGGCGATGTCGGTGATGACGGTGAGGCCGGGATGGGCGGCCTTCAAGGCACTGACGGTGCGCGGTACGAGGCCGTCCGGATTCCAAGCCTCCTCGGCAGCGCAGGTTTTGAGGGTGTCGGGCACTTTGGGGAAGAGCACGACGGCGGGCACGCCGAGGGCATGGGCGGCGCCGGCTTCGCGGACGAGGCTGTCCAGGCTCCAGCGGGTGCAGCCGGGCATGGAGTCGATGGGGGTGTCCTCGGCGCCCTCCTGGACGAAGAGGGGGTAGATGAGGTCGGCCGCTGTGAGGGTCGTCTCGCGCACCAGGGCACGGATCGATTCGGAGCGGCGATTGCGACGCGGTCGGACCGGCAATTCCATGGAGCAGCATCCGTCAACTTTGCGCCGGCCGCAAGCGCCGGGGCAGGACGCGGCGCGCATTCGCTGCACAGAGCTGGCGCTGCCCGCCGTTGCATCTGGAGGCGGTTGCGTGTTTGCTTGCCACCGCCTTCACCCTGACGCTCCGCTGTGCCAACGACGACTTTGACCTTCGCCCATCCCGACTGGCTGCCGCTGCTGCTGGTGACGCCCCTGTTGCTGCTCGGCAAATGGTGGGCGGATCACCGGGGGCGGCGTGCGCTGGAGGCGTTTACCTCGCCACGATTGCGCCAGCAACTGGTGACGGGGGTGTCACCGCTGCGGTCGTGGACGGCGTTTTTGCTCCAACTCGGCGCGCTGTGCCTGCTCATTGTGGCCGCTTGCGGTCCGCGCTGGGGGGAGGAGGAGCAGCCGCAGGTGGAGACGGGGCGCAATGTGATCATCGCGGTGGATTGCTCGCGCTCGATGCTGGCGGACGACCTCGCGCCGGACCGGCTGACGCGGGCGAAGCTGGCGGCGCAGGATTTGCTGCTGCTGCTGCCGGGGGACCGCGTGGGGCTGATCGCCTTCGCGGGCAACGCCTACCTGCAGGCGCCGCTTACCAACGACCACGCTGCGGTCACCGAGTCGATCCAGTCGCTCGACACCTTTTCCGTGCCGCGCGGCGGCAGCGAGCTGAGCCGGGCTGTGAAGCTGGCCATTGAGACCTTTGAAAAAACCCCGGCGCGCAATCACGGCCTGGTGTTGTTTTCCGACGGTGGCGAGCCCGATGCGGAGATCGCGCAGTGGAGCCAGCGCGCGGCGGAGAAAAACATCCTCATGCTCACGATCGGCGTCGGCACCAAGGCGGGCAGTTTGATTCCCGATCCGGATCCGAATCGCGCCGGCGACTGGGTGCGCGATTCCCAGGGCAACGCGGTCAAAACCGCGCTGGACGAGGATGTGCTGCGCGAGATGGCGCGCGCGACCGGCGGCCGCTACCTGCCGCTCAGCGGGCAGACCATCGACTCCTCCCTGGTCAACCAGGTGCTGGCCGCGCTGGAGCGGAAGGAGGGCGAGACCCGGTCGGCCACCAAACCCATCGAACGCTTTTACTGGCCGTTGGCGCTGGCAATCGTATGTTTAATCATGGCCTGGCTGTTGCGTCCCACTTCGAAGCGTCCGTTCGCGCCTGCCGCGCCTGCCGCGCCTGCTGCAGTCGCTGGATTGATGTTGCTTTGCAGCGCGCCGGTGGGCCAGGCGGCGGCGCTGACCAGCTTGGTCCCGGACTGGGCGGACACGGCCACCCGCAAGGCGCGCCAGGCTCAGCAGGCGGTCGAGCAGGAGGATTATGAGAACGCGGTGAAGCTGTTTGAGGAGAGCCTGAAAAGCAAACCGGGCGCGCGGCAGAAACCAGCCATCGCTCTCGGCCTCGGGCACGCGGCGCAGCAGTCGCAGCAGTATGACACCGCGGTCGGCGCTTTTTCCCAGGCGCTGGAAAACACCGAGCCTGGCGTGCAGCGTCACGCGCACCAGGGTCTCGGCCACGCGCTTTACGACCAGGGCGACCGGGCGCTGGCCAAGCAGCCGCGTTTCACGATTCGCGCCTGGACCGATTCCGTGCGCCACCTCAATGCCGCGCTTCAACTCGACCCGGCCAACCAGGAACTTTTAGAGAACCGCGACTTTGTGCAGAAGCGCCTGGATGAGTTGCAGGAGCAACAACGCCAGCAGCAGCAACAACAGCAGGGCAAGGGCAACAAGCAGGACAAGGGGCAGCAAGGCGAAAAAGGCGAAAAAGGCGATCAAGGTCAGCAAGGCCAGCAGGGTGACCAGGGCCAGCAAGGGCAGGACGGCCAGCAGCCGGGCGGGCAGGGAGGTGAAAAAGGCGAGGAAGGCGAAGGCGGCACCGGCAATCAGCAGCAACAGCAGGGCCAGGGCGGCGAGCAGGAAGAGGGGCAGGAACCCGGCGAGCTGCCCGAGGGTGAAATCACCACCGACGGCCCCAATCCCGGCGATCAAGAAGGCGAGGGCCAGGCGCAAGAGGGCGAGATGAACGACAACGAGCGCCGTGAGGAGACCGGCTTCTCCCCGAACGAGGCGCGCGCCTTTTTGCGCACCTACGCCGACGACCAGAAAGCCGTCCAGTTCAGCCGCCAGCGCCAGCAACCGGCCAATGGCAAAGACTGGTGAAGCACGCCCGCAATCCCGACATGAGCGCCGAAGCCCAACTCACCGCCCTCGACCTGCACCTGCCGCCCGCTCCACCCCGGGGCGGTGTTTACCAGCCGCTCGTCATCGTCGGCAACATCGCTTACCTCTCAGGCCACGGACCGTATTTGCCCGACGGCAGCTACCTCACCGGTCGCGCCGGTGCCGGGCTGACGCTGGATGAAGCCCGCCTCGCCGCACGCCAGACCGGCCTCGCCATCCTCGCCACCTTGCGCGCTGAACTCGGCTCGCTCGACCGCGTCAAGCGCGTGGTCAAGCTGCTCGGCATGGTCAATGCCGCGCCCGATTTTGCCGAGCATCCGCAGGTCATCAACGGCTGCTCCGAGCTGTTCGCCCAGGTGTTTGGCGAAGAGACGGGCGTGGGCGCGCGCAGCGCTGTCGGCATGGGATCGCTGCCCGGCAACATCGCGGTGGAGATCGAAGGGATCTTTGAGGTCGCTTAAAAAGCCACGCCTTGGCACGCTTTCTGCCATCCTGAGCCGTTGCGGCTGGGTGGTTGAATGCAACAATTTAATAACACCAAACTATTTCCTTGCAGAAAGCTAATTTTCTGCGCAACATCGGAATTGTTGTGATTCATCCTAATAATCACAAGTGTCGTTCGGTCCCCTTGGCCCCACCACGGGTGCAGAAAAGACGACTCGACTGGCGGTGCCAAGCACCGTTCTTCCTCACCCCCCACCCCAACCATCACCCCCTCATGGATCGCGACGACCACAGCGCGCTGACCGCCCCTACCCTCATCCCGGACCGCGACAGCTCGGACTCCCGCAGCCCTCGCTCCCGGCGAAAAAAGGGGGGCCAGGCCCCCGCCCGCAGTTCGCAGCGAGCCGGCCTGCGCACGTTCGTGCTCGACACCAACGTGCTGCTGCACGATCCCGCCTGCATCGACCGCTTCGCCGAGCATGAGGTCTGCATCCCCGTCGATGTGCTCAGCGAGCTCGACCGTTTCAAAAACGAAATGACCGAGCGCGGCGCCAACGCCCGCGAGGTGCACCGCACCTTGATGAAGGTCTTCACTGCCGATGGCGCCTCCGTCACCCGCGGCGCGCCGACTCCGGGCGGCGGCACCGTGCGCGTGGTGGTGTATGATCCCGCGCGCGCCACCCGCACGCCGAGCGTGCTCGAGTTCGGCCGCATTTTTCCAGGCCTCGACAAGATGGATCACCGCATCCTCGCCTGCACGCTCTGGCTGAAGGAGCGCGAGAGCGGTGACGTGACCCTCGTCTCCAAAGACCTCAACATGCAGCTCAAAGCCCGCGCGGTGGGCATCGCCTGCGAGGACTACCTGCACGACAAGGTCGAGCCGCGCGAAGTGGCCAATTTCGACATCGTGCGGCTGGAGGTCACGGCGCATGAGTTGCAGCGCTTCGCCAGCTCTGGCGAGCTGCGTTTGTCGGAAGTGCGCTGCGCCGGCATGGTGGTCAACGAATACGCGCTGCTGATGGCCGGTGAAAAAACCACCATCCCTGCGAAAATGGGCGCGGATGGCACGCTGCGCCGTTTGCAGTTCATTCCCGAATCCCTGCGCGCTGGCAGCGGCCGCGCCGTCAAGCCGATGAATCTCGGCCAGGCCTGCCTGCTCGACGCGCTGCTGGATCCCGAGATCAGCCTTGTCACCTGCTACGGCCAGGCCGGCACCGGCAAGACGCTGCTCGCGGTCGCCGCCGGGCTGCACCAGGTCATGAACCACACCTTCAACGGCATGACGGTCAGCCGGCCCATCGTGGCGATGGGACAGACCGTCGGCTTTTTACCCGGCAGCCTGCAGGAGAAGATGCGGCCTTGGCTGCAGCCGATCTACGACGCGCTCGATCTGCTCATGCGCCCGGCTTCAAAAGCCACACCGGCCAGCGGCCAGAAGAAGCAGCGCGCGCGCTCATTGATCGAACCGGATGGCGGTGTCGCCGCGCCCTACGATCCGCTCATTCAACAAGGCGTCATCGAGATCGAGGCGCTCTGCTACATCCGCGGCCGCTCCATCCCGGATCGTTTCTTCGTGCTCGACGAGGCGCAGCAGCTCACGCCGCTGGAGGCCAAAACCGTCGTCACCCGCATGTCGCGCGGCTCCAAACTGGTGCTCGTCGGCGATCCTGCGCAGATCGACAACCCCTACGTGGACAGCCGCAGCAACGGCCTCGTTTACACCCGCCAGCGCATGCGCGGCCAGCCCTTCGCCGCCCATGTGCCGCTGGTCAAAGGCGAGCGCAGCGCCCTGGCGGAAGCGGCGGCGCGCCTGCTGTGATCGAACGCCGCCACGACCATGCCGGAACTCGTCCCGCTCCTCGTCGCCGCCGCCGGCAAGAAGCAGTTCTCCCTGCTCGGCATCCCCACCTCCGTGCTCCTCGACTGCGATGACACCGGCGGACAGTATTACCTGACGGAGCAAGTCATCCCGCCGGGCCTCGGCGTGCCGCCGCACGTTCACGGCCGCGAGGACGAGCTCTTTTTCGTGCTGGAGGGGGAGGTGCAGTTTCTCGCCGGCGACCAGCAAGTCATTGCTAGATCGGGCGACACGGTTTTTGCGCCGCGGGAGGTGCCGCATGCCTACCAGGCCATCGGGGAGGCTCCGGCGCGGATGCGTTTCATGGCCATGCCCGGCAACATCCAGGCGATGTTTGAGGAGCTTTCCACTTGGCCCAGCGATGCTCCGCCCGACATGAGCAAGCTGGAGGAACTCTGCAACCGCTTTGGCATCCAGTTTGTTTGAGGCCATGGATGCAGCACGAGCTTGTATCGGCGCGCTGGCGGGTTGATAGATGGTGCGCCGCATGCAGCCCGTGACCCTGGACCACCTGAACGCCTGTCCGGCGACGGAGTTCGTGCGGCTGGCGGGCCCGCTCTATGAGCGCTCGCCCTGGGTGGCTTGGGAGGTGGTCGGGAAACGCCCCTTTGCTTCGCGCGCCGCCCTGCACAAGGCCCTGAGCGCCGCCGTCCGCGCCGCCTGCATGGAGCGCCAACTCACGCTCATCCGCGCTCATCCCGACTTGGTCGGCCGCACGGTGCTCACCGCCGAATCGCAAAACGAGCAGGCTGCCGCCGGCTTGACCGATCTCACCGCAAAAGAGGCGGCGGCGTTTCGGCGCTACAATGCGGACTACCGTGCGCGCTTTGGTTTTCCCTTTGTCATCTGCGCGCGCAAAAACAAAAAGGCGGCCATCCTGCGCGCCTTTCCCAAACGCCTGCCCAACAGCCGCGAGGCGGAGATCGCCGAGGCGCTCGCGCAGATCGATCAAATCGCCGGCTTGCGTCTGCGCGACTTGCTGACTCCCATCATATGAAGGCGAAGCTCAGCACGCACGTCCTCGACACCAAAAACGGATGCCCGGCGGCCGGTTTGAAACTCGAACTCTGGCGTGGCGGCGAGCCCGTTAAGACCGCTGTCACCAACAGCGACGGCCGCACCGACGCGCCGCTGCTCGACGCGGACGAAATGGTCGAAGGCGACTACGAGCTGCTGTTTCATGTCGGGGACTACTTCGGCGAGCGCGCCTTTTTGGACATCGTGCCGGTGCGCTTCCGCATCAGCGACGCCGCGGCAGCTTATCACGTGCCGCTGCTGTGCTCGCCCTGGGCTTACAGCACGTATCGTGGCAGTTGAGGTCTTCCATGCCGCGCTCACAGACTGCCGATCCGTTTGCCGCGCTCGCCGCCCAGGTCATGCGGCGCTGCGGCGAGCTGGGACAGGTCAGCGACGAAGCCGGCTGCCTGACCCGCACCTTTCATTCGCCCGCCATGCAGCGCGCCAATGCCCTCGTCGGCGGCTGGATGCGCGGGGCGGGCTTGAGCGTGCGCGAAGACGCGGCTTTCAATTTGCTCGGCCGGCTCGAAGGTTCAAAACCGCGCGCGCCCGCCTTGTTGCTGGGCTCGCACCTCGACACCGTACGCAATGCCGGCAAATACGACGGCCCGCTCGGCGTGCTCGTTGCTTTGGCGGCGGTCGAGTGGCTGCGGCGGCAAAAGATCACGCTGCCCTTCCCCATCGAAATCGCCGGGTTCAGCGATGAGGAGGGTGTGCGCTACCAGACGACCTACCTCGGCAGCCGCGCGTTCGCGGGCACCTTGCGCAAAAGCGATCTGGGTGTGATTGAGGAAAAAGGAATCGAAAAAGCGCGGCGCCGGCGCGGCGAATTTTTTGCCTATGTGGAAACGCACATCGAGCAGGGACCGGTGTTGGAGGCGGAGGATTTGCCCGTCGCTGTGGTCACCGCCATTGCGGGACAAAGCCGCGTGCGCGCCACCTTCACCGGTCGCGCGGGTCATGCCGGCACGACGCCGATGCCGCTGCGTCGTGATGCTTTGTGCGCGGCAGCGGAACTGGCATTGGCGGTGGAACAATGCGGTGTCACCGGCACAGTGGGTCAGCTCGTCGTCGAGCCTGGCGCCAGCAACGTCATTCCCGGCCGGGTCGTGATGACCCTCGACATCCGCGACGCGCGCGATGCCAAACGCCGCGCTGCCGTGGCCAGATTGCAACGACAAGCGGAATCGATCGCCAGCCGGCGCGGGTTGGCCTTGGATTGGGTGCTCGTTCAGGAAACGGCCAGCGTGCGCTGCGATGCCGCGCTCAGCGCGCGTCTCGGCCGTTGCGTTCGCGCGGCCGGATTTCCATTGCGCAAACTGCCCAGCGGCGCCGGCCACGATGCTGCCGCGCTCGCCGCGATTTGGCCTGTGGCCATGCTGTTTGTGCGCTGCCGCGGCGGCGTCAGCCATCATCCGGAGGAAGCGGTGCTGGAGGCGGATGTCGCCGCCGCCATCCGTGTGTTGGCCAGTTTCCTGCGTTCGTTGGGGGATCATCATGCTTGACCTGCTCATTCGCGGCGCGCATCCCTGGCCGGAAATCGGCCTGGCAGACGGCCGCATCGCCTCATTGGAAGCCGGACCCGCCCGCGCGGAACTCGACGCCACCGGCTTGCTGGTTTTGCCCGGTGTCGTGGACGCACATGTGCATTTCAACGAACCGGGGCGCGCCGAATGGGAAGGCTGGGCCACCGGCTCGCGCGCCGCGATCGCTGGTGGCGTCACCACGGTCTGCGACATGCCGCTGAACTCGACGCCGCCGCTGGTCACGGCCGAGGCTTTCGATGCCAAACGCGCCGCGGCGGAGGCGCAGTCGCTTTGTGACTTCGCGCTCTGGGGCGGGCTGGTGCCGGGCCATCGCGACGATTTGGAGCCGATGGCAGAGCGCGGTGTCATCGGCTTCAAGGCCTTCATGTCCGGCAGCGGCATCGATGACTTTCCGAAATCCGATCTCGCCACTCTGAAAGCCGGCATGAAAAAAGCGGCCGCGCTCGGCCTGCCCGTGGGCGTGCACGCGGAGTTTGACCAGGAGCTGCCGCGCGCGGGCGCCAGCGCGCGTGACTACCTCGCCTCGCGCCCCGTTGCCTCTGAAGTCGCCGCCATCGCCGCCGCGCTGGAGCTGGCGGGCGAAACCGGCTGCGTCCTGCACGTTGTCCATGTCAGCAGCATCGAAGGCCTGGAGCGCATCGCCGAAGCGAAACTGCGCGGCGTGAATGTGACCGCCGAGACCTGTCCGCATTACCTGTTGCTCACCGGCGATGACATGGAGCGCATCGGCGCGCCTGCCAAGTGCGCGCCGCCGATGCGGGACGAGGCCAACCGCCTCGCGCTCTGGCAGGCCTTGCACGCCGGTTTGCTCGACACCATCGGCAGCGATCATTCGCCGTCGCCGCCGGAGATGAAGCAGCAGGCGGACTTTTTCCAAGTCTGGGGCGGCATCGCTGGTGTCCAGCACCTGCTGCCGCTGCTGCTCGATGCCGGCCTCGACGCGGAGACCTGCGCGGCGCTCACCGCCGCCAATCCCGCGCGCCGTTTCCGCCTGCCAGGCAAGGGCCGCATCGAGCCGGGCTGCGACGCCGATCTCGTGCTGGTCGAGCCCGAGGCACCCTGGACGATCACCCGAGAATCCCTGCTTGCCCGCCACCCCGTTTCGCCCTACCTGGGCCGGCGGCTGAATCCGCGTGTGCGCCATGTTTTCCTGCGCGGACAGCGCGTCGTCATCGGCGGGCAGCCCGGCGCCGCGCCTTCCGGGCGTTTGTTGAAACCGGTTTGAAGATGGTCGCTCAGCCTTCCACCGGCTGTTCCGGTCCTTTGAGCAGCTTCTGGTAAAACACCAAATCGAGCCAGCGGCCGAACTTGAACCCGGCGTGGCGAATTTCGCCGCAGCGATGAAAACCGAGCCGCTCGTGCAGCGCGATGCTGGTCGCGTTTTCGGCGTCGATGACACCGATCATGGTCTTGTTGCCCGCCGTCTCCGCCGCCTCGGTCACGCGCTCCAACAGCAGGCGGCCAAGACCGCGGCCACGAAACCGCCCATCCACATAGACCGAGTGCTCGACGGTGTACTTGTAAGCTGGAAAGGCGCGGAACGGTCCGTAGCTGGCGAAGCCCATCAGCTCCTCCGCCTCATTCATCACGCCGATCACGGGCAGCCCGGCTTTTTCCTTGGTGGCGAGCCAGCTCTCCATCACCTCCCGCGTGCGCGGCTCATAGTCGTAAAGCGCGGTCGAGTTCACAATCGCCTCGTTGAAGATGGCGCGGATCGCCTCCAGATGCTCGCGTCCACAAAGTGTCCAGTGCATGCCGCGCTATAGCGCAAAGAGGGGGGCTTGGCAAAGACCGGATAGGAGGCTTCGAAACGCGCGTTATGCGCGCAACCACCCGACACCGTGAAAACCGCCTGCGCTCTCGCCCTCTGTGTTCTCGCCAGCTTGTCTGCCGCCGCGGACAAGCCGAACCTCATCCTGATCATGGCCGACGACTTCGGTTACGAGTGCGTCACCGCCAACGGCGGCGAATCCTATCAGACGCCGAACCTCGACCGCCTCGCCGCCGCCGGCATGCGCTTTGAGCGCTGCCACGTGCAGCCGCTATGCACCCCCACCCGCGTGCAGCTCATGACCGGCCGCTACAACGTGCGCAACTACCTGAACTTCGGCACCCTGCTGCGCAGCGAGACCACCTTTGGCAATCTGCTCCAGGCCGCGGGTTACACCACGGGCATCTGCGGCAAATGGCAGCTCGGCCATGAGCCCGACGCGCCCCGGCACTTCGGCTTCGACGAGTCCTGCCTCTGGCAGCACACCCGCCGCCCGGCCCGCTACGCCAATCCCGGCCTCGAATACAACGGTGTCGAGAAGGATTTCAGCAACGGCGAGTACGGGCCGAAGCTGGTCAATGACTTCGCGCTCGATTTCGTCACCCGTCACAAGGACAAGCCGTTCTTTCTCTACTACCCGATGATCCTCACCCACAATCCGTTCCAGCCCACGCCGGACAGCCCGGAGTGGAGTCCCAAAACGGAGGGCGAAAAGGCGCTGCAAAACAACAAGCACTTTGCGGACATGATCGCCTACATGGACAAGATGATCGCGCGCCTCGACACCAAGCTCGGTGAACTCGGCATTCGCGACAACACACTGCTCATCTTCATCGGCGACAACGGCACCAACAGCGGCATCACCAGCCGGTTTCAGGGCGCGGACTACAAAGGCGGCAAAGGCAGCACCAACGCCCGCGGCGAGCACGTGCCGATGATCGTGAGCTGGCCGGGCGTCATCAAGGAGGGCCGCGTCAACGGCGACTTGATCAGCTCCGCCGACTTCCTGCCAACGCTGTGCGAGGCTGCTTCGGTTGCGGTGCCGGACACGGTCGATGGTGTCAGCTTCCTGCCGCAATTGCGCGGCGAAAAAGGCCAGCCGCGCGAGTGGCTCTACTCCTGGTATTCACCGCGTCAAAAAGCGGAGATGAAGGTGCAGGAATTCGCTTTTGATCAGCAGCACAAACTTTACCGCGACGGCCGTTTTTACGACCTGCGGCAGGATCCGTTTGAGCAGTCAGCGCCCATCGATCCGGGTGAAATCCATGCCACCGCCCACGCCAAGCTGAAAGCTGTGCTCGATCAATTTGCGGACGCGCGACCGGCGGAATTGGACGCGCAGTTCAAACGGAAGATGCCTAACTTGGCGCCGCCCGATCAAGGCAAGGGGAAAGGCAAAAAGAAAAAGTGAGGCGCGCTCTCATTTCGCCTTGGCTTTTGCTTTGCCCTTGCGCTGCGTGACGTAGTCCGGCCAGACGATGCGGCGGCCCTCCGCGCCAGTAAATTCCCACTCGGGCCACAACGGCGACTCGGCGCGCACCTCGGCGTATTTTGCGCGCAGCAGGGGCTCCAGTTCGGCGAGCTTGCCGGGTTCAGCGGCGACGAGATCGCGCGTCTCGCCCATGTCCTCGCGCAGGTTGTAGAGTTCCAAGCCAGCCAACTCCGCCTTTTTGAAGTCCTCCTGAGCGGCGGTGGTGATGTCATTGCCGCGCGGTGGCGGTGCGCGGTCGAGTCTCGCCAGTAGCTTCCAATCGCCCATGCGGATGGCCACCTTCGGCTCGTCCGAAGCGCGATTGAAATGCCAGTAGAGCGGTGTCTCGCGGCGCACCGCTTTGCCCTCCAACAGCGGCAGCAGCGAGGCGCCATCGAGTTTGCGGTCAGCGGGCGCGGCCGCGCCGGTCAAGGCGCATACGGTCGGCAGAAAATCGACACCGCAGACGGGTTCGTCGCTGACAGTGCCGGCGCGAATGCGGCCCGGCCACCGCGCCAACCCCGGCACACGGATGCCGCCTTCGTAAAGAGAGCCCTTTTTGCTGCGCAGCGGCCCGGCGCTGCCATGCGGATGCTGCGGCGTGATGGCGGGGCCGTTGTCGCTGGTGAAAACGACAAGGGTGCTTTCGCGCAGTCCTTCCTCATCGAGCGCGGCCATCAAACGGCCAAAGGCGGCGTCCATCTGGGTGATGTTGCCGTGATGCGCCGAATACGCCGGGTCGTCGTGTGGATAAAGCCGGCTGTAACGTTCGTCGGTGGCGATGGGTTCGTGCGGCTCGTGAAAAGCGACGTAGAGGAAAAAGGGTTTTGCTTTGTCGCGCAAGGTGGTGAGCCAGTTCACCGCCTCGTCTGCGACCAAGTCGGCAGCGTAACCTTCGAGCCGGCCGGGCGCTTTGCCATTGCGCACGAAGTTGTCCGGATTGCGATGGTTCGGGTAAGCGTTGTTTTGGGTGGCGAACCAATGCTCAAAGCCGTGGTCATCCGGCTGCGGCTGTGTGGGGCGATTGAACTCGCCGTTGAGGTGCCATTTGCCGCTCAGGCAGGTGGCGTAACCGGCGTCGCGCAGCAGCGTGGCGATGGTGATTTCCTGGCGGCGCACATGGACGGGAGAGTCCTCGGGAATCCAATCGCGAACGCCGGCGCGCGTCGGTGTGCGCCCCGTCATCAGCGCGGTGCGCGAGGGCGAGCAGTTGGCGTGACCGGCGTAGCAACTGGTCAGCTTCAAACCTTCCGCAGCGAGGCGGTCGAGGTGGGGTGTCTGCATGTCCTCCGCGCCGAAGCAAGCGAGGTCGCCGTAGCCGAGGTCATCCGACACCACCAGGACGATGTTGGGCCGATCGGCTGCGCTCGCGATGGAGAGAAGGCAGAAGGCGAGCAGAAAAAGCGGGCGCGGGATCATGCAGGGAGAACGCGCGGCATCCCGGCTTCCTTCCGTGCAGCTCACTCAAAGAACGGGAACAGGCGCCGCAAATCCGCCTCAGTGGCTCGCGTGCCGTACTCGCAGAGTTCGAAGGTCTCGGCAAAACGCACCGCCTTGCCTTTGTCATCGCCATGCCAGTGAATCAAAGCATCGCGAAAACGCTCGGCTTCGCTGCTTTGGCGCAGGTGCCAGCGCTGCTTCAGCCAGGCCCGTCGCGCTTTTTCGTCGCTGGCTGGCGGCACGCGCTTTTCAACGTGTTCGGCGCTGCCGATGGCGCCGCCTTCATAGGCTTGGGATGTCAGTTCGTGCAGGCCGTTGATCTTCGCTTCCATTTCCTCCTCGTTGAGGGCAATCGCGATGCTGGGCGTGAATGGGTAGGGCTTCTCGAAACCGTCGCTCGAATACATGAACACCGGGTTCTTCTGCAAATGCGGCACGTCCGGACAAAAGAACGGCACGGTGACCATGAAAGCGGCGTCCTGCACCAGCACCCCGACATAACGGTGATCTGGATGATAGTCCCAGGGCCGGTGCGAGATCACCAAGTCCGCTTTCCACTCGCGGATGATTTGGGTGATGAGCTTGCGGTTCTCCAGTGTGGGCAGCAGCTCGCCATCGTGGATGTCCAGCACCTGCGACGTGACGCCCCACTTCTCCGCGCAGGCCTTCGCTTCGGCGGCGCGCCGCTGCGCCAGAGGGCCGCCCGCTTCGCGCCAGTGGCCGATGTCGCCGTTGGTGACGGAGACCAGCTTGACGTGATGGCCCAGGCGCGCCCACTTCAACGCGCAACCACCGGCTTTGTACTCGGCGTCATCCGGATGCGCGCCGAAGACCAGGATGCGGAGCTTTTCCTCCGCGTGGCTGCCGCCGGTGAGGGTGGTAAATAGACACAACAGGCAGAGGAGAAAGCGCATGCGCAAAGAACGCCGCATCGGCGCAGCGCATTGCGAGCGAAGGCGGGTTCTCGAAGCGAGTTGCATGCATCAGGTGATTGGATGAGGGAACGGCATGATGCCCGAACTGACCCGCGCGCCCGCCACTGATCCGCTTTCGATCTACCGCTATCGTGACGGTCTCTACGCGGTGGACCTCGTCGCCGCGGCGCTGCAACTCGACTTCTTTTCCCAACTCGCCGCCAATCCGGGCACGCTGGCGGATGTTTGCACGCGCTTCGGTTTTGCGGAACGGCCGGCTGATGTGATGGTCACCTTGTTCGTGGCGAACGGCTGGCTGCAGCGAAAGGGCGGGGTGCTGGAAGTGACGGAAACCGCGCACGAGCATCTCTGCGCGGGCTCGGCCTGGTTCCTCGGTCCTTACTACGCTTCGCTGCACGAGCGGCCGATCGCGCGCGACTACCTGCAGGTGCTGCGCAGCGACAAACCGGCGGGCTGGTCCGGAGACAAAGCTGCGTTCGACTGGCATCAGGCGATGGAGGACGAGAGCTTCGCGCGCAGCTTCACCGCCGCGATGGATTGTCGTGGGCTGTTCCTGGCGCAGGGCTTGGGAGAAAAGCTTGATCTCATGGGATGCCAGCGTTTGCTCGACATCGGCGCCGGCTCGGGCATCTACGCCTGCGCGCTCGCTGCCGCGAATCCGGACCTGCGCTGCGTGGCGCTGGATCAGGCGCCGGTGGATCGCATCGCGGGCAGGCTCATCGCGGAGCGCGGGCTGGCGGCGCGGGTGGAGGTGGCCGTGGGCAACATGTTTGACGGATTGCTCGGGGGCTGCGACGCGCACTTGTTTTCCAACGTGCTGCACGACTGGGGCGTCAACGAGGTGCGTGAACTGCTGCAAGCCTCGCATCGCGCGCTGCCTGCCGGCGGACTGCTCATCATCCACGATGCCTTCATCAATGAAGCCAAAGACGGCCCGCTGCATGTGGCGGAGTACTCCTGTTTGTTGATGCACTCCACCCAGGGCAAATGCTACAGCACCGGCGAGTACGCGGCGCTGCTGCGCGAGGTGGGCTTCACGCCAGGACCCTATGCGGACACGCGCGTCGGCCGCGGCTTCATGACGGCGCGGAAGTAAAAGGCTTGGCAAAGCGCGGGGCGTTTCGCTAGCCTCGCCGCATGTTCTGGCGTTCTCTCTTTTCCAGCCTTTCTGTCGCCGCATCGTTGAGCGCGGCGCAGCCGAATCTCGTTTTCATCCTCGTCGATGACATGGGCTACGGCGATCTCGGCTGCACCGGCAGCAAGGACATCGCCACGCCGAACATCGACCGCCTGGCAAAGGAGGGCGTGCAGATGACGGACTTCTACGCCAACGCGCCGGTCTGCACGCCGACCCGCGCGGGCTTCATGCTCGGCCGCTGGCAGCAGCGCGTCGGCATCGAGTTCGCCTTCGGTTATCAGGTCGAGCAGATGAAGAAGGTGAACGGTGAGTGGGTGCCGGAGCCGGACATCCATGGTCTCGGCCTGCCCCTCGGCGAGACCACGTTGGCGGACCGCTTGCGCGCCGCCGGTTATGTCAACGGCGCTTTCGGCAAGTGGCATCTCGGCTTCAAGGACGAATACAACCCGCTGAACCGCGGCTTTGACGAGTACTTCGGCGAGCTGCTCGGCCACGCGGATTTTTACCGCCATCAGTACTACGACGGCACGCGCGCCCTGCGGGATGGCCTGGAAATTCCCGAGATGAACGGCCGTTACTTCACGGACCTCGTCAACGAGCGCGCCGCCGCCTTCGTGAAAAAACACGCGGGCAAGGACAAGCCCTTTTTCCTCTACGTGCCGCACCTCGCGGTACACGCGCCGTTCCAGCCGCCGGACGCGTCGGAGACGCCGATGGTCACTAAGGAAAGCATGCTCACCGGCAGCCGCGCCATTTACAAAGCCATGCTCGAGCGCGTCGATCGCGGTGTCGGCATGATCCTCGATGAGCTGGAGCGCGCCGGCGTCGCGGACAACACCCTGGTCGCGTTCTCCAGCGACAACGGCGGCGAGCGCTGGGCTTCCAACGCGCCCTTGTTTCATCACAAAGCGACGCTTTGGGAAGGCGGCATCCGTGTGCCTTGCCTGCTGCGCTGGCCGGGCAAACTGCAAGCCGGCGTGAAGTCCGCGCAGCCCGGCATCACCATGGACCTGACCGCCACCTTCCTCGCCGCCGCCGGGGCCGAGCCGCCCACGGACAAACCGCTCGACGGCATCGACCTGCTGCCCCTGCTCACCGGTGCGCAGCCGCCGCGGGAGCGCGCCTTTTGCTGGCGCATGCAGCGCAGCAACCGCACCATGAAAGCCATCCGCCAGGGCAAGTGGAAGTACGTCAACGACGGCAACACCATGGACCTGCTGTTTGACCTCGAGCAGGACATCGGCGAGCGTCACAACCTGCACTTCGAGCACCCGGAGATCACCGCCAGCCTGAAGAAGCGCCTCGCCGAATGGGAGGCCGAGATGGACGCGGAAGAGAAGCAGATCCTGGTGCGCTGATCACTTCTTTTTGCGCTTGAAAGGATACCACCATTGCCTCCAGTAACCGGTCGGCACCGGGTCATTGGGAATGCCGTAGCCCTCCGGCCAGCGCTCCTCCGGCAGGTGATGCGTGCCGAAAAGCCGGTCCAGCCAGGGGAAGTGGATGGCGAAGTTCACATCGATCGCTTCCTTCTCGATGCCATGATGCCAGTGATGGAAGCGCGGCGTCACCAGCAGGCGGTCGATGCCCTTGAAGCGCCAGCCGATGTTGGAGTGCGCAAAGGTGGCCCACAGATAGACGATGAAGATGTAGGTGTTCACCGCGTCCTGGGAGAAGCCCAGCAGGATCATCGGCAGCACCGTCGCGCCGCGCAGCACCAGGATCTCCAGGAAATGCATGCGCGCCCCCGCCATCCAGTCCATCGACTTCGCGGAGTGATGCACCGCGTGGAAGCGCCACAAAAACGGCACGCGATGAAACATCCGGTGCACCCAGTATTGCACCAGGTCGGTGAACAGCATGATCAAGCCGACCTGCAGCAGAAAGGGGAGCGCCGCCACCCAGTCGCGGAAGGCCGCCCAGCCCGCCGTCAAATCGAAGAGCGCCCGCGCCGGCCCAAAGCTCAGCCAGGTGATGATCTGCACCAGCATCGAGCTGACCAGGAAATAAAACAGATCCTCCCGCCACTCCGCGCGGAACACCGGCTGCTCCCGCCAGCGTGGAAACAGCGTCTCCAGCGGGATGAACAGCAGCCCGGTGAAAATCATGCGCAGCACAAAGAAGTCCAAGCCCAGGTAGGCCGTCGTCAGGTCCGGCGCCGCCTCCGTCGAGCGGCTGCCGCCGAGCAGCGAGGCCAGCAGCGTCAGCGCCAGACCAAAGCCGCCCAGCGTCTTTTTCTCCCGCAGCACCAGGCTCAGCAGCGAGCACACATAGGCCACGATCATCACCCCGAAGAGGATCCAGCGCAGCCCGCCGGACGCGCGTAGCCCCGCCATCTCCGCTGTGCCAAACACGCCGGGGAAACGCAGCACCAGCACCAGGCCCAGGCTGGCGATGCCCAAAATCAACCCCGCCACCCCGCTCAGCCAGCCGCTGCCGAATCGTCGCAGCCCCTGTGCGCATTCGAGTTCCTCGCGAATCATCTGCCGGGACTTTTGGATCAGCTTCATGGCATGGATCAGGCTGGCGCGCAGTAAAACGCCGGCGCGGGAAAATACAAGAGCGGCTACAGCCCTGCAAATAGCATGGCGACCGGCGATTTTTTTCATGTAACCTCGTGCTGGGCTTTCCCCAGGAAACCGGTACCATGAGTGCTCTGCCGCCTGATTCCTCCCCGTCCTCCGCCGCTGCCGCGGGCGATCCCCTGCACGGCCTTGACCCCGACGGACTGCTCGCCGCTGCGGCGCTGCCGGCCGACTCCGACGCCACCCGGCCGCTGCCGCGCGCGGACCTGCCCGCGCTGGCGGAGATCGCCACCGCCTTTCCCGAGCTGGAAATCCTCGACCCCATCGGCCACGGCGGCATGAGCGCGGTGTTCAAGGCGCGGCAGCCGAAGCTCGACCGCTTTGTCGCCTTGAAGGTGCTGCCGAAGGCGCTCGCCGCGACGCCGGGCTTTGCCGAGCGCTTCCATCGCGAGGGCCGCGTGCTAGCGCGGCTGAGCCACCCGAGCATCGTCGCCGTGCATGACTTCGGCGAGAGCGGCGGCTTCGCCTTCCTGATCATGGAGTTCGTCGATGGCGTGAACCTGCGCCAGGCCATGCGCGCGGGCCGCTTCACGCCGGAGCAGGCGCTGGCCATCGTGCCCGCGCTTTGCGACGCGCTGCAATTTGCGCACTCGCACGGCGTGCTGCACCGCGACATCAAGCCGGAGAACATCCTGCTTGATTCGAAGGGCCGGGTGAAAATCGCCGACTTCGGCATCGCCAAGATCGTGGGCGAGGAGGGTGGCGAGGCGATGCTGCTGACGCAGAGCGGTGCGAAGCTGGGCACCGCGCCCTACATGGCGCCGGAGCAGATCGAGCAGCCGGGCAGCGTCGATCACCGCGCGGACATCTATTCGCTCGGTGTCGTGTTTTACGAGATGCTCACCGGCGAGCTGCCGCTGGGCCGCTTCGCCGCGCCGTCCACGCTCGCCAGCGTCGGTGGCAACCTTGATGAAGTGGTGCTGCGCGCGCTGGAAAAGGAGCGCGCGCGCCGCCAGCAGAGCGCGGACGAGTTCAAGACGCAGGTGGCGGGTGCGGGCGCCATGCCCCCTCGCCGCCGCCAACCCAAGCCGGGAGAGCCTTTTGAATACAAGTCGAAGCGCACCCTCTTCGGCCTGCCGCTGCTGCATGTGGTGAGCGGGCGTGATCCGGAGACGGGGAAGGCGCGCGAGGCGCGCGGGTTCATCGCGATAGGCGACAAGGCGCGCGGGGTGTTTGCCTTCGGCGGCATCGCGCGCGGTTGGTTTGCGTTTGGCGGTCTGGCCTTTGGGGTGGTGGCGTTTGGTGGTGTGGGCATCGGGTTGATCTCGATCAGCGGTCTCGCCATCGGGCTGCTTTTTGCGTGCGGCGGTGTCGCGTTAGGCTTGCTGGCGTTGGGTGGCCTGGCACTTGGTTACCACACCTGCGGACCTGTGGTGGCAGGTTGGCACGGCATGGGCGGCATAGTGCTCGCAGATATGAGCCACGGCGGCTCCATGCATGAGGCGGATAACGTGAAAAACCCGCAGCTGGTGCTCCCACTCACGAGATGGTTGATCTCATGGGCACCTAATATTCCACTGCTCGCCATCGTCTGGTTGCCGATCAGCGCCTTCATCTGGTGCGCCTACGCTTGGGCGCGTCAGCGTGTCGCGGCCGAGGCGGCTGAAGCGCCGCCGGAGTCGGCCTCGGCGCGGATTTTCTGGCTCGTTCCCGCCATCACGGTGGTGACGGTGGCGCTGTGCTGGCTGGTGTATGCGCTGGCCCGGAGCGCGATGCCGCAGACGTCCTGGTTTTTGATTCCCACTCTGGGCACGGTCGCCGGTTTGCTCTTGTTCAGCGTCGCGGTGCCGCTTTGGCTGCGGCTGGTGCCGGTGAATTCGATCTTCGGCGTGCGTCTGCCGTCCACGATGCGGTCGGAGTCGCGCTGGTATGAGGTGAACGCGGTGTTTGGCAGGCATCTGTTCTGGTGGGCGCTGCTGGTCACGGGCGCCGGTGTCGCCGGTTTTTACCAACTGCCGCGCCACCAGGATGCCTACGCTTGGGGCGCTCTCTCGCTCGTGCTGGTTGCAGTCGCCGGTGCGATTTTATCGATGCTGGTCTGGATACGCCACCATCCCGAGGGGCGCGAGCCGGTGAAACCGCACCGGCTCATGCGCAACCTGGAACTCGTGCTGCCGGTGCTGGTGCTGATGTTCTTCGTCCGCTCCTTCATCGCGCGCTCCTACGTCGTGCCGCATGGCAATGAACCTGGCGTGGCAAAAAACAGCCGCTGGATCGCCACGCATTTGAATGCGGGTTTCGCGCCGGGGGCGCTGGTCGCCTACGCGCACGAGAACGGCCAGACTTGGCTGGCGCGCGTGGTGGCAGTCGAGGTCAAGGGCCTGCGCCTGAAGCGGGGCGGCAAGCCGGAGGAGTTCTTCATGCCCTGGGACAAGATCATCGGCAGGATGCTCTTTTCCTTCCTCTCGCCCAGCGCCGCGCCCAAACCATGACCTCAAGGTCCCACTTTCAAGCCCTCCGCCGTCGCCAATGCGCGCTGCCTCGCGTCAAAGCTCCAGAATTCCCTGGCGCCTTGCAGCAACGCCGCGGCGACTTGCAGGATGTCGTAGGCGCGGTGACCGCCGGTCTCGGTGTGCGTGGCGGAGAGCTGGCTGGCCAGCTCAAACACGGACTCCAGATGGACGGACTCAATCGCCAGCGCTCCGCTTGCCTTGTCCGCTTCGTAGGCGGCCAGCCAGTTGCCGCGCAGGGCCTGGGTGATTTTGCCGCGAAACACGAGAAGTCTCAGCGCGTTGGCGAATTCCAAATCATTCACGGCATGGACATGCACCACGGAAGCTTTGACCATCTGAGCACGCGCCGCCTCGCTGTTCACGTCGTCGCCGTAATGGGAAATCAAGAAGCTGGTGTCGGCGCAGATCACAGGCAGTCACAGTCAATAGTGGCCGTGCAGATCCTCATGCAACTCGTCGAGGTCCGCCTGAGTCAAAACAGGCTGCGGGGCGAGAGGACGCTGAAAAACCGCGCTCTTACTCTGCCACTCAGGGGGGGCTGGAACGGCTTTGCCGGAACGATCCAGATAGATCATGGCCGGTTTTGCCTCTGGCCGCGCCTCCGTCACGGCATCTCCTTGCTTTTCCAGCTTGCCGGGCTTCACCACCACTTCTTCCCCCGCCTCCAGCCAAGCGAGTATCGTGGGCAAACGGGTTTGCAGGTCATCCGCCGTGACAGTTCTCATGACAGAAGTATTCTGTATCCGCTCTTTGCTGTCAAACCATGACCGCCTCCTTCCACGCCACTCGCTGGACGCTGGTCTCCCGCTCGCGTGGAGAAGACACGCAGGCGAAGGCGGCGCTCAGCGAGCTGTGCGCGGCTTACTACGCGCCGGTGGTAGCGTTTCTGCGGCGGGCGGGCCGGGACGAGGATGTGGCGCGGGAGCTGGCGCATGATTTTTTCGCCAGGCTGCTCGCGGGGGGCGCCATCGACGGTGCGAACCCGGCGGGCGGGCGCTTTCGCAGCTACCTGCTCGGCGCGTTGAAGCACTTCGCGGCCGATCAGCGCGACAAAAGCCTCGCGGCCAAGCGCGGTGGCGGCGCCTGCCACCAGCCGCTGGACGGCGCGGGCACGGACACGCAGCCCGGTTTGCAACTGGCGGACCCGCGCGCCCAGCCACCGGACGCGGCCTTTGACCGCCAATGGGCGCTGATCCTGCTGGCGCGGGCGCTGGACTGCTTGGAGAAGGCTCTGCAAAGCGAGGGCAAGGCCGCGCACTTTGCGGTGCTGAAGCCCTGGCTCAGCCTCTCCGGCGATGAACCGCCGCAGGCCGAGGCGGCGGCGCGCCTGGGCATGAGCGAGGGCGCGCTGAAGGTGGCCATCCATCGCTTGCGCCAGCGTTTCCGCGTCAGCGTGCGCGCCGAGATTGCGCAGACGGTGACCGATGATGCGATCGTGGAGGAGGAGCTGCAATCTCTGCGCGCCGCTTTGCGCGCTTCGTGAAACGGTCAGCGCCCGAGCAAACGCAGCAGCCACTCCGGCGCGGCGGGATTCATCCCCGTGCCGAAGTAAAACCCCACGACGTGGAAAAACAGCGGCGCGGCGAAGCAGAGCGAGTCGATGCGGTCCATGAAGCCGCCGTGGCCGGGGATGGAACCGCCCCAGTCCTTCGCGCCGAGGTCGCGTTTCACCGCGGACAGCACCAGGCCGCCAAAGAACCCCGCCACGCAGATGAGCAGCGCCATCAGCGCCGCCTGCCAGGGCGTGAACGGCGTCAGCCACCACAGACCCGTGCTCATCAGCACCGTGGTGCCGATGCCGCCCAGCGTGCCCTCCCAGGTCTTGTGCGGACTCACCCGCGGCGCCACCGGCCGCCGCCCGCAGCATTTGCCCCAGACGTATTGCAGCACGTCGCTGATCTGCGCGGTGAGCACGAAGAAGAACAGCAGCTTGGCGTTCTGGCCCTCGTAGTTGCGGATCGGCAGCGCCAGCAGCATCGGGATGTGGCTCACCGCATAGACGCAGACCATCAGCGCCCACTGGATCTTCGCCGTGCTGGTCAGGAAGTCCTTCGTCTCCCCTGCCAGCACGCGCCGAAACGGGATGAAGATGAAGGCATACACCGGAATGAAGATGCTGAACAGGCCATACCAGCGCGTCCCCACCAGCACGTAGTGCAGCGGCGTGATGACAAAGAACGTCCAGAACAGCACCGCGTGATCCGCCCGGCTGGTGCGGTTCAGCGTGATGAACTCCCGCAGCGCCAGGAACGACAGGCAGCCAAACAGCACCGTGGTGAAGCCGTGCCCCGAAAGAACCACCGCGCTGAACAGCGCCGCCATCACCCACCACGAGCGGATGCGCGCGTTCAGGTTCGCCACCGTGGTGTTGCCCTGGCCGCGCACGCGCCAAGCCATCACCGCGCCGATGATCGAGGCCGTCACCAGGATGCCGCCGACGATGAAAAGCAGGCTGCGGATGTGCGGGTCGTTCATGGCGGTGCGTTGTTGTTGCCCAGCAAAGCGCAGCGCGCCCGCGCCAGCAGCTCGTTCTTCGGCTCCTCCGGCGCAAACACCAGCGGCTCCCGGAACCGCGCCTGCGCGATCAGCGGCACCGGCAGCAGCGTGCCCTTCGGCATGATGCGGTTCAAATTCTCCAGGTACACCGGCACCAGCGGCGCGGCGGGAAAGCGCTTCGCCAGATGCCACAACCCGGCGCGAAACTCCCCCACGCAGCCGTCGTCGCGCCGCGTGCCTTCGGGGAAAATCAACACCGACCGCCCCGCCTCCAGCGCCGCCGCCATGCGCTCCACCGGGTTGTTCTCCCGCGTGATGCCCGCGCGCGGGATCAGCACCGCCTGAAACAACCCGCAGGCGATGCGCCGCCGCAGCGCCGTCCTGCCCCAGTAGTCCTCCGCCGCCGCGGGCGACAGCTTCTCCCGCGCCGGACCCGGCAGCGCCGCCCACACCACCACGAAGTCCAGGTGGCTCGTATGATTGGCAAAGTAGATCGCCGGTCCCGCCGGACAGGGCGCTTCCGGCAGCCGCCGCACCCCGGTGGCCAGCCGCGCCACATTCGCCACCATGCTGTGCAGCAGCGCCCTCATGCGTTTGCCCTTTCGTGCAAAGCCCGCGCCAGCGACCGCAGCCGCCGCCACAGCGTCAGCGCGATGCCCGCCACCATCGCCGCCAAGCCCCACCCCACCACTGGCGCCGTTTGCCCCGCCAGCGCCAGGCCCGCCATCACCAAGCAAATCAGCGTCGCCAGCGCCATGCGATGCGGCTTCGCCATCGGCCCGCGAAAGTCATGCCGCCCCGTCAGGCTCGCTCCGTGCGCCCGCACGCAGGCCGTCATCAGCGCCCCGCAGGCCGCCGTCCAGCCCAGCGCCACCGCCGCCCCGCCGCCGCCCGCGTAGCCCAGCCCCGCCAGGATGACCGCATCTGCCAGCCGGTCCGGGAACTCATTGTAAAGATCCCCCGCCGGCGACTTCAGCCCGCCCTCCACCGCCAGCATCCCGTCCATCAGGTTGCAAAGCAGACGCAGTTGGATGCACCCCGCCGCCGCCAGCCACCGCAGCGCGCCCGGAGCCGGCGTCAAAAAACAAACCAGCGCCCCCAGCGCGAACACCACGCTCAGCACGGACACCTGATTTGGCCGCAGGCCCATCCCCAGCAGCGCCCGCGAAAGCGCCCCCGCCCAGGCCTTGCCCCGGGTCTTCAGCGGCCGCCGCGCCGCCAGTTCATCGTCTTGTTTTTGTGTCATCATCGGAGATTCCACCGCGCCGCCGGCCGCACGCACCGCGCGCGCACATCCTCCGCGCGGACGGCACGTTGTCCAGCACGAGGCGCGGCAGAGTTGAGTCACATCGGAGTTCACGGTCACGCCGCACCTTTCCCTATCACCGCGCTTGGCACCATCGGACCAAAGCCGGAGCCGAGACCCTGCTTACGACAGCGCAGTTGACTCCCCCACGGCACGCGCCATGCTCCGCGCATTCCTCCAAAGTCCATGAGACCCCGCCTCCTGCCGCGCCTCGCCGCCCTCCTTTCCACCCTCACCGCAGGCCTCACCGCCGCCCCAGACTACCTGCAAGTCACCGACTTCGAGTCCCTGCAAAAGCTCGCCTCCGAGCTCGCCCACCAGCCCTACGAGGCCCCCTCCACCACCCTCGCCCCCTTCTACGAAGGCCTCGAATACGACGACCACCGCCAGATCCGCTTCAACCCCGACAAAGCCCTCTTCACCGGCCCGGACGACACCTATCGCGTCGAGTTCTTCCACCCCGGCTGGATGTTCAAAAAGCCCGTCTCCTTCTTCCAGCTCGTCCCCGGCAAGACCGCCCCCGTCCCCTTCGACTCCAGCCTCTTCGACTACGGCCCGCTGCAGGTCCCCGCCAGCGCCGCCCCACCCAACGGCTACGCCGGCTTCCGCATCCTCGCCCCGGACAGCCTCGCCGACCGCCGCTTCGAGTTCCTCGTCTTCATGGGCGCCAGCTACTACCGCGCCGTCACCACCGAGCTCGGCTACGGCATCTCCGCCCGCGGCGTCGCCGTCAACACCATCGGCGGCGCCCCCGAAGAGTTCCCCGACTTCACCCACTTCTGGATCGAGCCCCCCCGCAAAGGCGACGAATTCTTCACCACCCTCGCCCTCCTCAACGGCCCCAGCCTCACCGGCGCCTACCGCTTCTCCGCCATGCCCGGCAAGACCACCACCATGTTCGTCACCGCCACCCTCTACCTCCGCCAGCCCGTCAAAATGCTCGGCCTCGCCCCCTTCTCCTCCATGTTCTGGTATGGCGAAAACACCCACCCCAAGCCCTACGACTTCCGCCCCGAAGTCCACGACTCCGACGGCCTGCAAATCGAAATCGAAGGCGGCCCCTCCATCTGGCGCCCCCTCGAAAACGGCCGCGACATGCGCCTCAGCTTCTTCCAGGTGGACAAACTCAAAGGCTTCGGCCTCGCCGAGCGCGACCGCGACTTCAAAAACTTCGAGGACCTCGAGGCGCACTACCACCGCCGCCCCGCCGTCTGGGTCGAGCCCGTCAAAGGCTTCGGCCCCGGCCGCGTCGGCCTCGTCGAGCTCGCCACCGGCGAAGAGACCTGGGACAACATCGTCGCCTTCTGGGAGCCCGCAAAAATCCCCGCCACCCCGGACGAGCCCCTCCACTTCGAATACCGCATCGACTGGCAGGAAGAGCACCTCCCCGGCCTGCTCGCCAAAGTCATCGCCACCCGCCGCGGCTTCGTCATGAAGTCCGACACCGATCACCTCTACGTCATCGACTTCACCCACGGCCTCCCCAACGCCGACCTCCCGGACGGCTGGGTGCCCGAGATCGAAGTCAAACTCCGCAGCGGCGACCCCGCCGAAGTCCTCGACGCCCGCGTCATGAAAAACCCCGAGACCCACGGCTGGCGCGCCTTCTTTCAAATTCGCGTCCCCCCCGAGTCCAACCTCATCGAAATGAGCGCCGAGCTGCAAAAAGACAAAGCCCCCATCTCCGAGACCTGGACCTACCAATGGCGCCGCTGAGCCCCTTGCGGTCTCTTGCGCTTAACGTCGAGGTGTGGCACCCGCTACCGGGAGCGCCCGTCCGCTTCAGGTTGAGGTTTGTCGCCATCCTCCGACTTCGACTCGGAGCTGGTAGCGTGTTGTCAACCACCGCCTTGTGTGTGCCCAGCATGGGCACAGTCCTGATGGGGTTGAAGTCCTCTGTAGAAGAACCAGACATGACGAAAACATACTCATGAAACTACCAGCCGAAGTCAAGGTTTGTCGAGTGATCGGCGGGCTGAAAGAAGACTAGGCAAGACCTGCGAGCCGATGAACAAGAACCTGATAGAAGGCCGTCGCGACGGGGTGAGCTGGCACAACACAGCAAAACCCACTGGTGAAGTTGCGCCGGTAAATCAGGCGGCAGTGCGGGGGAGGACTGTGCTCTTACCTGGGGAGGTCTTGATGCTGAGAGGCGTCAAGAAGTCAGCAGAGGTCATAGTAGTGACGTGCAGGCCGGGGGCTGGAAGACGCCCGCTTAAACAACGACACCGGAACACCTGAACGCATGAAGGACCAAACCTATGAGCAACCGAGCGACCCCGTGTCGGGGAGTTTGCCCGATGACGCCAAGCGGCCAGGGCGCGACTCGACTCAGCACGGCGGGAGGCATGGCGAGGTTGAAGATGATCCAGAGACGTGGCTCGAGCAGGTGCTCGACGCCACGAACATGCAGAGCGCCTGGCAGAGAGTCAGGCGCAATGGCGGAGCGCCGGGAATGGATGGGATGACCATCGCGCAGTTCCCTGCGTTTGCCCGCCAGCACTGGGAGCGGATCCGCGCCCAGCTCAGAGAAGGGACGTATCACCCAGCGCCAGTGCGCCGGGTGTTCATTCCGAAACCCGACGGGTCGCAACGGCCCCTCGGGGTTCCGACGGTGCTGGATCGAGTGATCCAGCAGGCCATCGCCCAAGTGCTCACCCCGCTCTATGACGGCGAGTTTAGCGACCAGAGTTACGGCTTCCGCGAGGGCCGCAGTGCCCATCAGGCAGTGCGCCGGGTGCAAGCCGCCTGGAAGCAGAAGCTCCGCCACGCGGTCGACTGCGACTTGAAGGCGTTCTTTGACACCGTGAACCACGACCGCCTGCTCAACCAGCTACGGCGTAAGATCGGCAGCGGAAAGCTGCTGCGTCTCATCGGTCGTTATTTGAGAGCAGGAGTCGTGCTGCCCGATGGCAGCCGCGAGGCGACGCCTCTCGGTGTGCCGCAGGGCGGACCTTTGTCACCGTTGTTAGCCAACATCACCCTCGATCCACTGGACAAGGAAATCGAGCGGCGCGGATATGTTCATGCCCGCTACGCCGACGACTTCATCATCGTGGTGGAAGGGAAAATGAAGGCGCAGCGCGTGATGGAGAGCGTGACCCGGTTCATCGAGCGCAAGCTCAAGCTCGTCGTCAACCGCAGCAAGAGCAAAAGCGGGCCACTGATCGAGAGTTCGTTCCTCGGGTTCTGCATCAGCAGCCGGGGATCGATCAAATGGACGGCAAAGGCATACGTGAGGTTCAAGCAGAGAGTCAGAGAGATCACCCGCCGCAACCGCGGTCACGCCGTGCAGGAGGTCATCGACGAACTGCGCCGTTACGCCACAGGGTGGATGAACTACTTTGGCCTCAGCCGGACCTACCGCGAAGTGCTGGAACTCGACGACTGGATCAGGCGGCGTGTGCGGCTCTACCATTGGAAACAATGGAAACGGCCTGGCACGCGAAGGCGAAACCTCATCAAACTCGGGATCGACCCGAAAGAGGTGCACAAAGCCAGCCGAAGCCGCACGCATGAGTCAAAATTGATTCAGTCGCCTCCTCCGGCTCCCTCACCCTTTCGCTGCGCTCCAGGGCTGCTCGTTCCTCGCAGTCTGTCTCGCGGCTGCCGCCCGCTCGGCTGTCTCGTGCGCTTCGCGCTCAACAACCGCGTGCTAAAGGAAAAAGGAGTCCCCGAACTGAGAAGTATCTGGATCAAGCTGCATCACGGAGCGGAGGGGAAACTCAACGCTCAATGATCTGATGGGAACCGCCCGGTGCGGACCCGCATGCCGGGTGGTGTGGGAGGGGTGACGGGCGCAATCCCGTCACCTCCACCCGATTCTCGCGTTCGTGCCTTCGGCTGGGGTGTGGACAGTCGCACTCAATGGTTAAGGCATACTGCCTCCGGTAACACAGCCTGGCCGCTTTTTGCTTCTGCGTCTCCCGATCTCCCGCCGTGATTGGCGGCTCACCTCCGTAATCCCTCGCCATGCTCTCTCATACGCCGGCGATCTCGAATTGCTTGCGAAATTTTCAAAAGTGGGTCATTTCGCCTTTAATTGTGTGTCATTCCCGGCCGCGCGATACATCGCATTTGGGCACCTCGACCACCAGCACGACCTGCTTCGGGTCGATGGGCAGGGTGTTGATGCGCCGCTGCCTCCTGCCCCGCCGCCAATACTCACGCCCCTGGCAGTGCGGGCAGTGAATGGATTCGTCTTTGACGGCCAGATGGAACTCCACCCGGCCCTCGACATACTTCGTGCTGCGATACTCGTAGCCCTCGCGCACGCCAAACGCATGATATAGCAAACTCTGGCTCATCCAGACCTTTTGCCATCAACTCACACTTCCCGCACCAACTTCCCGGATGAACCGCAAAAACCCGCTGCCAAAACAAATCTTGGCACAGCGGGAAGAAAAGCTATGCTCATGAGCGTTGGAAATCCGTCATGAATCTCGCCTCCGCCATCCCACGCTGGTTCAAAACCGGCATGCAATCGCCATTCAGGGCTACCATTCATCCTTCATCATTCAACCTTCAAACGCCCCTCTCTCCCCCAGCCCCCCTCACACCCCGTCCTCGCTCCACGACCAGGGCCAGGGCCAGGGCCAGGGCCAGGGCCAACTCGTCCCGGCCCTCGCAGAAGCATTTTCCTAGCAGAATAAATATCTGCAACTATGGGCACTTTCAAACCGCCTGTTTGGTGATTGCCATTCTTGCCTTGCATCTTATTTTTTCTTGAACTGTTCGGAACTCGGCACGAAATACACAATCGTAACACCCGTAAGCATACCCATTAGCTAAAGTGAAATACGTTTCACCCCAGATTTGCGCTCCAGCCGATGGGGGGACGACCGTCGGCTACGAGCTGCTGAGCGCGCTCTGCGCAGACATCGTCCTTCGCTCGGCTCACTCAACTCCTTTTTGAAGCATGAACGCATCCCTCCTTCACCCTCAATCGAATACGATCCTGAAAGTCCGAAGCCGTTTCCATTTTGTAAAATGTTATTGTGCAGCGGTGCTTTTGTCGGGGATCAATCCTGGCATTGCTCTCGATGACAACTCATGGGCATCTTGGCAGGACCCTGATTTTCGTGGTCTATGGATTGATGAAAGCATCTTGAGGGCGGCTACGTTTTATCTTCACAAGCAAGGGACGGAAACTGCATTTGATCATTTATTTTTCCATATAGGAAAAGATGGACCTGATCATGATTACGTGCCATTCTCCAAGACTTTTTCTTATGGTCCAAATGACAAAGTTGCAAATATGATTCGGACAACAAGTGCACAGTATACGAATCAACGTTTAAAAATTTCTGGGGAAGTCGAGCAATATATCAAGAATAATATATGTTCCGGGTTTAATATTGCTCCAGATTTTACGTTGGAGTCTGCCGGAATTAAGGTGGAGAATATATCATTTTATGGTGCAGCGGTCGACCTTGAGTGGGCTTTTGGAGGTATGCAGGAGGTCACGGAGCTTCCAACCCCTGACGGCCATTTGCCCTGGCCGAACGGACGAGTGAAGGACCTGGTGCTAGTGCCACGCCAAGAGGATTGGGGAACCGTTTACGACTATAAATATACGCTTGAATTGAATTGGATGGACAAATATGAATTTGATTCAAAAGATGCCACCACGTTCGGTGGACCTGAAGCGAGCGGGTATTTACTTAATCTAGCGGGTTGGGTTCGTCCCTTTTTCACAACCATCAGAATGGAAGAGGAAATCAAAGGAACCGTGGCATGCGGCGATGATTTGCCGCCGGTTCTCTGGGAACTGACCACCCATTGCGGTCATAACGGGTACACGGGCCTGGACAATCCCAATTACTTGTGGAGTACGACCGGCGTTTTCACGCATTCCCCGCTGCTCCCCGGGGGGGGGATAGACGCTCTTAATGCGGCGTTTACGTGGTATCCAGAAGCATTTAGATCACCAGATGGTACAATGGGTGCAATTAGTGCCTTCGGCATGCCGGGCTTGTTGAAATGGAGCAGTGAAATCGCCTCGGCTTGGGAGGGCTTCTTTATCATCGAGAAAGTCAAGTCCACCATGACCTGGAGCGCCTGGGTGCGTGGAGAACCCGGGACTCCGTTCAATTATGAAGTCATTAGCAAAGGCTTGTGGACAGGTGAGTTGGCCAGAAGCGGCTACGCGCAGATACACGGCGGCGGGGAGGTTTTCGGTGGCTACGAAGAAGCTCCCACCATGCACCTCTCCAATTCTGGCATCGGCTTTACCGGCACTGAAACCCGTTATTACAACGGACAGGCCTACTCACGCGCTCAGATCAGTTTTCCGCCAGGGCGGGAGATCGTGCAGGATAGCGTTTCTTTAGAATCGGGCATCCTTGTCACTTGTCACATATTTTGCGGCGATCCTCATATGGCTATCGGTGACGGAAGCCTCGACGTGGAGGTCCGCATCAGCCTTGACCAAGGTGAGCAGCCCATCGCGGGGTTTAACCATACGGCCGCAGGAGCAGAACCACAGCCGTCTTTCAGTGCAAGTCCGGATACCCTCCAAAAAGTGGAGAAGGCACTTCAAGATGGCGAAACATCCATACAGGCAGTCGAGGGGGATATTCTCGATTTCGAATCCCTTTCCTTTGACCCAGATCATGGCACAGAAGTTGGAAATGGCATTCGCCACCTCATTTGGCGGGTGAATGGAAAAATCATGATGTCCGGCACAAGTGCCAAATTCGCCTGGCAAGTGCCCGCCGCTGGCTCTTTCGATGTGTCGGTGGAGGTTTTTGATGACGATGGCAAGTCCAGTTCGTTCACTCGTGAGGTGGAAGCCACGGCCCATGGACCGGATGACAACCCGCACGTGGCCTTCGTGCATGGCGCAGAGGACGATTCCGTAGTTCTGGTCGCTCTCAACGCCCGGGGATGGCGGATTCAGGAATCGGAGGACTCAATTCACTGGGAGGAGGTTTCGGAGCCTTTTGCTGACAGCGGCCTGCAAACCCTCGTCCTTCCCCTTTCGAATGGCGCTCGCTTCTACGCGCTGGCAAACGGTGATGTCCGCGTGACGCCGCCGATGCTGGTGGCTCCGCATGTTTTGAAAGCGAATGACACGGAGTATGTGTTTTCAGCGGCAGGCGCTGCCGGCGCAATCTTGCCAGTGGCGGCCAATATCGCTTGGACGGCTTCAACCGACGCGCACTGGCTGCAACTGCAAGGGACTGCTTCCGGGGAGGTATCCGGCTCGCTCGTTTTGAATGTGGCACCTAATAGCAGCTCCATTCCGCGCGAAGGCGTGATCCGCCTTTCTGGCGGCGAAATGACGCTGGAGATCTTGGTGCTGCAAGAAAAGGGAGCAACGCGATCAGTCGCTGGGGCGATGGAATTTGACCCCTCGGAAGGAGTGGGGAACGTCTTGTCTGTCACAGGGCTGCCAGCTGGCTTGACATGGAATCGCGGCACGGGCTTGATTTCCGGTATTCCCACTTGGAGCGGAACGTTTCGGGCGCGGGTGCGTGTTCGAGACGAAGCTGGCAACGTCGCTCAATGGGTGCTCACGCTCGTCATCGACCCACTGCCTGCCAGTGCCGTGGGCAAATTTGAAGGCTTGATCGCCTTGGGTGAGGTTTTGGGTGACGGGCTGGGCGGTGAGGCACAGTTCCAAGTAACGCCACGGGGAAGTGTGACTGGCACTATTCGCTGGGGAGGCAAAACTCAACGCTGGCGCGGCAAGGTGGCAGCTGAGCCGGGAAGAGCACCGGAGGTGCGTGGCAGCCTTGTGTTCAAAGGCCAAGAACCGATCCTGTTGACCGCATCATTGGCGGACAATCATCTTGTCGAAGGGAACCTTGTGGCACCTGAAGGCGCTGCGTCATTTACTGGTTGGCGCTGCGTATGGCAAGCGCGTAAAAACGAGGTTTCAGAACAAGTTAAGGGCCGCTACAATCTGTTACTTCAGCCCGATTTGCCGTGGTCTGCTGATGCTTCCGTCCCCTCTGGCTCGGGGTTTGCAGCGCTGACTGTCAAATCGAATGGACGTATCGTTTGGGTTGGACGGGCGGGCGAAGGGTCGGCATTCATCCGTTCGGGTATCTTGGGGCCATCCTTGCAAGCGGCGTGCTGGCGGAATTTGCATCGCATGCAGGGCGCGCTCACCGCCAAGGGCGAAATTGGACCAGAAGCTTCATTCCTTGGCGATGGTCTGTGGGTTAAAACAGGCCCCTCAAGAACTGGAGATCGAGTGTATCGCGACGGTTTCGGAAGCGACCTGGACGGACCGGTGCATCTTCTGGTTCACGGCGGGCGCTGGCAGAAACCCGGTGCCCGGCAGTCTCTTCTTCAAATCTGGGGTTTGGATAATTCGCCGTTAGCGTTAACATTGAAGGGCAGCGGTGGAATCATCGCCGATTCGTCAATGCCGCCCCTGGACATCGCTCTTTTGCTCACGAGCAACCACTTGCTGCGGCCGCCAACTGAACCTGATGAAAACCCGTGGCGTTTGGTATCTCGCTTTTCTGCAACGACTGGCCGTATTTGGGGAAGTTTCGAGGTGCGTGACCCTCCTCTCGTAACCGAGGGCAAAGATATTGTACGGCGAGTTCGTTTTGAGGGTCTTTGGCTTCCCGATTCTAGGGCTGGCGGTTTCTTCTTGGGACCCATCCAACCCAATCCTGAAATATCACCAACGGCAACCCTGCGCACGACACCCATTGTTTCTGGGTTGTGGCAATTGCAGGGTGATGATCTATCTCCCGAATGAGATTTTTATTGAGTGGCTTCCCCATCCGATGGGTGTTGAATACGACGCTGCCTGGGAATGGTGGAGTGACTAGCCAAAAGGAATTATTTGTCAAGAATCGTGTCGGGCTGTTGCCTGAATCGGAGAGTTGAACGAAGCCGCTACGCGGGAGTGACGGAGTTTCGGCGCTTGGGGTGACATCGGAGCGGCAGGGTGAGTTGCGGTTGGCGGGCCACTTGGCAAGCGGAGCTTGGCGGCCCATGAAAGACATCCCTCATTCATTAGCCGGTTTCATTCGTTTCATCAATCTCAAAAGCCTCCGCGCTCGCACCTCGGAGAGTTACCTCTCCTGGATCACACGCATTGCCAAGCACCATGGCGTCGCATGTGCCTCGCTGCTCAACCAAGAACAGGTCCTCGCCTTCATCCACCACGTCCAGCAGACCAAGGGTTACGAGGGCAGCACCCTCAACCAGTGCGTCTGTGCTTTGCGCTTGTTTTTCCGCGACCACCTGGAACGCGACACCTGGACTTGCTGGCAGAAGATCAAAATCAAACGCAGCGAGCCTCTTCCCACCGTGCTCGCTCGCGAGGAGCGGAGAGCGGAGATGCCTGGCATCAAAGTGTGAACGTCGGAGCTGCGCGCATCAGCTTTCCGGCGCGAAGCTGCCGCCGGTGCCGGGGCGGTAGAGGCGGAGGGGGGTGTGGGTGGCGATGCTTTCGAAGTGGGCGTCCAGGGTGTAGAGCCGGACGTCGTCGTGGATGGCGATGGCGGCGATGAGGACGTCCAGCCAGGGGACGGTGAGGCCGGCGTCCCGGAGGCGCCAGGCGAGGGGGATGGCGCGCTCGAAGTCTTCGTCCCGGGTGGGGCGGTAAGGGATGACGGCGAAGTGCCGGGCCAGACGGGCGCGCTCGTCTTTGCGGGCGCCGCCGAGCACCTCCAGCCGCACGGGGCTGCACCACTGCGCTTCATAGGCGTCGAGCAGGCCTTCGAGGGCGAGGCCGACCTCGAGGCGGCCCTGACGGCGCAGGCCTTCAATCCAGGCGGAGGAGTCCACGAGCACCATGACTCAATCCCGGAACAGGGGCGGGACGGGATTGGTGCTGTCTTCCTCCCCCTCGGCGGGATGGGGGTAATCGAAGGCTTTTTCCCGGATGAGGCGGCCGAACTGGCGGGCGCGCTGCCGGTTCACGAATTCGGCGATGGCTTTGGCGAGGGCGCGGCTTTTCTGGGTCTCTCCGGTGAGGGTGACGACTTCGTCGAGGAGGGCGGGGTCGATTTCCACGCTGATTCTCATAGCGACATCTTTTGCATCAATCTGCTGCAAAATCAAACGCGAATTGATGCAGTGGGCTCACTCGCCGCTGGTTTCGGGCTCGGTGGGTTTGTCCACTTTCCAGCGGTGGTCGAGGACGTTGATCTCGATGTTGCGGCTGCCGAGGGGGCCGGTGATTTTGAGGTGGCCGGCGCCTTCGCGGCCGTGGAGGCGGCCTTTGGCGTGGACGAGGTCGTAGTCGAAGTCGCGCAGGGTCTCGAGGCCGAGGCGGGTGAACTGGTCGGTGAGGGCGGCGACGTTGGGCGCGGGGTGTTAGGCGGGGCGCTCGACGGTCATGGGGGGCTGCCGGCTTCGTTGCCGGTGTCGAGGATGACGAAGACTTTGAAGGTGGCTTGGGTGCCGGGCTGGGTGAGGCCGAAGGTGGTGAGGAACTCGGGCGGGTCTGCCGGACCGTGGGTGGGCTACAAGGAGCGCGCGCTTTGCCACTCGGGCAGATGCGCTGAGAGCAGTTGCTTTCACGGGCGGCGATCCGATGTTTCAGGGGAATGGACCTGAGCCTGAAACCCGAACAACTGCGCAAGCTGGCGGTGGATGAACTGGCGGTCGTGCTGTTTCTGCGCATCGTTTTTCATGCCTGCCTTTGTTACCTGGCGGGACTCGCCTTCCTGGGAGGCTTGATGCTGCTTCCTGACACTTGGCTTCGGGATTCTCACAAGCTGGTTATCGCGGCCGGCTGCGCTGTGGCGGGCTTGCTCGGCTGGGCAGGTTGGAAGCTGGTGGTCGTCCGGCGGGAATTGAGCGAACGAACGCGCTTCGTCCTGCATCACACACCCACGTTTGAGCTGTGGGCGCGGGGGACGCAGGTGGCTGCGGTCGTGGCGCTGCTGCAGCCGCTGCTCTATCGCTGGTTCCCGGTGGGATGGTTTGAGCGGCTGGGTGTGTGCGCCTGGATGGGGAGCTGCCTGATGGCGGGCTTTTACCTGCTCTACTTCTTTCTGCTGGCGCTGGTGCGGCAGCCTCCGCCCTGGGTGACGGTGGCGGCCTGCATCCTGGCCGTGGCGGCGGCGGTGTCGGTGCCGATGCGGCTGCTTCAGTAAGGAGAGGGCTGCTGTGGCGGGCGCAGTGATCCTGGCGGTCTGACCCGCCGGGCGGGGCGGCGCTTCCACTTTGGCTCAGGGGTCGGCTTTCATCATGGAGTTGGACATTTTGAGGCCCATCTCGGTCATGGCGCGCTGTTGTTCGATGAATTTGGCGAGGCCCTCCAGTTGCACGGGGCTGAGGTAGGCGGCGGCTTGCTGGGCGATGGTCTGGGCGCTGTGGTCGTAGCGCTGGAGCTGGCGGGTGATCATGTCGTCGCTGAGGTTGCCGGGGGTGAGGTTTTCGGGCTTGGCGAGGTCGGGGAGGTCGCTGGGGGAGTTGCGGACGGTGACCATGGTGCCGATGAGCTGCTCTTCCTGGGCGGGGGTGAGGGGCTGGCCGGCGGTGGCGAAGTGGCTGCGACCGCCCATCATCTCGAACTGCATGCGCTCGGGGGCGCTTTCTTCCCAGTATTGGAAGCGCTGGTAGTCGCTGTCGTGGCTGAGGAAGGTGCGGATGGCTTGGTCGGAGGCTTTTTTGGCGGTGTCGTAGTCGGCGGTGATGCGGCGGCGCTGCTCGTCGGTGGTTTCTTCGGCCATGAGCTTGAGGCCGAGCTCTTGCTGGGCGGCGGTGCGGGCGGCGAGGAGCTGGCGGAAGTTTTCCCGCTCTTCGGGGTTGAGCTGGAATTCGTCGAAGAGGCGGGCGTAGAGCATGTCGATCTGGACGAGGCTTTGCTGCTTCATCATTTCTTTCATGCCGGGGGTGTCGAGCATCTGGCGCATGGCGCTGGTCATGCGGGGGGGCTTGGCGGGGGCGGGGCTTTGGTTGGCGTCGCCGGGGGTGGCGGTGCCGGTACTGGAAGCGGTGTCGAGGGCGCTGGGGGTGGCTGCGGGGGCGGGTTTCTTTGAGGGGGCAGCGGTGAGGGCTTCCTGAAGGCGGGCGATCTCGCTCTTGGCGGTCTGCAACTCTTGCTGGAGGCGGGCGACTTCGCTGGCGGCGGGGTTTGGCCGGGCGACCATCCAGCCGGCGAGGGCGATGGCTAACACGAGCAGGAGGGCGAGGAGGGTGGCGAGCGTTTTCATGGGTGTTCAGGGAGGCATGAGGGGTTGGGGCGGGAGAGTTACACGTGATGTGTGAAAAGTGCTCTGACCGGGCTGCTGCTACCCTGCCGGGTGCTTGGTTGGAGGCGCTCAGCGGCCGCTGGCCTGCCGCGATGCCAATGGAAAACGAAGAGTAACTATTCAGGAGGCGAGGCAACACGGGTTACCGTCAAATACCAAGCAGCGGTTAACTTCTCGTATAACCTCCTCCTTTACCTCACTCGAGCGAAGACGGCTATCGACGCGTGAATCGATCAATTGGACGACCCCTGCACATGCACCGAGTAAGACTCCAATCCCAGTCGCGATGGATAAGGCGAGTTTTACTGATGGATGTAGTTTCATAGATGTTCGGCCAGTTCCTTGTTTTCGAGGCCTTGCATCCCTTTGCTTGCGCGGGATCATTTTTCCATCTCCTCGAGGATGGCGTCGAGGGAGCGGGTGGGCTCGTGGGCGGCGGCGGCTTTTTCTTCACGGAGGAGGCGGAGGTCGGCGTAATCTTCCAGGGCTTCCTGGACTTGCAGGAACTCCTCGTATGGCAGGACGACGAATTCTTTTCGGCCGTCCTTCTCAATGATCTGGGGGTGAATGCTCATGGCCGGTCAACGGTAGGCTCTCTGCGGTGGAGGATACGGTAAACGATAACGCGGTCGTTGGCGACTTCAAAGGGCGCCCGCCAGTCACCGGCGCGCATCCGATATTCGGGGACGTGGTTGCTGAGTTTTTTTGACGTCCCCGTGCAAGTCGTCCTCCAGCCAGCGGAGGCGCTCGACGAGGCGTTTGCGGTCCGCGGCTGGCATGGCCTTAAGGTCTTTTTCAGCCTTGGGCTTGAGTTCGACGCGATAGGTCATGGATCAGGCACGGTGTGTTTTTGTGGTATATGATGCCAGGGCGCGGGGATTTGGCGAGGTTCTTTGAGGACGCGGAGGAGGGACGAGAAGGAGTCACTTCCAGCGGAGGCGGGCGGCGTAGACGCGGTTGTCGGCGTTGAAGGCGTTGTCGGGGGGGATGATGATGTGGGGGGACATGGTTTGCATCCATTCGGAGACGGTGACCCAGGTTTCGTCGGCGCTGACTTCGCAGACGGCGAAGTTGCCGAGGCGGGCGCCGCGCTCGGGGACGAGGATGGTCTCGGTGGCGCGCTGGAGGGTGTGGGTGGCGGGGTGGACGCGGGCGAGGAAGAGGGGGGCGCGGTGGCGGACGACGTGGTCGTTGTGGGCGCCGCGGCGGGTGTAGGCGAGCCAGAGGCCGTGCCGGGGGTGGGCGAGCCAGTGGGCCTGGGTGTTGTAGCTGCCGAGCTCGGCGCCGTCGTCGAACCGCCAGGGCTGGATGGGGCCGAAGTGGAGGCCGTCGTCGCTGACGGCGTGGTAGGCGGCGTTGTCGTTGCGGAGGGTGAGGTGGTATTTGCCGTGGTGGTGGATGAGGGAGGGCTCATAAACGCCGCGGCCGTCTTCGAGGGCGAGCTCGGGGCCGTGCTGGAGATAGGTGAGTTTTTCGCCGTCGAAGGCGCAGCGGAGGACGGTGACGCGGTAGTATTTGTCGGTTTGGCCTTTGTGATAGACGGGGAGGAGGATGTCGCCGTTTTCAAGATCGACGCGCTGGACGCAGCCGGCGCCGGAGTTGAAGAACTGGGGCAGGTCGGGCATGGCGAGGGTGGCCCAGGGTGTCCACTGGCGGGTGGCGGGGTCATAGACGGCGTAGGTGGTGGAGCGGGGGCGGTTGTGGACGACTTTGTTGTCGCTGTAGAGGACGGTGTGGCCGGTGCCGAGGAGCCGTGCGGTCTTGGCATGCCATTTGGGGGTGAAGTCACAGGCGGCGAGGACTTGGCCGTCGGGCTGGGGGCGGCGGCCGAGGGTGTCGGGGTGGGGGATGAGGGGGGACCAGGTGTGGCCGAGGTCGACGGTGCGGGTGTCGTTCAGCTCGTAGAAGACGTCGCTGCCGGTGAGGAGGAGTTTTTGCATGGTGAGGACGACGGTGGGGGGGGAGCCAGCGGTGCCGGGGATGGCGCCGGCGCGGGGGTGGACCCAGCAGGTCTGGCCGTCGTAGCCTTTGGAGACGATGCTGTGGCTGAGCTCAAAGGGGAGGCCGGCGGGGGGCGGGGGCTGCAACTGGAGGTGGGGGCGGAGGCCGGGGACGGTGTCGCGCAGGCCTTCGGCGAGGAGGCGGGCGACCATGCGGGCGCCTTCGTGGGAGAAGTGGGTGCGGTCGCTCTCCTCGGGGCCGTAGAGCTGGCAGAATTTTTCGCCGCGCTGGGAGAAGAGCAGGAAGCTGGCGCGGTGGAGATCGATGACGGGGACGTTTTTTTCCTCGCTGACGGCGTGCATGGCCTGGACGTAGGGGAGGAGGGTGGAGACGAGCTGGCCGCCCTCAAAGGTGCGGCGGGCGACGGAGGTGACGAGGACGGGGAAGGCGCCGGCGGCGCGGGCTTCGTCGATGAAGCGGCGGAGCTCGGCGCGGTAGGTGGTGGCGGGGTCGGTCTCGCGCTCGGGGCCTTTGCCGGGCTGGTCGTTGTGGCCGAACTGGATGAGGACGTAGTCGGGCCGGGCGGCGAGGACTTGGTCCCAGAGGCCGGCGGCGCGGAAGCTGCGGGTGCTGGCGCCGCCTTTGGCGAGGTTGGTGACGCGGACGCCGGTCTTGAGGAAGTGGGGGAGGGCGACGCCCCAGCCGGCTTGCTTCGGATCTGACGGGTGCTGGGCGACGGTGGAGTCGCCGGCGAGGACGAGATGCGGGGGCTCGGCGGCGCGGAGGGTGAGGGCGAGCGGGAGGAGGAGCAGCAGCAGGCGGGTCGGGAGGCGCATCGGAGCACTACGCTGGCAGGAGGAGGGAACTGTCGCTGGGGAGGCGGGGGTGGTGATGTTGTGGGTGGCGAGCGGCGCGGGGTTGTGCTAGGGTGGGGCGAGGAGCGAGCCGCAAACGGTGATCAATCTGGAGGAGACCATCGGCAAGACGGTGGGGCGGCGGCGCCCGCCGCAGGATGCGCTGGCGTCTGGTTTCGCGCTGCAGGCCACCCTGAACCAATTTTTGCAAACCACGGGGCATCGCCTCTGCAAACGAGGCCGGGTGTACCGATTCCGCACCCATGAAGAAGCTGATGCATGGACCTTGAGCATGATGAGCCCGAAGAAGACGGACTGAAGGCCGCGCGCGCGCCGACCCAGGAGGATGTCGTGGAGCTGTGCCGGGAGCTGAATGCCCGCGGCGTGAAGTGCCTGGTGCTGGGGGGCTTTGCCGTCATCAACGCCGGTTACCCCAGGACTACGGGTGACGTGGCTTTGATGATCGACACCAGCCCGGAGAACGAGGCGCGGGCCTATGCGGCGCTGGAGATCCTGCCGGACAAGGCGGTGCGGGAATTGAAGCCGGGCGAGGTGGCGCAATACCTCGTGGTGCGGGTCTGCGATGAGATCGTGGTGGATCTGATGGCTTCGGCGTCGGGCATCGACTACGCGGAGGCCAGCCAGGACACGGTGACGCGGGTCATCGATGGCGTGCCGGTCCCGGTTGCCTCGCCGCGCCTGCTGTGGCGGATGAAGGTGAACACGCGCCGGGAAAAGGACGCGCCTGATTTGCTGTTCCTGCGGCAGCACTACGCGAAGGAGATCTTTGGAGAGTAGGAGGAGGGCGTTCGCAAACCGGTTGCCAGCCGCATCGCCGCTTGATGCTTTCGCTCGCTGCCTTTAGGATGAGGCGCCCCGCCGGCCAAGCGCCGGCCCGGCACACGTCCCCGTAGTTCAATGGATAGAACGAGGGTTTCCTAAACTCTAAATGCAGGTTCGATTCCTGCCGGGGATAC
>CAZKMS010000035.1:0-38260 GCA_964553805.1 uncultured Verrucomicrobiaceae bacterium
TCTGGCCTTGATGCAAACCTATCAGGACGTTCCCATGTCGCTCGCCGACGCCTGTCTGGTCCGTCTTTCCGAAATCATCCCGGCCTCCACCGTGGTCACCCTGGATTCTGATTTCTCCATCTACCGCCGACACCGGCGCAAGCCCATCTCCGTGGTGTCACCGCGCTGAAGCAACCCGGTTTCGCCTGTTCAGCATGCAAACGACTTTTGAAATACGAAGCAAGCTCCCTCAATGTCCCTCATCCCCCATCCTGAAATCCAGCACCTCATGGAGCTGAACGCCGAATTGCGCGCCGGGCTGGCTGACTTGCTGGCCCATGCGCATGATCTCGTGCGCACCGTGCGTCCAAACCTGCTGGCGATCTACCAGTCGAAACTGGGCGCGTGGGAGCTGGAGAAGCTGAAAGCGCAGTTCCGCGTAGCGCGGCTGAAGCGGGTGATCGAGCTGGCGCTCAAACGTGAGCCGCAAAACCCGCACGACGCGCTGGCGATCATGATCTTCACCGAGGAGGGACATCATCTGGGCTACATCCCGCGCGCCAAAAACGAAGCCCTCGCCCGCTTGATGAACGCAGGCAAGCTCCTGTTCGGACGCCTTGAATCCAAGGAATGGCAGGGCGCGTGGCTGAAAGCCCAGATGCGCGTTTTCATGCGGGATTTTTAGAAGCCTTCCGCCTCCAAGAAAACGATGAAGCCCCTCTGCCTCACCACCGCCCTGCCCTTCGTCGAAGCCGTTCCCGGAAAGGAGCCGTTGATCGAAGACCTCGACGTTCGCGTGCTGCGCGGCATCGAAATCGGCGCGCCCTGGCCGGAGGACGATGCCGGACGCGTGGAGGTGATCTTTGCCACGCATCCGCCGCCGAATTTGAGCGCCTTCAAAAACCTGCGCTGGCTGCAGATCGAGTCGGCCGGTTACTCGCAGCTTTTTCCACACCGCCTGCCCGAGCGCGGTGTCATCGCCACCAACGCGCGCGGTCTTTTCGACACCCCCATCGCCGAGTGGAACATCGCCATGATGATCAATCTCGCGCGCGACCTGCGCACGCTCATCCGCCACCAGGACGCGCGTGTTTGGGAGCGCTCGGCGCAGTTCACCGGCGAGGTGCGCGGCCGCACCGTCGGCATCTGGGGCTATGGCGGCATCGGGCGCGAGACCGCCCGGCTGGCGCGCGCGCTCGGCATGACGGTGCATGTGCTGAACCGTTCGGGTGCCACTTCGCGCGACGATTCCACCTGCCTGCCCGGCACCGGCGATCCCGCGGGCAGCCTGCCGCATCGCCACTTCACCCTGGAGCAACGCTTCGAGTTTTTGTCCGGTCTGGACTTCCTCATCCTCGCCATGCCCTTGACGGCAAAAACCGAGGGTATCATCGGCGAAACCGAGCTGCGTGCCCTGCCGCGCGGCGCCTTCCTGCTGAACCCGGCGCGCGGCCCGCTCGTGCGCGAGCAGGCCCTGCTCGCCGTACTGCGCGACGGCCATCTCGGCGGCGCGGCGCTCGACACCCACTACGCCTACCCGCTGCCGCCGGAACATCCACTCTGGGCCTTCCCCCACGTCATCCTCACCCCGCACATTTCCGGCACCACCTTCTCCCCGCACTTCAGCGACGGCATCGTCAACATCTTCCGCGAAAACGCGCGCCGCTACGTCAGCGGGCAGCCGCTGCTCAATGTCATTCCAGCCGCCGACCTGCTGTAAAACGCATCCTGCGTGAAATGGTTGCCGGCCTTCGCCCGCCCTTCGGGCAGCCTGTGGCTGGCTGTCTCCGCTGCGCGCTGGCTCCAGTGCTTCCAGTAGTATAATCTCACCTTCGCCTGACCCAGCGTGCGCTGCAGCTTTTGGACGGCGTGAGGATCACTGCTGATGGCTCCGTAGTGGCGCACCTCCCCGTCGCGGCCCCGCCTCAGCGATGCTTTCGGCGTGGACAGCCAGGCCCAAATAGAGTAGTTCTTGGCTCATGATGATGTGGTGTGTGGTTGCTCATGCACTTGGTTCGTCCGGCAGAGACTCAACGTCTCGCTCCGAACGTGCGGATAGACCCGGCCACAGGCAGCCCGCAATCCCCATGCGGCCAGCACACCACGCCTTTTTTCAACAAGCCGCGCCGCGCTTCCAGTCAGCTTACGCTGGCTGGGCCGCAGCCATCATGTCTGGGCCATGTTAGATAGCATCTTACTTGCTATCGGGGTCCACTGGTTTTAGTCGCAGCTCTCTTGCCGCCCGCTCTGCTTGCTGGACGATTTGCTTCTTTATATGACTCGATTCCACAAGGCACAAAAGCTCGCTACAGCCTCTCTGATACTCGGCCGCGCCCTGCTCTTGACTGGATGACGCTGTTGCTGATGCCATTTCTCTATTGGCCCTCCGACTGGCTTCGATCATTTCGGATGATCGTTATCTTTATTGGCATGCTTCTGTGCGCATTTTTATGCTTCTCAAGGATGCGATTTTATTTATCCATATTGCGCGCCAAGGAAGACATTCCGATGCCACTCACTTCCTACTCACGATACTGTGCCGTAGGATTATTTATAGCTGGTGTTGGATCTCTTGTATTGGCATTTTTTGCTGTTCTACTGATAAAACCGGCCTAAAACGGGTCCCCGCGACTGACTGATTATCTCAGCCAGCCCCGAGTCGGCACCGGGCGGTTCCGGTTAGATTCGGGGCTCTGCCCGTCATGCAGCTTGATCCAGAGGATGTACTTCGGATCCCCCCCAACCCGGCCCACAGAGGCGGGTTACAGCATTTGCCGGATAGGCTCTGAGCAGGCGCCAGGATCGTCCAACGAGCTTGCGCAGTTCCGTCCCTGGTTCGGTTTGCGAACCAGAAGAAGTCTGTTCAAGTTCAGCCGCAATGTCCGTTTTTCCCAGGTTGCCAGCGCACTGCATTTGCCAGTCATGAAAATCACCGCCGTCCGCACTCTGCTCTCCACCGCGCCGCAGCGGGACATCTTCATGAAGTCACGCGTGCGGCGCTCGGCGGCTTTCATCCTCATCGAAACGGACGCCGGGCTGACCGGCCTGGGCGAGACCTACGCCGGGTATTTCGTGCCGGAAATGGTGCCCGAGATCGTGCGTTTCTACGAACCGGTCCTGGCCGGGCAGTCGCCTCTCGATGTCGATCTGCTCTGCCGCCGCCTGTTCCTCACCGGCAAATTCTGGGCGCGCGTCGGGCTCGGCTCCATCGTGCTCAGCGGCATTGAGTCCGCCCTGCTCGACCTCAAAGGCAAGGCGCTCGGCGTGCCGGTCTATGAGCTGCTCGGCGGCCGCTGCCACGACAGCCTGCCCTGCTACGCCACCGGCGGCACCAGCCCGCATGACCGTGGTGAGCTTGAGGGCAAGGTGGCGCAGTACTTGGGCCTCGGATTCCAGGCCGTGAAACTCGGCGCCGGTCTCTACCGTCCCGGTCATCCCATCCTCGCCGCGCGCACCCCGCAGGAAGCACGCGATGTCGAGATCGAAAAAATCGAGTTCCTGCGCCAGCGTTTCGGCGATTCCTTCCAGCTCAATCTCGACGCCCACATGGACAACCTCGGCGAGGCCGATCACATCTGGAGCCTTGCCACGGCGCAATTCGTTTTGCAGGCGTTGGAGCCTTATCCCATCGGCTTCTTCGAGGAAGCCCTGCCCTACACCGACATGCGCGCTTACGCGGCGCTGCGGCGCTCCACCACCATCCCCGTCGCCGGCGGCGAATGCCTCACCAGCCTCGAAGAATGGCGCGACTGGCTGGAGCACCAACCCTTCGCGCTCGCGCAGCTCGACGCCTCGTTCATGGGCGGCATGACAAACTTCATCAAAATCGCCCGCCTGTGCGAGCTGCAAGGCGTCTCCATCGCCACCCACGCCTGGTCGGCCACGCCCGGCGTCGCGGCGAACCTGCACGCCGCCTTTGCCAGCCGCAACACCGCCGTCTGCGAGATGGCCGCCTACAATCCCTCACGCCCCGAACTCAACACCCACATCGACGCCCCGCTGCTGACCGATCTCTGGGTCGAGCCGCCCGTGCTGGAAAACGGCCGCATCCGCCTTGCCGACACTCCGGGCTTGGGCGTGCGTCTGCCCGAAGGCTTCCTCGACAAACATCCCTTCCAACCCGGCAGCGGCGAGTTCAACTCCGTCGAAGGCAAAATCCTGCAACCATGAAACACCTCATCACCCTCATCTTCTGCCACACCACATTGCTGGCGGCCGCAGACCGCTTCGACGAAACCCGCGTCACGACGCTGTTTGCTTTTGACCAGGTTTCCATTCCCTTCACGCAGAACCTCAAGCTTGAGATGCGCCAACCGCAAAAGCACGCCGCCAATCCGGTGTTAAAGCGCGGCGCTCCCGGCTCACCAGACGCGCAAGGCGTGCAGTTCTACGGCTCCATCCTCAAGGAAAACGACAAGTATCGCCTGTGGTACGTCGCCTTTGACGACGACCGGGAAAACCGCGTCGCCTCCTCGCGCTGGCGCGCGGCCTATGCCGAAAGCACTGACGGTTTGAACTGGACCAAACCCCATCTCGGCTTGGTCGAATACCAAGGCAGCAAGGCCAACAACCTGCTCGACATGGGCGGCCAGTCCTGGGGCTTCGTGAACCTCAAAGTCATTCGCGACGATGCCGACCCTGATCCCGCGCGCCGCTACAAGATGAGCACGCATGTCTATTACCGGCACAACACCCGCCTCGGCAGCCTGCTGCCCTTCACCAGCGCCGACGGCCTGACCTGGAAACCGGTGCGCGATGTCAAACCCCTGAAGGCGGAGCTGCGCAAGGAGGACCTGTTCATCCCCGGCTTTCACTTCGAGCCCTGCGGCGGTTTGTATCAATGGGACGGCTTGTTTTACATCAGCGGTCAAAACGCGCTGCCGGGACTGCAAACCTATCAAGGCCGCACCGCGCGCACCTATCGCAGCGCCGACTTTGTCAATTGGTCGCCAACCAACACCATCTCCTTTCTGCGCGCCTCACAGTACAACTACCTCGGCTCCGGGCGCAGCCGTGAGGGTGAACAAACGCATGAGGGCATCAGCGTGTGGAATCGCGGCAACGTCCTGCTCGGCACTTATGGCATCTGGCACGGCGCGGCGGACTGGAAGGACGTGCGCATTGATCTCGGTTTTGTGCTGAGCAATGACGGCTTGAACTTCCGCGAACCGCGGCCCGAGTGGACCTTCATCGAGCGCGGCAGAGACGGCGAATGGGATCAGGGCGGGCTGCTCCAGGCGCAGGGCTTTGAGAACATCGGCGACGAAACCTTGATCTACTATGGCACCTGGGATCCACGCCCCACAGGGGGGGCTGAAGTCGCGCGTGGAGGTGTTGGCATCGCAGTGCTGCCGCGCGACCGCTTCGGCGATTTGACAGTTGATCTTAGCAACGAAGGGCCGGGTGATTATCAACTGCCTCAGGTCACTGCGGAGTTGGTCACTCAATCGATCAGCGTCAAGAGCCCGCGGTTTTTCGTCAATGCCGAAGGACTCGGCAAAGAGGCCGCGCTGCGCTTCGAACTGCTGGATCATTTGGAGCGGCCCCTGCCCGGTTTTTCCGGACAAGATGCAGCCTTGATCCGTGACAATGGTTTCCACACGGCGGTTGGCTGGCCCGGCGAAGGCCAACACCCTGATCGGGTGAAGCTGCGTGTCGTGTTCGAGGGGACAAAACGCACCGAGATCCGGCTCAGCGCGCTTTATGCCCTTCCCTGACGATTCTGCTTCGCCTCAACTGACCACGTTTTCACCGCGGTTTTCCTTCTGCTGCAGCGTCACCGGCCAGCCCGGGTACTGATTGCCGGGCTTGCCGTCGGTGGCGTCGATGAGGAAGCGAAACGATTCGATGTGGTAGGTGAGTTGTTTGGTGTCGAAGGTGATGAAGCCGAAGCCGCTGCCCTTTTCGTGCGCTTTGTCGTAACGATTCGGGGCCTGGCCGACCTGCGGATTGCCGACGGCATAGACATAGGCCTTGTTGCCGAGCCCGTCGAGATATTCGCCCGTGTCGGCAAGACCGTGCGCGGGACGATTGTCGTGCGGCATTTTCAATTCATCCGGCCGCCACCAGCGCGGGTAGCCGGCTGCGATGGCGGGTGTGCAGAAGGACCAGTTTGCATCGCGTTGTTTGCCGGTTCCATACTGGATCAGCGTGGTGAGATGCTGGTCGCCGTTGATGTGCAGGGCCATGGCCGGTCGCATCAGTTCGATGGCGCGGTTGCGCGGTGCCTGCGGCCAGCCGCCCGAGTCGAGGTCGGCCTTCAAGTAACCGTCGTATCCGCCATGATGCGTGGCCACATTGGCGAAGACCGTCTGGCTGAGCACAGCTTTCAACTTGTGGCCGCGCCAGTCGCCGGCCCATTGCTGGAGAAAGTGCTCCTGACGCTCACCCAGCAGAACGAGTCCAGGCTTGTCGAGCGTGGTGGCGTCGAAATCCGCGGCCTCGACGTGGTCGGCGCGGCCGGAGCCGGTGTCCACCAGTTCCGGGCCGCTTTTCCATTGACGATCGGCCAGGATGGCAAAGCTGACGCCGCCATAAACCATGTCGCCATAATAAACGCTGATGTCCTGCAGCGATGGTTTGAGATCGAATGGATCAGGATGATGCGCGCAGTGAGTTTTGTGCACAGCATTGATCATGCGCGCGGGCTGAATGTAGCCGCCTTTCGATGAGGTCCCGCCATCACTAATGTCCATGGCCTTGCCGCCCTCACCCCAGAGATTGCCGTGAAAGACATCGTGATCGTCCGGCAGGCAGAGTGTCGGCGCGTTGCGCATCACCTCGCGGAAGGCCCAGCCATGCTGGTAGAATTTGCGCAGGTAGTTGAGGATGGCGCGACCGGCGTCGTCTCGAATGATGCCGAAGCCGCCGTGGCTCTCGTATATTTGATCGCCGGAGAAAAAGACCAGATCGGGATCGAGCTTGCGCACGTTCTCCGCCACTGGCGCATAAGGAAAGCCGTAGTCGTTCTGGCAGGTGAGCGCCGCCATGCGCAGCGGCCGGCCCGCGGGATTGGCTTTGATGGCGCCGTTCCACTCGTGCGGTGCTTCGGTGCCGTCTTTGCGCCTCTCACGGTAAACGAGTTTGTAAGGTGTAGCGCGATTTTCGTCCCAATCGGCGATGCGAAAGGTGGCGGTCCAGGCGTCGGTGTCGAGCTTTGCGCTGCCAAGGGATTTCCAGCCGCCTGCCGTTTCAATCTGAAGCTCCACTTCCTGATTGTCCCTGGCGCCAAGGGGTCCGGTCAAAGCGGTGATTTTCATCACGAAGCCTTCCTTGCCGCGCGAGTCGCTCAGAGAGTACATCGACCACAAAATGGGGCCAAAACGATGCGCGTCAGTGACCGTGAATGCCTCGCCTTCGAGTGTCCAGTGGTGAAAACGATAGCGCCCGCCACCGTTGCCGGCGCCGCCTTTACCCTTGTTTTTAGCTCTGCCTTTCGCCGCACCCGAGGCCCCGGCGGCGAAGTTGTTGGCCAGCGAGACGTTGCCAAGGACATCATCTGCTGAGATTTCGTGTGAAAGCACGGCCAATTCCGCGCCTGAAGCGGCATCCTCCGCTTTCAGGGTCAAAGCGCAGGCATCCCTTTGCGCTGATCCGGTCAGGATAAGGCGAAGGTTTTGCCGGGTCGCGCCGTCTTTGACAGGGGTTGTTTTAGACCCGAGAACCAGCGCATCCCCCTGCCAGCCCGCATTGAGTCCTTTCAACACAAAGCAGTTGCTCCGGTGCTCGTTGATTTCGCTGCGCAGCCCGATGCGAAATCCGGCGCCGCCATCGACTTTCAAGGCCTCCAGCCGGACAATCGTCACCGTCATGCTGAAGTCCTTGTTTTGCGTGATCTGATGAGTCAACGAATGCACACTGCGGCCTGCTCCGGTGTTCAGGCACTCCGCGCCGTCTTCACTGATCCGCCAGTCCTCCATGGGGTTCGCCCAAAACTCGCCACCCAAAAACACACGATCATGCGCACCCGCCCAGGGATCGCGTGTTGTTTTCGTGACAGCGGGTTGTGCTTCAGACGCTTCGCGGCCCGCGATGCCGGCGAGCGTTCCGGCGGTGATGATTTTGAGGCTTTGACGGCGGCTGATGTTTTGGTCGGGCATGCCTTGGTAACGCCGCCTTCCGGTGTGAACCATCAACCAATTCAAAGGCTGCGCCCTGCGCGAAGCGAATCAAAAGCCAACCACGTAGAACGACTCCTGGGAGACTTTTTCGGCTTCGACCAAGGTCATCCAACGCTCCTTGTAGCGCTCCCCCCAGCTATCGCTGAAGGCGATCTCCCCAGATTTTTCGTTGTAGCCGATGATGAGCACCACATGACCGCGCTCGCGGTCTTTGTGCAGGTCCGTGGCTTTGCTGGTTTCCGCCAACTTGCTGGCCCAGGCATCCCAATCCGCTTGGTCGCGGCGCTGCGCGGTGCGGTCGTCCGCCATCTCGTTCCAAATCTGTGTGGAATACATGCTCCAAATCACCGGGATGCCTTTGTCGATGTAGCGGGCGAGGTCCTTCAATTTCATCGGCCCATTCCATTGATCGAAGGAGCGGCCCTTGCGTTTGATGTCGCGTCCGACGCCTTCCAGCAAAGCATTGACATTGGTGCCCCCGCCCAGGCTGGTGCCGCCAGCCATCGCCAGCACATACATGTCCGCCGGCACGCCGAGGTAGCGCATGGCGCGCTCCGCGGTGGCGGGCACGCAGTAGCCCTTCGGCCCCTGGTCCACCATGGGCAGGTCGTCGATGATCACATCGCCGTTTTCTTTGCGCTGCACATTGCCCGCGGCCTGGGCGCGCACCACATCATCACGCAGCCGCGCGTAACGGCCGCCGCTGTCGGCAAAGGCCTGGGTGGCCACCTCGATCCCGACGTATTCCTCATCCACTTCAGAGAGCAAAATGGCGTGGCCGCGCCAGTCCCAGCGATAAACGTTGCGCCGGCCCTCGCCTTCGCCGAAGCGCTGTTTCAGGGGCTGGCCGAGTTTGCCGGAGAGGGTGGCGGTCACGGCTGCAACGTCCTTTTTCATCGCCTCGGCCAGTTGCTTGTAGGCCTCCTTCGGCGGCGCATTCTTGTCGAAGTGATCGGTCCCGACACCACGCGATCCGAACAGGTCGCCCTTGTTGGCAAAGACCATGGAAAATTGCGTCGGTTTGCCTTCCTCCGCATAGAGCGCCACTGAATACGGGCGCGCGCCAAACAGGCGGTAGTCGTCACGCGGATACGCGCGGAAGCTGCTCTGGCCCTTGGTTTTGGATTCCGCGCGAAGGTCCAGCTTCGTCGCCACCACGTCCGCATCGCTTTCCCAAAGCACGGTCTCGCCAAAGAGGGGCGCGCCAATCAGAGCGTTCAATTCCTCCACTGGCAGGTTGTCGTTGGCGCTGGCTTTGGTGATGAAGCCGGAGGCCATGGCGGAACCGGCATCGGCCAGGAACTTTTGGTCCTCGGCGGAAAAGGCCGTCACCGGCACCGTGAACTTGGTGCCATCCTGGCGGATGATGGTGGCTTGGCCGTTCTCCACCGCCAGCAGGCGTGCGCGGATCTCCACTCCCTGGCTGTTTTTGAAGGTTCGAAACTCCTGGGCGGAGACGGGCTCCAGGCAGATGAAACCAGCGAGGCAGATGGGGAACAGGCGGCGCATGATTGTGGGGTTGATGAATTCCTTAACGGGAATCATAGTGGAACCAATGGGCTTGGCAAGAAAGAGACAACGGCGTCTGCTGGTTGCGGATTTCCTGAAAAATCGCCTGCAATTTCCGCAACTCCAGGAAGGCTGCGGCGTTAATCTCACGCCCCTGCCCGCCTGAGTCTGCCAATCATGTCTTTATCTGCCGCCACCCTGCTGTTGCCGAGTCCGGATGCCGCATGGCGACTGTGGAAACCCCGCTCTGCCACCGCTGTGGAGGGAGTCGAGAGTCCGGCAGACTGCCAAGGCAACACCCCCTCGTTGGTGATTGGGCTGCCGGCAACGGCGTGCCGCAGCATCGGGCTGATTTTGCCGATGGCGGAGCACGAACTGCTCGGCCAGATGGTGGAGACGCATCTGGAGCGGCACGGCTTGCGCACCGCGGAGGGTGGTCTGCGCCCCCACCGCTGGCACCTGCTGGGACAACAATCCGGCATGGCGGTGATCAGCATCGATGTGCTGGCGGATCCATTTCCAGAGCACCTGACGGTCTTGAGCGCCAGCGACTACGTCGCCGCCATGCGCCTGCTGGAACTGCCCGAAAACCAGCTCATCGTCATGGAAGAACAGGGCGAACTGGTGTTGGCGGTTTCCTTTCATGGCAAGTTGTTCCGCAGTCACATCTTCGCGCCCACAGGCACTTCTTCGGAGGAAGTGGCGAGCGAACTGCAGCTCACCCGGCTGGCGCTGGAGTCGCAGCCTGTGCTGGGATCGATTCAAGGCATTACCTTGGTGGGCGGCGGATGGGAGGCGGGGCGTTTCAAGCAACTGCTGGATCTGCCTGTGCGAGTCGTGGAATCCCTGCCTCGCGCCGGCCATCTTGAGTCGGGGCAAGACACGTCGCTGCTGCCCCTCAGTGTGCGCAACGCGCGGGAGCGGGCCAAACGCCGCGGCAAAATCCTGCGCTTCAGCATTCTCGGCGGCTTGCTTTATCTCGCCCTGATTTTCCTGGGCTACGCCTACCTGAGGCATTACGCGGCCCGCGTCACGGAACTGGGGCAACAGGTTGAAGCCACCAGCGCGCCTGCCGCCGCCGTGAAAAAAACGGCCGAAGCCTGGAAGGCCTTGGCTCCGGCGCTGGATCCGAACCGCTACCCCATGGTATTGATGGCGGAAATCACCAGCCTGATGCCGCCCAGCGGCATCGTGATTCGCGAGTTTGAAGCACGCACCGATGACATTGAATTGCGTGGCGAAGCGCGCGACTCCCAGCTCGCTTACCAGTTTTTGGAAGACCTGCAAAAGCACCGGGTGCTCGGCCGCTACAGCTGGAGCATGCCGCAACCCAGCGTCCGGGAAAAAACCGCCTCCTTCCGCGCGCAAGGCAAACTCAAGTGATCTCCGATGACGACCAAGCTTTCCAGCCGTGAAAAACGCCTCCTCCTGCTCTGCTTCGGGGTGCTTGGCTTGATGGCTACGATGATCCTGCTCGGCACCTTTCAGCAGCGCCGCAACGCTTTGCTCACCACGGTGGCGCGTTTGGAGACCGAACTGAAGGAGAATCAAACCTGGCTTTCGGACCGCGAGTATTGGAACAAGCACACCGAATGGCTGAACGCCACCATGCCGGTCACCGAGAGCCTCGGCCGCGCGCAAGGCCAGCTTTTGGAGGAAGTTCAAAATGCCGCCCTGGACATGCAGGTGAAGATCGAACGGCAGACGCTGCTCGAACCCGTCAGCCAGGCCAATTATCGCGAGGTCTCGGTAAACGTGCGTTTGGAAGGCGACCAAACAACGCTTTTGCAGTGGCTGGCGACTTTGCAGTCACCCGAAAAGTTCCAGCACATCAAAGCGCTGGAGTTTGAAATCGAAACCCGCTCCCAGGCCCCGAAACCCCAAGGGGAATGCAACCTAACCCTGGCGCGGTGGTTTAAGCCTGAATCCAGCCTCTAGGCCATCATGACGCGCCGTTTTCTTTCCCTGACGTTGCTCACCCTGCTTGCGGGGCTTGCTGGCGCTGCGCGGGCGGAGACCAAGGGAGGCATTGATGACTCGATTTTGCCGAAGCCCTTCAACCCGGAGCAACTGAACGCGCTGATCGATAATCCACCATTCACCCGCTCAGTGAATCCGTCCGACTCGCTTGTGCTCAGCGGTCTGGCCTTCATCGATGGCAAGCCCGTGGCCACGTTGTTCAACACGGAAACGCGGGAGTCGCTGGTGGTGTCGGACAAGCCAAATTTCAAAGGTTGGACCTTGAGTGAAGCACCGGCAGTCACCGACATCACCCGCGCCCAGGCCAAGGTTTCCATCGGCGGCGAGATTGTCAGCATCCGCTACAACAAAGAAGCGCTCAGCCCCGACAAGCGCCGGCAGGAATCGCGCGGCGGTCCCCCTCCTGGCGGGCCGTCGGGCGGCGAAGGTTATCAGCGCTCCGGCCCGCGCCCCTCCCAGGAGGACATTGATCGTTTCCGCAGTTTGTCGGACAGTGCCCGCTCCCGCTTGCGCGAGGAATTTGAGCGCAATCGCGAGCGTCTCATGAACGCCACACCAGAAGAGCGCTCCGCCTTCATGCGCAGCACCTTCGAAAGAGTCTCGCGCGAGGATCAAGGTGGCGGGAGCGGCAGCAGCCGTGGTCCCTCCGATGGCGGCAGTCGCGGCTCTTCCGGCAGCAGCCGTGGTCCCTCCGATGGCGGCAGTCGCGGCTCTTCCAGCGGCAGCCGCGGTCCCTCCGATGGGGGGGGGCGTGGATTTGGCCCACCTTCGCGTTGATCCTCTCATCACCCGACGCGCGCATCCTTTCTTTATGCCTTTATTTATTCTCCCGAAACCGCTTCAGAATCGCAGGATCATTTGTGGTATCTCCTTGGGCAGTCTCGCCGCTTTGACATGGATCTCCGTTGGGCTGGCTCAAACCCAGTCGGCGCCGGTGGTGCAAGTGCCGCTTCCGGGTGAAATCGACGATTCCCCTGTCATCCAGGCATCCGAACAGGTGCGCCTCACTCCCGAGCAGCGTCTTTCCCAAACGCAAAGCACCACTGACCTGCAGGCGCCGATCCCGCCGATCCTCCCGGCGAACGGCTCCCGCCCTTCGCCGGAGCGGCGCTTGCTGGCGCAGGCCAATGAGCCCAGTGGAACGGCCGGCAGCGAGCGCCCGGCGCAAGGCCCCGCACCAGGCGGTCCAGACGCAACGGATCCGGATCAGCGCCCCCAAGGTCCAGGGACTGGCGAAGGCTTTGGTGGCGAGCGCAGGCGTTTTGGCCCTGGCTCCGGTTTCGGCGGCCCTGGATTCAGAGGCCCGCCAGGTGGCAGCGCCATGGGCGCGGTCGGCCAGGATGGCGTCGAAACCATGCGCATCGAAGGGGACAAGGTCGCCTTGCAATTCCCCAACAACCCAGTCACGGACTTGTTGAGCATTTATGAGCGGCTCACCGGCATGACGCTGGTCAAGGACACCGCCATTTTCGAGGGCGCCGCCATTAGTCTGATCACTCCCAATCCGGTCGAAAGACAGGAAGCGGTGCGACTGATTGAATCGGCCCTGCTCACCAATGGCTACGCCATCGTCATCGACCCGGGAGGCAAAAGCGCGCGCATCCTGCCGGCGCGCACCCAGAATGCCAACGCTGTGCAGTTTTCCCATGGCCTGACTTTCTACCAGTCTCCCGCAGACATTCCTGATGGCGAGACGCTCGTCACTTACTTCATGCCGCTGGAGAACCTCACGCCTGAGGATGCCGCGCAAATGCTCGCCAATCACGTTGGGCTTTCTGTCTATGGCCGCATGACCCCGGTGCTCACGCCGCCCGGGCTGCTCATCACCGAGAGCGCCACCATTGTGCGCCAGCTCATCAGCATCAAGAATGCCATCGACAGCCCGTCCACGGCGTCCTCGCTCATCACCAAATTCATTCCTCTCCAACACGCCGACGCCACCGTCGTCGCTCAAATCGTGCAGGCTACCGTCAGCGCGCAGGCGCAGGAGCAGGAAAGCAAGGGTATCAGCACCCTGCGCGGCTCGCCGGCCGCGGACAATCGCAGCAGCAGTGGCGGCGACTCGCGCTCCTCATCCTCCTCCGGGGGGGATTCGCGTTCGTCCAGCGGCGACTCGCGCTCCTCCTCCTCATCATCATCCAGCAACGACCCGCGCTCTTCCAGCCGCTCGAACGGCGTGACGCAAATCGGCGGAGCCTCCTCCGAGGCGCCGTCAATCCTAGCCCAGGTCGTGGCTGACAGCCGTCTCAACCAAGTGCTGGTCGTGGCTTCTCCCGACGACTACACCTACATCGCCAGCCTCATTGCCCAGTTCGATCAGCCATTGGAGCTGGAGGAGCCTTACGAGCGCCCGCTGAAATACGCCACTGCGGTCGATATCCTCCCGGCCCTGGTCGATGTCATCACCGAGTCCAGCGGCGGCGCCACTCAGCTTCCCGGCGGTGGCAGCATCACGGCGCAGCGCAACCAGCCGCTGGCCTCCACGAGTTCTCAGCTTCTCGGCGGCGTGCGCAGCGCGACCACCCGCGGCGGCCAGTTGGTGGCCACCACCACCACCGTGGACGATGCCACCGCCTCCACCACCACCTCCCTTGGCGCCCGGCCCGACCTCATTAGCGGCCCCACGGAGGACAACGCGCCGGTGTCCGTGCTGGTCGACAAGACCCGCATCGTCGCCGACCCGATGGCCAACGCCATTCTCGTGATGGGCCGGAAGGAAAACATCGCCAAGATCGACAGCCTCATTGACAAACTCGACCGCAAACCGGCCCAGGTTTATCTCGCCACGGTCATCGGCCAGCTCACCCTGGGCGAGGGCATGGAAACCGGAGTCGATTACCTCACCCGCTTCAACAGCACCCGGCACGATGCGGGCGGCACCGGCAGCCTTTTTGTGCGGCGCGATGACATCGTCACCGGCAACGCCATTGGCGATCTGCGCGACAACCTCATCACCTCCGCCTTCGGCCCGGCCAGCGGCCTCAACCTCTACGGCGCCTTTGGCGACAGCGCGGAGGTGTTTGTCACCGCTTTGGAAACCAGCAACCGCTTCAAGGTGCTGTCCCGGCCCGCGGTGTTTGCCCTGAACAACAAAAAGGCCGTCATCACCTCCGGCCAGCTCATTCCCGTGCCCGCGCAATCCACCACCTTCGTTGGCAACGGCGCCAACAGCAGCAACGTCACCACCACGATTGAGTACCGCGATGTGGTGCTCAAGCTGGAAGTCGTGCCCCTGATTAATGCCGACGGTGAAGTCATGCTCACGATCGCCCAGGTCAACGACACCGTGATCGGCAGCCAGCGCGTTGAACCCAATGACATTCCGATCATCGGCACCGAGCAGATTGTCACGACGGTCACGGTCCCCAACGGCAACACGGTCGTTCTCGGCGGACTCATCTCCGAGGAGAAAAAGCGCGACTCACAGGGCCTGCCTTACATCAGCCGGCTGCCCTTGCTCGGCAAACTGTTCCGTGAGGACATCGACAGCGACACTCGGCGCGAGCTGATCATTTTCATCCAGCCGCGTGTTGTCACTGACAGCGCCTCCCTCTTCACGGCCTCCCGTCAGGAGGATTACCGCACCAATGTTGGCGCCGACGCCGCCGAGCGCTTTCCGCAGGAGGTGATCATCGACGACACGGTTCTGCGCGAAACCACGGATGATCTGGAGCGCCGGCAGGGATTCTTTTCGCGAATCTTCAAGCGTCCGGACAAATCGAAGATTCGCCCCATGCGCTGACAGGTGGGGTCATCCTCCTTGCAGAGTGCGGCAGCATTGCCCGCCGCCATCCCCCTAAAGTGGGGGTGGCATCTTGCGAAAACAGAGGTGTTGTAGCGTTGGTTACTTATGCCCGCCATGCTCCGCGCCCTTGCCTTTCTCGCCAGTGCTGCCGCATCCCTCGGTGTCGATGACACCAAGGACGCTGCGCAGAACGACTCCATCGCGCCTGTCCCCCAAGTTGCGCCGCTGGTCAAATGGACCTTTGAGCGCAAGGAGCCAGGCGCGTTGCAGGGCAAAGCGGAGATCAGGGCGGAGGGCCCGCAGAAACCCATGTATCCGGGTTTCGCCGCTGGCAATAAAGCCGCCTTCTTCACCGGCAAAGACAGCTTCATTCAGGTCAGGGAAAGTGATTTGCCGGAAACCAGCCTGCGCTTCACTCAGGGCGACACCATCACCATCGAGGCGTGGGTCAATTGCGGGCAACTCAACAAAGGCAGTTACGCCTACCTCATTGGCAAAGGCCGAAACAAGAACAAAGCCCACACGGCAGAGAACCAAAATTGGGCTCTCCGCCTCAAGGGGGAAAATGACGAGGCGCGCCCCTGTTTTCTCTTCCGCAGCCGCGATTCAAAAGGCAAAGAAGACTACCATCGCTGGGTTTCCAAAGAGGGTTTTGCGCCGGGATCCGGCTGGCACCATGTGGCGGTCAGCTACACCTTCGGCAAACCCAAAACGATCACTGCTTGGGTGGACGGCAAAAAGGCGGCTGGCGGTGTCTGGGACTTGGCTGGCGAAACCACGGCCGCACCGGTGAGCGACGCGGACGATGTCATGATCGGAACAGGTTATGGGGGCGGCCCCAGCAACACACTGAACGGCGGACTCGATGAACTCGCCATCTACCGCGAGCTGGTGCCCGACGCCACCCTGGCACAGCGTTTTCATTTCATCCCGCCGCCGCCGCCGATCGACGCCGAAAAGCTGCCCAAGGGCAAAGTGCTGGTGCAGGTTTGCGAGGAGGGCGTGCCTGCGAAGAACGCCTGGCCGGCCTTCCCGCCGCAGTCCACGGAGACTTACCTCGATGACGTCTTCGGCATCTTCGAGGTGCCGCACAAATACGTCGATACCGGCATCCGCGGCGACCGTCCAAATCCTTACCTTCTCCGCGCCGCTGCGGTGGTCAAAGTGCCTGCCGGAAAGCACCGTCTCTTGTTGCGCGGCCGCAACGCCACCCACTTGACCGTGGACGGCAAGCTGCTGCTCGACCTTCCTTTTGCCAAAGCCGACGGCGGCGGCCATGGCCGTGTCTCCGAACAAAAGGACTACCTTGACCTCGGCCCCGATTTTCGCTTCGCGCCGCCTGGCACCCAAGAGAGCTGGATCGAATTCGAAAGCAAGGGCGGCGAGCACCTCGTGGTGATCGAGCAAATGATCGGCGGTGTCATCGGCAGTTCCAAGCGCCGGCCTGAAACCGGTGAGATGGTCGTGGCCATCTCGCTCGAAGGCAGTGAAAGCTGGAGCCTGCTCAGCCCGGGCAAACGCCAGGTGCCCTACACCGACGAAAGCTGGGCGGCCTATGAAAAAGAGCGCCGCACCTGGCTCACTGCCTTCAACGCCGAGCGCCGCGCCGAGGCCCGCAAACAGCACGACTCCTACTGGAGCGAGCGCCGGCAGGCTGCCGGGCACTGGCTTGCCTCAACACCGGAGGTGAAGGTGCCCGCACCGGCGAAGGACCTGCCAGCCGCCAACGCAGTGGACCATTTTCTCAACGCAAAAATCGCCGCCCTCTCCGCCCAAATCTCCGCGGTCAAACAGAATGGCGTGCATTTCTACAAAGACGTGCTTCCCATCTTCGAGCAACATTGCTTCAGTTGCCATCAAGGCGGCAAGACTAAGGGGGATCTGAATCTCGATAACCTCGCCAGCGCCCTCAAAGGCGGCGAGTCCGATGGTCCGGCCATCACACCCGGCCACCCCGCCAAAAGTTCCATCATCGCCCGTGTCATCAGCCAGGACGAAGACTTCATCATGCCACCCAAAGGCGATCCGCTCAGCCAGGAGCAAATCGAAGCGCTGCAGCGCTGGATCAGCGAAGGCGCCCATTGGCCGGAGTTGAACGTGGATCGCATCGAGGTCACTGACCTCACCGACGATCTCGCTTTCCTGCGTCGCGTCACCCTCGATACCGTTGGCGTGGTGCCTTCCGTGGAGGAGATCACCGCTTTCCAAAACGACAGCAGCAAGGACAAACGCGCGAAGGTGATCGACCGCCTGCTCGCCGACCTGCGCTGGGCGGACCGGTGGATGGGTTACTGGCAGGATGTGCTGGCGGAGAACCCCAACATTCTCAACCCCACTCTCAACAACACCGGCCCCTTCCGCTGGTTCCTGCACGAGGCGCTTAGCGATGATCGTCCGATGGACCTGTTTGTCACCGAGTTGCTGCGCATGGGCGGTAGCGAGCGCTTTGGCGGTCCCGCCGGGTTTGGCACCGCCTCCGGCAACGACGTGCCCATGGCCGCCAAAGGAGCCATCGTCAGCACCGCCTTTCTTGGCGTCGAAATGAAGTGCGCCCGCTGTCATGACGCCCCGGCTCACGAGAGCACCCAGCAGGATTTGTTTGAACTCGCCGCGTTGCTGAAAACGGAGTCGATTGACGTGCCCAAGACCAGCAGCGTGCCGATGGACAAACTGCACGAAGGCGGCCGCAAACCGCTCATTCAAGTCACTCTTCAACCGGGCACGAAAGTCGAGCCGAAGTGGCCTTTTGAGGACTTTGTGCCGCTCGCCACCGGCGAGAGCCTGGCAGAAAACCCGAAAGACAAGCGCGACGTGCTCGCCGCCTTGATCACCGCGCCGCAAAACGAGCGCTTCGCCCAGGTCATCGTCAACCGTCTCTGGCAGCAATACATGGGGCGCGGCATCGTTGAGCCCGTCGAGGACTGGGAACGCGGAAAGGCCAGCCATCCGGAGCTGCTCAACTGGCTCGCCCGTGAGTTTGTGCGCGGCGGCTACAGCCTGAAAAACATCAGCCGCGTCATCCTCAACTCCCACGCCTACCAGCGCGCCACTGACAGGGTGCTGACCGCGCCCAGTCCAATCTTTGCGGCTCCCGCGCCGCGCCGTCTCGGAGCTGAACAAATCGTGGACTCGCTCTTTGCCGCCACAGGCAAACCGATGAAGACCGAGGAAGTCAGTTTGGACATTGACGGTCGCCGCGACATGAAAAACTCCATCTCGTTGGGCCTGCCAAATCGCGCCTGGATGTTCGCCAGCACGAGCAACGAGCGCGACCGCCCGAGCCTCAGCCTGCCGCGCATCCAAGCGGTGTGTGATGTACTGGAAGCCTTCGGCTGGCGCCCCACCCGTCAAGAGCCTGCCAGCACCCGCGCCACCGACCCCAACGCTCTTCAGCCCGCCATCCTCAGCAATGGCACGGTTGCAGTGTGGTTGACGCGGCTCAGCGACGACCACGGCATCACGGAACTTGCCCTCGCGGATCAGCCCGTGGAGGAACTAATTGATCAGCTCTTCCTCCGCCTGCTCACCCGGCCGCCCACCGCCGAGGAGCGCCAGCTTTACGCCGGTCATTTGAGCGCCGGTTACGAGCAACGTCGTATCGACTACCAGCCGGAAAATCCGGGGCAGCGTTACCCCGCAAAATACGTTTCGTGGACCAACCACCTCGATCCCGAAGCCAATGCCTTGCGCGTCGAGGAGGAAGCCGCTTCCCGTCGCGGCGACCCGCCCAGCCCGCGCCTCGACAACAACTGGCGCCTGCGCATGGAGGACGTGCTTTGGGCGCTGCTCAACGCCCCCGAGTGGGTCTTCGCCCCCTGAGAAGACCTCCTTAATCCTGTTAATCCCCAAAAATCCTGTCAATCCTGCCCAACCCAGCGCCCACCACCGCCATGAAACGCCGCCGTTTTCTCCAGTCCGCAGCCCTTGCTCCGTTAGCCGCTTCAAGCCTGCGCGCATCGAACATCGTTTCCATGCCCAAGGGCAAGGCCGAGCACTGCATCTTCATCTGGCTCGGCGGCGGCATGGCGCAGATGGACACCTTCGATCCGAAGGCGCTGGGTGATCCCAAAGCCAGCCCGAAAAAAGCCGGTTCCGCCTACCCTGCCATCGAGACCTCCGTGCCCGGTGTCCAGATCTGCGAGCACCTGCCGAAAACCGCGCGGCTGATGGAGCATGTGACCGCCGTGCGCACCGTTTTCCACAGCATCATCAACGAGCACGCCATCGCCACCAACTTCGTCCACACCGGACGTCAAATCAGCGGCGACACCACCTACCCTTCCGTCGGCTCCATCGTCGCTCATCAGCGAGGCTCGGCGAATCCGAAGGTGCCCGCTTACATGCTCATCGGCTACCCGAATCCCAGCCGCGGCCCCGGGTTCCTCGGCGCCAAACATGGCAACATCTACCTGACCGACACCCAAAGCGGACCCGCTGGTTTCACCCGCCCCGCCGATGTCACCGAGCAGCGGGTCAGCGCCCGCGCCAAGTTGCTCGCGCCCTTGCAAGAGCGTGTCGCACAAGATTCCGCCCTCGCCGATTACGAGACCGCCCAGCGCGAGGCCCTGCGTCTCGCCGGCCCTGAATTCATGCGCAACTTCAACCTCGACGAAGAGCCCGCCGAGCTGCGCAACGCCTACGGCAGCGAGTTCGGCCAGCGCTGTCTGCTCGCACGCCGCCTCATCCAGGACGGTGTCCGTTTCATCGAAGTCTCGCACAACCTCGGCTTCGTCAACGGCACCGGCTGGGATACCCACAACGATGGCCAGGAAAAGCAGCACCTGCTCATCAAAGACCTCGACGACGCCTTCGCCACGCTCATCACCGACCTCAAAAATCACGGGCTGCTCGACAAAACACTCATTGCCATCGGCACCGAGTTTGGCCGCCCGCCTGAGTTCGATGGCGGCGGCGGTCGCGGCCACCAGTGCACCACCTTCAGCCTCGTGCTCGCCGGTGGCGGCCTGAACCACTGCGGCGCCTACGGCGTCACCGACGATCTTTCCAAGAAGGTGGTCGAAAACCCCGTCTCCGTGCCGGACTTCCACGCCACCATCCACGCCGCTTTCGGCATCGATCCCACGCACGAACTCATCGCCGGCACCCGCCCGGTGCCGATCACCGACGGTGGCAAGCCCATCGCCGCTTTGTTCGGTTGATCTGGCCCTGCCTTGATGCAGCGCGAAGCGGTCTTGGTTTAGTTCTTGCGCACGACCGTCAGGGGTCTCGCACCAAGACGCAAAGGGAGCCCTTTCCTAACGCCTTGGCGCGAGACCCATTTTTCATGCACAAGCCCCGCGCTGTCGCAGACAGCGCCATGGTGCTCAGTCACCCGGCCCCGCATTCCCATCAATCAGCGCATGGGCCGTTACAAGAGGCTGACTTGTCATGAAGACATTCGAGTCAGTGTTTCCGACTCCGGTGATGAAGCCACCGTTGAATTCACTTTTACCGGCACGGAGGAAGTTCCGCCGGATGTGCTGACGGACCTCTGCCTGTCATGGATTCTGACCGTCGGGCAGAAAGGAACCAACGGACAAATCAAACCTCTGCGGCTGGAGCTTACCCGCCCATCCCGTCATCGTGGATTGCTGGAAGAGCGATTTGGCTGCCGGGTTCGTTTCAAGACGAAGCATAATGCGCTGGTCTTCCGTAACAGCGATCTGGATCGGCCATTCGTGACCTATAATCAGGAACTGCTGACCGCACTATTTGCTGAAAAGTAACGTCGAACTCACCGGCATCGCTTTCCTGCTCGGCATGAGGATGCGAACTCATTCTTCCGTGCCTTCCAAGGATGGGAAGGCGCCGCGCCGGGAGAGTGGCGGACACAAAATTCAGAGATGTCTGGCCACACTCTATCTGAAACCAAAAACGCTCAAGAATCATGAACCCATCATCCCATCCACCCATTGCCAGACGAGATTTCATCAAATTCACCGGCATGGCGGCGACGACGTTCGCCATGCCGGCGCTTGGCCACGGACAAACCAACACCGAACCACAATCCACCATGAAAATCACCCGAAACGGCTCGCAGCCTTCAAATCCGGCACCCGCCGAAAACTTTACAGGCCCGGTGCGCGTTGATCCGCTTTTTGAGGCCGATGCCCCCCGCCCGCGCTCGCGGGGGCGAGCGTAACCTTTGAACCTGGCGCGCGCACAAAATGGCATACTCATCCGCTGGGACAAACTCTCATCGTGACCTCCGGCAGTGGATTTGTGCAGCAGTGGGGCGGCCCGGTCGAACGAGCTCAGCCGGGCGATGTGGTTTGGTTTCCGCCCGGTGTGAAGCACTGGCATGGCGCGTCTCCCACCACGGCGATGACCCATATCGCCGTCACGGAGCACGTCGATGGCAAGTCAGTCGATTGGCTGGAGAGAGTCAGCGATGAGCAATACCAACCCAAATCCGAGGGACAATGAAAAGCATCTATACCGCAGCAATCCTCATTCTGTTCGGTCTCCTCGGGATCGTGAATGCCCAACAATCCACCACAGACGGAAAAGATATGCTGAATGAAAAACAGCGTAGAATAGTGACCGTTTCCGCTTATACGGCGAAAGGTGATCTGGAACGGCTGAAAGTCGCCCTCGACGCTCGCATGAGCATCAATGAGATAAAGGAGGTATTGGTTCACCTGTATGCCTATTGCGGCTTCCCTCGAAGCATCCGGGGCATTCAGACCTTCATGGAAGTCCTTGACGAACGGAAAGCCAAAGGCATCACTGATCAAAGACGACCGCAGCAGCAAGTATGAACGAGGCACGGATGTTATAGTGGAAATTACCAAACTTCCGCCGGATGCATTCAAAGGTGGCTATGCGTAATTTGCTCCTGAACTGGAGGTTTTCCTGAAAGAGCACCTGTTTGCGGACCTTTTCGAGCGCGATGTGCTGACCTATTTCGAGAGGCAGTTGGTAACGGTCTCCGTGCTCGCCAGTATCGGTGGCGAAATCTCGCAGCCATTTGATAACGGGCTGTTGTCCGTCCCTCAGGATGACAAGCACATGACTGCCCACTACGTAGGATCCATGTGACAGCAAAAGCGATGAGTTTCCACCAGCACCGAACTGGCCGTTTAATTCGACAGTTCCATCAGCTTCCGTTCTACCCGCCATGCGATGCGATGTCATGCCTGCAAGAACATCTAGGCGTTCAGGCTCGCTAAGCTTCTCATAAAAGTCCCACTCATCTTCTCTGAACACAAGCACCATGACTTCCGTGCAGTGGAGTCTTTTCTTCTCCATGAACCAGCCGGACCTCAATCGGCCTTATGACGGCCCCAGTCCAATGAAAGCCCGGTGCAAAGAAGGCAATCCAAATAAGAAACTGAAATACCAATCGGAGTTAAGCAGCTTCAACACCGAAAGCGGAAATCGATGCCTTTCCGCCTCCACGTATGCGGCATATCTTTCGAATGCTCCAAACACATCTTCGTCACGCTGTGCTCCTAGGATGTAAGACATGACGTGCGTGGCAGTCTTATCGCCGAACTCCGTCTCAAATTTTACAGTCGTATATAGTTGCGCTTACGGCACCTCGTAGCCCGGCAGGCTGTCGCCATCAATCCTGTCCGCCCCGCACTCCTCGGCGATTTCGTTGAGCGCGGCGATCTCGGCGTCGGTGAAGAGCAGACCGCCCGCTTTTTCGGTGTGGGCGGCGTTTTGCGCCTCGGGCTGGCCGGGAAGCAGGCAGGACTCGTTGCCGCGGGCAAGGATGTCATCGAGCACGGCCTTGATGTTGGCGGCCTGGTCACGGCCTTTGGCAAAGAGGCCGGTGCTGATGGCGTCGGGGTGAATGACCTGGAAGTAGAAGGAAGAGGTGCGCTTTTCGCCCTCAGGCAGCGGTTTGCCGACAATGTCCGGATGCGCGCCGCCTCCGCGCAGGGTGGGCAGCGAGCCACCGATCAACGCGCCATAAACCTCGATGAGCAGGGACAGCCCGTAGCCCTTGTGCGCGCCGAAAGGCAGCAGCCACTGCGCAGCGTGGGGATCAGTGGTCGGATTGCCCTCGGCATCCACCGCAGCGCCGGCAGGCAGCGGCTTGTTTTCGCGGCGGAACTGCTGGACGCGGCCCATGGCAACGGTGGAGGTGGCCCAGTCGATGACGATGGGGTAGCCGATGGCGTCGGTGGTGGGAATGCCCCAGGAGTGGGGGTTGGTGCCGAGCACGGGGAATTTGCCGCCAAAGGGCACCACCTCGGCGAGCGTGGAGGTGCAGTTGGTGTAGGCGATGTAGCCGCGCTTGGCGGCGTCCATGACGTAACCGCCGCCCCAGAGGTAGTGAAAGGCGTTGTCGACGCTGACCTGGCCGATGCCGTATTGGTCGGCCATCTCGATGCAGCGGTCCATGGCGGCGAAGGCGACGGATTGGCCGAGCTTCTTTTTGCAGTCCCAGGCCTCTGAGGCGGCGAAGGATTTTCCGATCACTTCGATCTCCGCGCCGGGCACGCAGCCGCCGTTGCCGGAGCCGAAAAGGTGGTCGAGGTGCAGGGCCTTGATGGCGTTGTGAGTGCGAATGCCGTGCGCGGCGGCGAGTTCGCAGAAGCGGGTGGCGTCGGCGGCTTCTACAGCAGTGTAGCCGCGGTGGCGGTAGGCGCGGGTGACGAGGTTGTTGTGAACGGAGAAGGGGAGGACGCGGTAGGAGGCTGGCATGGTCGGAGTTATTTTGGACAGGATTGACGGGATTTCGAAGAGATTAACGGGATTTTGTTTTTGGGGAGGAGGAGATGGATTCAGAGTCTTGCAGTCTTGCATCTTGTGTCTCCCATCAGAGACCTCTGAGAAAGCGTTGGAAGAACTGGGTGCCTTGTTCGAGGTCTTCGAGGGCGATGTGCTCGTCTTTGGTGTGCGCCTGGGCGATGGAACCGGGACCGATGGCGATGGCGGGCGTGCCGGCGGCGGCGAGAAAGGCGGCGTCACAAAACCAGGGCGCGCCGGCGAGGTCGCTGCCATTGGCCAGCAGGGCCTTGATGAGCGGATGCGACGGGTCGGTGTCGAGAGCGATCACCGGCGGTGCGTCATCGACGGTGGCCGTGGGGTCGATGCCATGCACGAACTCGCGCAGCAGGGCGTGTGCATCCAGGCCAGGAGTGGTGCGAATGTCCAACCGAAGCACGCAGTGGTCGGCGACGATGTTCGATCGGCTGCCGCCCTGGATCATGCCGAGATTCACCGTGGACGGGCTTAAAAACGGACTCGGCGCGCTTTGGTCCGCCAACTGCCAGCGGAAGTCGGTGTCGAGCGCATGCACGAGCCGGGCCATTTTGACGATGGCGTTTTCGCCCAGTTCCGGGCGGGCGCCATGCGCGGCGCGGCCATGGGTGCGCACATCCACCCAGAGCGAGCCCTTGTGCGTGTGAACAACGCTCATCTCCGTCGGCTCGCCGACGAGCGCCAGATCATACGGCGGATGGTGCGCTGCAAAGTGGCGGGAGCCATGCTGGTGCGATTCCTCGGACATGAAACCGGCGAAGTGGACTTCGACCGGCAGGCTGGCGATCTCCGCCCGCAGCTCCCACAAGGCCCACAACATGGACGCCATCGGACCCTTGGTGTCGCTGGCTCCCCTGCCCCAAAGTTTGCCATCACGAACCTCGCCCCCAAAGGGATCAATGGTCATGCCCGCGACCGAAACCGTGTCCGTGTGCGGAGCAAAAAGCAGGCGCCGTTTGGCTTTTCCCTCGGCAGCGGGCTGGCTGCGAAACCGGCCGATGACATTGGGCCGGCCAGGCAAAACTTCGTCGAGAAAAACTTCCGCCCCAGCGGCCTCGAGAAACGCTGCGATGTAGTTGGCGCAGGCTGCCTCGCCGGTGTCTTCGCCGGGCAGGCCGGGGTCGCCATCAGGATTCACCGAGGGGATTCGCACCAGAGCCTGGGCGAGTTCGATGACGCTGTTGGGATGACTGGGCATGGCCGTGGATTCTCCATCAAGGCACAGGCCCGGGCGCGCGTCCACGGCGAAGATGCGGCTCAGTCACACCTCACCTTCCCGCAAACCCCGCCTACTCCGGCAAATCCTCGCCAAGGTAAGCGGCGAGCGTCTTGCGCAGCTCATTGCGGGCGCGGAACAGCAGGCTCTTCACCGCCGGCAGCGACATCCCGAGAATCTCACAAAGCTGCTCATACGGCAGCTCCTGGTGGCGGCGCAGAACGACTGCCAGCCGCTGCTTCTCCGGCAGGGCAGCGATGGCGCGATCCAGGGCCTGTTCCAGTTCATCCTGCTGCGCTTGTTGATCCGGCCCTGGTGTGCTCAGGCTGGCGAACTGCCGGGGCGTATCGTCATCCGTCTCCGGCTCCAGCGACACCTCGCGGCGGCGGGAGCGGCGGCGCGTTTCATTGAAGACCAGGTTGCGGGTGATCGTGAACAGCCAGGTCGTGAACTTGGCCGTCGGTTCGTACCGCGGCGCGCTTTTCCAAACCCGCAGAAACACCTGCTGGGCGATGTCGTGAGCATCGTCGAGATTGCCCAGCATGCGCGCCACCGTGCCGATGACGGCGTTTTGATGCAAGCAGACCAGCTCCTCAAAAGCCCGGTCGTCGCCCTGGCGCACACGCAGCATGAGATGCGCGCTCGCGTCGTCCGCGCACGCGCTGGCACTGGCATCGGACGATGCCTCAACGGGGCCGGAGTCGGCGGGCCGGAACGATTCCGTCATGAGGAAGCGGGAGGGAAACGCGGTCAGGGTAGCGGCGCTCATTCCGTCTGTAAACCACGCTTACAGATGGGAGTTGCCTCGACCCTTCAGAAAAAAACCACGGTGCTGACCAAATGCAACCAAGCCTGCCCGCCGGGGTTTCCAGGAAACGATGAATCACCGACTCTTCCTGATCGCGCTTGCCGTCGTGCTGAACTGGACCAGCGCCAAAGCGCAAACCCATCGTGAATGGAACATCGGCGGCGTGACCCGGGAGGCCATTGTTTTTGCCCCGGCCAGCGCCAGGGAAAAACCCGCGCCCCTGGTCTTCGGCTTCCATGGCCACGGCGGCAACATGCGCAACGCAGCGCGCAGCTTTCGCCTTCACGAGCTTTGGCCGGAGGCGATTGTCGTTTACATGCAGGGACTGAACACACCGGGAAAGATCACCGATCCAGAGGGCAAAAAGCCGGGCTGGCAGCACGGCGCGGAAGACCAGGGCGGACGCGATTTGAAGTTCTTCGACGCGGTGTTCGCCTCGATCAAAGCCGATTACCAGGTCGACCCAGCGCGCATTTACTCCATGGGCCACTCCAACGGCGGCGGCTTCACCTACCTGCTCTGGGCGGAGCGCGGCGAGCACTTCGCGGCGATGGCGCCCTCAGGTTCCGCCGGCAAACAATATGCCGTCAAACTCAAACCCAAACCTGTGCTGCACATCGCCGGCGAAAAAGACCCGCTGGTCAAGTATGCATGGCAGGCTCTGATGATCGAACACCTGCGCAAGTTGAACGACTGCGGCGAGGGCGCGGCCTGGGATCAAGATGCCAACTGCACGTTGTACCCTTCCGGCAACGGCACACCCGTGGTGACCGCAATCCATCCAGGCGGGCACGAGTATCCCAAACAGGCCCCTGAAGTGGTGGTGAAGTTTTTTCAGCAGCATCGCAAGGGCGGACCCGCATCTGGAACAAGCGACGCGTCCCCTACGGCGCCAGCCGCCACACCTCGTAACTGAACATCGCCTCCAAACCCGGCAGGCTGGCGTGCTGCTGAAAATCGCCACGGTCCAGCACACGGCTCAGCACCTCAGGCACTCGCTGACGCGTCACCGTGCGGCCGCAAAAAACCGCGAACAGCGGTTTCTTGTCAGCCTTCGCCTGCGCGATCAGTTCATCCAAACGTCCGGCATCCTCCACCACCACCGCCTTGGGATCGTAGCTCTCGATCTGCCGGTCACTGACACCAAACACCGCCGCCACAGCTTCTGGCGACACTTCACGATAACTCGCCACCGCCTGGCGGATCGGCTGCCGATCATGTTGTACAAACCGCGCGCGCGCATCCTCCGTGACCAAGCCATAAAGCGCTACCACCAGGACGATCACCGGTCCCGCGGTTTTGTCAGCCCAGGGAGTCAGCCAGTGACAAGCGATCGGCACCGCCAAACACAACGGCACAACCAAATACAAGAGGTACCACGAGAGCATCGACTGTCCCGCCAGCACGTTGTGACCGATGGCGAGCAAACCGCCCACGGCGAAGCTCCAAACAATGAGGCGTCCCACCGACGCCTTCAGCAACGTTAGCAGCAAGCCCAGTGCCGCAAGCGAGGGCAGCACATAGACAAACAGGGGCCGCCAGAGCCGGACATTTGCCGTCTGCTCCAGCCAACTGGTGCCGAGATGCACCGCCGGCTCCGGGTTGGTGAACAAAATGCCGGCTGCCAGGTGACTGCCAATATCACGCGCCCATGACGCGCCGATCGGCGTCTGCAGCACCTTCTCGTTTTGCAAAAACGCCACCAACTGCGGCAGCGACGGCAGCATCCAGATCAACACCGGAATGGCTGACAGCACATTGAACCCGATCAGGGTGCGCAACCGCCGCGCCTCCTTGCGCCGCAGCAATTCAAAAGCGGCAATCGCATTCAAACTCACCGCCACATAGAGTGACCCCGCAAAGCTCAGCAAAAAGACCGCCTGTGCCGCCGCAAAGCACAACCAAGCCAGCACCTTGTCCCGGCGAATCGCGTGCAGCAGTGCCAGCACCGCCGCCACCATGCCCAGCAGCATCAGGGAATAACCGCGCGCCTCGACCGCATACCGCACATGCCAGGGATGCAGTGCCAGCAAGGCCGCCGCACCGAGCCCGCACCATTGCCGGCCGGCTTGCAGGCCGAGCAACGCCACTCCGACGATGGTGAAAACGCCCGCCACCAAGGACGGCAGGCGCACTGGAATTTCGCTAAACACGTCTCGCGGTTGTTCCTTCAGCTTGCGCCAGCCATCGAGACTGAGCCGGGCCAGGGCGGATTGCAGCAGGTGGTTGTTGCCGTTGCCGTTCTCAAACAACGTGTCCGCCCACTTCAGCGGCTTGAATTCAACCCCTGCCGGCGTCTGCTTCCAGTCGCCATGGAAGTAGCGGCGCAGGGCATACTCCTCGTCATTCCAGAGACTGTGCGTGAGCGCCGGAGCGCGCAGGAAAACGCCGCCTGCGAGCACGGCGAAGAGTCCTGCGTAGAATAAGCCGCCAGCATGCTGCGGCGGCGCGGCGGGCCGGCGCGGCGCATTCGGTCCACCAGGCATCCAGAGGCGCGCTCCAAGCAGCAGCAGGCCGCCGAGTCCGGCCGAGATCGCGCACCCCCGCCACACCCCCACAATGCCGTGCTCCTCCGCGCGCATCTGCTCGCCTGCCTGCACCCGCTTTTGCACCTCCTTGCCCCACGGTGTCGGCCCGTCCAAAGCGCGGTGCAGACACAGGCCTGTGACCGCCAGGATTAATAGAAGCAAGGCCGCGCCGCCGCGTCCGAAACGTGCGCGCCATCGGCCTGGCTTCGGGGATGTTGCGGCAGTGACTGGGTCGGACATGCGGGTGGCTCGTCGCTCATGCTGCTATGCCACACCGCGTTTGTCCAACGACTCCTCCATTGCCCCGGCCTGCCTCTGCAGCACCCGCCAACCCCACCACAGCGCAAAAAGAGCCGCGCTCCAGGTCACCAGTGCAATGCCCCACCACACCCCCCAAATGCCAAACCCAAACGTGAAGGCCAAGAGATTGAACACCACCAAGGGCGCGGCAATTTGGCGGTACAAGCCCATCCACAAGCCGTAACCGGGCTTTTTGATTCCCTGCAGCATGAACACCGTGACGAACAGGATCGGATAGGCCGCGAGGGTAACGGCGGCGATGCCGAGGTAGTTGTCACCGTGGCTTAGCACGGCGGCATCCTGTGTGAACAGGCGCATCGCCGGCGTGCGCAACAAATACAGCAGAACGCCACCGGCCAGCATGAGCAGCACGCCGTACTTCACGTTCGTGGTCCAGGCCTCATGCACCCGGTGCCGCAGCCCGGCCCCGTCATTTTGCCCCACCAGACTGAGCACCGCAAAGTTCAGTCCGATGGTCGGCAGCAGCACGACCTGCTCAATGCGCGTGGCGATGCCATACGCCGCCACAGCTTCCTTGCCAAAGTGCTTCACGAACCAGGTGATGACAAAAATGCCGAGCGCGACGGTGAGCATGTTCAGCCCCGCCGGCACCGCCTGGCCGAAAACCTGGCGCAGCATCGCGAGATCGGGTTTGAAGAGCGACACAGGAATGTCGCGGCACAACTCATGGCGGCGCATGCCAATCCACAGCATCACACAACCGCCGATCTGCACGATCACAGTCGCCAGCGCGATGCCCGCCACACCGAGCGGCGGCAACCCCAGCCAGCCCCACATCAACACCGGATTGAGCACGCAATTCGCCGCGCAACTGACGATGAGCAGGTTGCGATAGAGCCTGGTCTCACCCTGCGCGTTGAGGGCGGCATTGATGGTCATTTGCAGGATGAAAAACACGCCGCCGCCAAGGATGACGTTCATGTAGGCCAAGGCGACCACGAGGTAGTCGCCTTGCGCTCCCAAGAACCGGAACATGGCAGGAGCGGCCAGCAAACCCAGCAGTGAAAACACCACCCCGCCCACCACCGCCAGGACCAGGGCCTGCGCGAAGAAGTGCCGGGCCTGGTCCCGGTTTCTGGAGCCAATCGCGTTCGCCATCAGCGCCGTCGTGCCCTGGCTCAACCCGCTGCCCGCCGAGAGGATGATGAAAAACACCGGGAAGGAGAGGGACAGCGCCGCAAGCGCATCCGTGCTGATCAATCCGGCGCAGTAGGTGTCCACGAAGTTGTACATCGTGTTGAAGAAAAACCCCACACTGGCGGGAATGGCGATGCGCCGGGTCAGGACCGGAATGGGCTCGGTAATAAGTGGACTGGACATTCGGAACGGCTTCCTATTAACGCCGTGGCAGGTGTTCAAGGATGCGCTCGACCTGCCCGCGGTGCAACCACAGGTGGAAAGCCGCCAAGCACCCCGCTGCCACGCAGCGCCGCTCGCCCGAAATTCCCCATTTCGCTGCCTTGTCCAAGGCGATGCGACAATGAGGACTCGCCTTGGAAGAGGGCGCCAACGCAGCGATGGAGGGCAAAAGCGCTGTTGCATTTCACCCGATCTTTGCCGTGATGTGGGAGCCCGCTTTTGCTTTGCTGCCTGACCAATAACCACCGCATGAAACCGATCGTCCAGATTTCCCTCGACCTCACCAACATCGACGAAGCCCTCGAAACGGCCGCCCTGGCCATGCGCGCTGGTGTGGACTGGCTGGAGGCCGGTACGCCGCTGATTCTCGCCGAAGGACTGCATGGCGTGCGGGCGCTGCGGAAGGCGTTTCCAAACACGCCGATCGTTGCCGACCTCAAGACGATGGACGGAGGCTATCTCGAAGCCGAGATGATGGCGAAGGCCGGCGCCACACATGTCGTCGTCATGGCCCGTGCGCATGCCGAGACCGTGAAATGCGTCGTGCAGGCCGGAAAAGACTTCGGCTGCAAGGTCATGGGCGACAACATGATCAGCGACGACATGGTCGCGGGCGCGAAATGGCTGGAGGACCTTGGTTGCCACTACATCATCCATCACATCGGCTACGACGAGCGCCGCGGCATCGCCGCCGCCGGCAAACGCATGCCCAGCCCGCTCGACCAACTGCGCGAAGTCGTCCAGGCCGTGAAAGTGCCGGTTCAGGCCGTTGGCGGCCTGAACCTCGAACAAGCCATCCAGTGTCCGCAATACGGCGCACCGCTCGTTGTGCTCGGCGCTCCTTTGACCATCGACGCCGACGCGTTCAAGACGGCCGGCGGCAATCTCGAAACGTCGCTGCGCATGATTTGCGAGGCGGTGCATGCCCAGGACGTTCCTGCCTTCACTTGATTGGTATTCATTCCTGTCATTCGTGGATATTCGCAGCCATTCGTGTTGAAATCCCAAATCACAAACCATGGACTTCCAAGACGGCACTTATGAGATCATCGGCAGTGCCATGCGTGTCCACAACGCGCTCGGGCCTGGGTTGCGCGAGAAACCGTATGAGAACGCGCTCGTCATCGATCTCCGGCAGAATGGATTTCGAACCGAAGCTCAGCGTGCCTATCCCATCCGCTATCTGGGGCAGATAGTCGGCGACTGCATTCCCGACATCACAGTACATGGCAATGTGCTCGTTGATGTGAAGTCCATTGACGCCATTGGGGAGAACGAAACCGCCCAGATGCTCAATTACCTTCGCATTGCCCGTTTGGAAGTGGGATTGATCATCAATTTCAGGAACCCCAAACTCGAATGGTCTCGAAAAGTGAAGTTACAAACCGAATAGCTTCTCAACATCAATGCTTTTCCAACGCGAATGCCCACGAATGGCCGCGAATTTCATGAATTCTGACGTCATTCATTCCTGTCATTCGTGGATATTCGCGGCCATTCGCGTTAAAACTCATCCCCACCACCAGTCATGAAATCCGCCGCCGTCATCAATTATGCGCCTAAAAAGGGCTCCGTCGAAATCCGCGAAATCGAAAAGCCGTCCATCGGCGCCGAGGATGTGCTGCTGGAGGTGGCGAACGTCGGCGTCTGTGGATCGGATCTGCACCAGTGGACGGCCGACCACTCCTGGCCGGTGAATTATCCCGTCGTGCTCGGCCATGAGTTTGGCGGACACATCGTCGAAGTTGGCAGAGAGGTGGAAGGCTGGAAGGAAGGCGACCGCGTCGTCTCCGAAACCGCCGCCATTATTTCCAAGGACAATCCGATGACGCGTCGCGGGCTCTACAACCTCGACAACACGCGCAAGGGCTTCGGCTACGGCGTGAACGGCGCGATGACGAAATACGTGCGCGTGCCCAGCCGCATCCTGCATCACGTGCCGGACCAGCTTCCCTTTGAGCAGGCCTGCCTCACGGAGCCCTGCTGTGTGGCCTACAACGCCGTCGTGAAAAACGCCCGCATCGAACCTGGTGACCGCGTCATCGTGCTCGGGCCGGGCACCATCGGCATTCTATGCGCGGCGATGGCGAAGCAATGCGGCGCTCAAGTCGCCATTGTCGGTCTGCAACAGGACGCGCATCGTCTTGAACTGGCCCGCAAACACTATGGCTGCGAGGTCATCATCGGCGACGCCAAACCCTGGGCGATGGAGCGCGACGGCCTCGGCTGCGATGGCGTCATCGACGCCGCCGGTGCGAGCATCACGCTCAAGATCGCGCTCGATCTCGTGCGTCCCGCCGGATGGATTTCCAAAGTCGGCTGGGGCCCGCAGCCGCTCGGCTTCAACATCGACCCGCTGGTGCAGAAGAACATCACGCTGCAAGGCAGCTTCAGCCACAACTGGCCGATCTGGGAGCGCGTCATCGCATTGCTCAGCAGCGGCCAGTTTGACGTGAAGCCGGTCATCGGCGGCGTCTGGCCCATCACCGAATGGCACGAGGCCTTCGAGAAGATGCACAAGGGCGAGGTCGTGAAAAGCGTGCTGCGTCCAGTGTGAGTTTGATATTACCGCATCTGCCAGGCCAGAATCCCGCCGACCGGGGTGAACCTTTCCGACGCGAAAACCGGCGGCTTCGTTGCATCGGCTCCGCTGGCACTCACGAAAGGCTGACGAGCACAAATCGGACGAGATCAGCATGAAGCGGGCGTTTACATGCAACGCTCGTGCCTCCCGCCATGAAATCCTTCCTCGCCTTTGCCCTCGTTTGCGCTGCCGCGCAATTCGTGACTTCACGCGCTGCTGACAGCCGCCCGAACATCCTGTTCATCGCCATCGACGACCTGAACGACTGGATCGGCTGCATGAAGGGCCATCCGCAGACGAAGACGCCGAACATCGACCGGCTCGCGGAGCGCGGCGTGCTTTTCACGAACGCCCATTGCGCCGCGCCGGTCTGCCTGGCCTCGCGCACGGCGATTTTTTGCGGCCGCTATCCGCACACGACTGGTGTTTACAGCAACTGGGGAGCCACCATGGGCAAGGCGCCGCCGCGCGAATGGCAACTGCCGGTGCATCTCGCCGCGGCCGGTTACGAAACCCTCGGCGCGGGCAAGCTCTACCACAGCAGCGGGCCGAAGTTTTTCGATGACTACTTCGAGACCGAGCAGCGCTGGAGTCCCTTCAGCCGGGAACAAGCCCGCTACAAGGATGCCGAACGGCCTTCCAAAGGCACGAACTCGCCGAAGCATGTGATCGCCGACGGGCCCGGTCATCGCGAGTGGGTGCTGCCTCTCAACGGCCTGCCGAGCGAGCGCAACGCCGACAGCGCGGAAGGCGAATCGTTTGACTGGGGCCCGGCGGAGGTGGAGGACGCGGAGATGGGCGATGCGCGCGTTACCGACTGGGTGGTGAAGAAGCTGGGCGAGAAACGGACGAAGCCCTTTTTCCTCGGTGCCGGCTACTACCGGCCGCACATTCCATTGTTCGCCCCGAAGCGTGACTTCGATGCGCTGCCACCCGTCGAGGAAATCAAACTGCCATCGGTTCTGGCCGCGGATCTCGATGACATCGGCAAACAAGGCAGGCAAACGGCACGGGACCCCATCACCGCGGGCACTCATGCGATCGTGGCGAAAAATCACCAGTGGCAGCAGGCCGTGCGTGCTTACCTCGCCTGCGTGACGTTTGTGGACCGGCAGATCGGGCGGCTCATCGATCAGCTCGATCATTCACCGCATGCACAGAACACGTGGATCATTCTCTGGAGCGATCACGGCTGGCATCTCGGCGAAAAGGAGCATTGGGGCAAATGGACGGGCTGGCGTCAGGCCACGCGCGTGCCGCTCATCATCGTGCCGCCGCGTTCATCGCAAAGTCCGCGCGGCAGCACCTGCGGCGCTCCCGTGAGCCTGCTCGACCTGTATCCGACCGTCGCCGAACTGTGCCAGTTGCCGAAACAGGATGACGCGCACGGCCTTTCGCTCGTCCCACTTCTCGCTGAACCGGGGCGTGCCAGCGACCGCCGCGTGCTCACCTCCTTCGATCCCGGCAATTACGCTCTCAGCACGGACGGCTGGCGCTTCATCCGTTACGCATCCGGCGAGGAGGAGCTCTATGACATGGGCGCGGACCAGCAGGAGTGGCACAATCTTGCCGCATCGGAAGCGCATCGCGACCGCCTCGCCACGATGCGCCGCCAGCTCGATGAAATGCTGCACGATGCCCCGCCGGTGACGCCGGACGCATCCGGCTCGAAGGAGAAAAGCCGAAAAGGACGCCCAGAATGAGGCGACAGCACCTCGGGTCGCATTTCACCCATTCATTGTCGTGGTGAAAATGGCGCGGGATTTGTTATGCTGCCCGTCCATGCGGCTCGAAAACAAAGTCATCCTCATCACCGGCAGCGTCACCGGCATTGGCAAGGCCATCGCGAAGCGTTGCGTCGCCGAAGGCGCCAAGGTGCTCATTCACGGTCTCGAAGCCGATCTTGGCAACGAAACGCTAGCCGAATTTGGCGCGCACAAGGCCGAACTCGTTCTCAAAGACCTCGCCGATGAGGACGCTCCGCAGGTCCTCGTCGAGAAAGCCGTGGCCGCCTTTGGCAAACTGGATGCGCTGGTGAACAACGCCGCGCAGGTCGGTCTCGGCAACATCCATGACACCGACGCCACCTGGTTCCGCCGCATGCTGGAGATCAACTGCGTGGTGCCCTACCTGCTCATCCGCGCCGCCCTGCCGCATCTGGGCCAGGCACACGGCAGCGTCATCAACATCGGCAGCGTCAACGCCTGGAGCGGCGAGCCGAACCTGATGCCCTACAGTGTCAGCAAAGGCGCGCTGATGACCCTCACACGCAATCTCGGCGACACGCTCATGCGCGAGAACGGCGTGCGGGTGAATCAAATCAACCCCGGCTGGGTGCTCACCGAAAACGAGGCCAGACGCAAACGCTCCCACGGCCTCAAAGAGGACTGGTATGCCGATCTGCCGAAGGTTTACGCCCCTGCCGGCCGCATCCTCTGGCCGGAGGAGATCGCCGCCTGCGCCGCCTGGCTGCTGGCGGACGAGTGCGGTCCCATCAGCGGCCAGGTCTTTGATTTGGAGCAGCATCCCTTCATCGGCCGCAACCCGCCCAAGGACAGCAGCACGATTCCGGTTCAGTGATGGCTGGGGAGAAATCCCGCTTCCAGGCAAAGGTGATGGTGAATTAGCCAAAGTACCCCGCCTCTCCGAGGCGGGAAATCCGAAACACACCCTCGGAGAGGCGTGGCACTTTGCGCGCTTGGCCACCGCCTACCTCTTCAACGTCGGCTGCTCCACCTTCGACTCCACCGTCACCGGCAGTTCCTCTTTTTCGGACTTCGGATTTCGAGCTTCCGCATGAGCATTTTCTTCAACCGGCATTACCTTGATCTCCACGTTCACCGGCACGGCGCGCAAGCTCTCGATGATGCGGCTCAGTTGGGTGATGCTGGCCTCCGAAAGCGTTGGCTGCGCGACCGCGTCTCCGATGCGCTGCAATCCCGCATTGAACGCGTTCAACTGCCCGGTGATGCGCCCCATCGGATCATCCTGGCCCGCGCCGCCCGTCAGCAGGTTGCGACCGAAGGTGCGCTTGATTTCCTCCCAGCGTGCCGCCTCCTCAGGCTTGAGGCGGCCCGTGATCTCGCGCCATTTGAGCAGATTTGCCTCGGCGGCCTGGCTCAGGGTCTGGCTCTCGCCGCGATAGTGATCCTCGATCAAACGGTCCACCTCCGCCAGCGTCATCAGCGGCTGCACTTTCTCCGCAATGCGGTTCATGTTGCGGTAGGAGCCTTGCAGCTTGAAGGCCGGCTCCGTGCGGTAGGCGTCCTCAGTGGCGGCGCTGCGGATGTACTCCTGGTTCACCCGCAGAATCACTTCGCGCACCTTGAGCAGACGCTCCATCACCTCGATGGCCTCCTGCATTTCATCCGCGCCGTGATTGGCCTCAAACTCGGCGCCCTCGCGTTCCCCGGTGGTCGCGATCTTTAGCGCGGTGAGCGCGTCCTTGTGGCTGCGCGCAGCGATGCGTGCCAGGGCGCGATTGCTGGTCATGCCGTTCTCGATGTAGCTGTCTTTGAAGGCGTCCACATGACCGCCGAGGATGTCACCCAGGTTGTAAGTGTCGGCTCGGTTGGCCAGCATGTCCGGCACCTGGAACTTGCCGCCGACTTCGGTGTAGGGATTGCCCGCCATCACCACCGCCACTTTGCGCCCGCGCAAGTCATAGGTGCGCGCCACGCCCCGGAACACGCCCTCGATGCGGCGCTGGCCGTCGCAGAGCGGGATGAACTTCTGCAAAAATTCCGGGTTGCAGTGCTGGATGTCGTCCAGGTAAATCATCACGTTGTCGCCCATCTCCAGCGCCAGATTGAGCTTCTCGATTTCCTGCCGCGCGCTCAGGTTGGGCGCTTCCGCCGGGTCGAGCGAAGTGACGTGATGGCCGATTGCCGGGCCGTTGATTTTGACCAGCGTGATGCCAAGCCGGTTCGCCACATACTCCATCAGCGTCGTTTTCCCATAACCCGGCGGCGAAATCAGCAGCAACAGGCCCATGCGATCCGTGCGCGTGTCCGCTCCCACCGCGCCGAGTTGCTTGGCCAGATTCGCGCCGATGATGGGCAGGTAAACCTGGTCGATCAGGCGGTTGCGCACGAAGGAACTGAGCAGGCCTGGCTGAAATTCCTGCAACCGCAGTTCGGCACGCCGCTTGACCAGCACCTCGTGTTTGCGCTTGAGCAAGCGCTCGTAGCGCGGTGCGACCTGGCTGCGATGCCGCGCTAGCCGCAGGCTGAATTCATGGTAGTCCAGGATCATCGCGCCCTGTTCGATGCGCGGATGCGCGCCGGTGAAGCCTTTCAATTCGATGCGCGAGGGCGCCTCATGCGGCGGATTCAGCGGCGGCTCGTCCCGCAGCACCAGCAGCGCAGCGGCCTCGATGCGAGTGCCTGGGTCGCTTTGCGGATACAGCCCGCGCAACCATTCGAGGGCGATCTCAAAGCCCAGCCAGGGTTTTTCCCGCAGCGTGTCGAGAGTCCTGTCAAACTCCTGAGCAGCGCGTTTCACAGTCAGCTCCTTGCGGAAGCCACGCACGAGTTCTGCGGCGGCCAGCGAGCGCGAGACGGGCAGTCGGCGCTGTTTGGCATCCAAGTGCATCAGTTCCTCCGCCAGGCAAGCGGCGACCAGATCAGGCAGGGTCTTCTCCAGGCCTGTCATCACGAGGCCCAAGTTGGTCAAATTGGCCAGCTCCTGCCGCACGCGCTGCGACAAGCTGGCATCTGGGTCGGTGCTGACTTGTCCAAACAACTGCGCCATGCGCCCACGCGCGCTCATGCGCGCTGCCACCACCTGCTTCTCAGGTCCCTCCTCCCAAGCCTGCCAGCAAATCAAAGCCAATCCACGAGCCAGTGGCGCGTGGCGCAGCAGACCCAGGTAGGCGCGCATCTCCGCCAGCGGCGCCGCCAGCAGCGCGGCGTCGTGGTCATGCACGCCTTTGGTGTAACCCTCATGAAAACGCTCGGCCATGAATGCGCGCACACGCTCCAAGCGCTTCTTCTCATCTGCCTCGGCAAAGGCCTTCAGCGCCGCCACTCCCTGCCCCGCGATGCTTTCGAGCAGTTCGTTCGCCAGGTATTCCGCACGGTACACCTCGCGCGTCTCCGCCACCGAATCGAGGTCCCACACATCGCGCAGCTCATGAAGTTCCACGTCCTCCACCGCCTCATAAAAGCGCGTGCCAGTGAGATGAAAAACGAGTCCGCCCTCGCGCGTCAGCAGCGTCAGTTCCAGCGGCTGCCGGTTCACCGTAAAACGATGCTGGCCAAGCTGGATGAGATCGCCGCCCTCGACAAAAAGCTCCGCCTTGTCGCGAATCTGTTTCACCGCCTCCTCGCGCAGCGTTTTGAAGCGCGTGGCGATCTCGTCCGCGCGCACGCTGTCGCCCAGCGCGCGCAAGT
>CAZKMS010000036.1:0-37949 GCA_964553805.1 uncultured Verrucomicrobiaceae bacterium
CAAAACACGCCGCCAACTAACATTGCACCCTGTCCGAGAAAGGGGGGCGGATCACCTTGCTCTCGAAATTTCAGAACGACTTCGTCAACGGGGGCTGGAGGTGCAGCCACCGAATGAAAAGCCTCATGTTTTCATCGGCTCATCTGTCGAGGCGCTTCCTATCACACGAGAGTTGCAAGCCGGTCTCTCCCACGATCCGTTCATCGTGCAGCTTTGGACGGACGGCGTATTCCGAGCTTCCCGCGATTCAGTGGAGAACCTGATCAGCGCCGTAAAGAAGGCTGACTTCGCAGTTTTGGTTCTGACCGCTGATGACACGCTGATTTCTCGCGAGGTCGAACACCGCGCCCCTCGCGACAACTGCATCTTCGAACTCGGACTTTTCATGGGTTCTCTGGGACGTGATCGCACTTTTATCGTCAAGCCACGGGGAATCGACATCAAACTTCCATCTGATCTCTTGGGCATCACACCCCTTGAGTATGCGGAGGGTGAACCCGATACCATAGCCGCACGCGTTGGCCCTGTCTGCACCACAGTGCGCAAGGCGGTTCAGAACCTCGGCCCAAAATAATTCCGCCATGAGCTTCACCACAGACCTCACCAAAGAAGTCGAAGACATCTTCAAAGCCACCTGGAAGACTCGCGAGGGTCAAGTAATCCCGGAGCCAGAGGACACTCAGCTTGGCAATCATGCCGTCGAATTAGAAGGCACTGTTCTTTATGCTGATTTGGCGGAATCTACCAGTCTTGTAAATACGAAGAAGCCGGCATTCGCTGCCGAGGTTTACAAGACTTATCTTCTCTGCGCCAGCCGGCTCATCACTAAGAATGGCGGTAAAATCACGTCCTTCGATGGAGATCGGGTCATGGGCGTGTTCATTGGAGGCTCGAAAAACACGCAAGCTGCGAGATGCGCACTTCAGATCAACTACGCTGTGTTGAAGATTATCAATCCAAAACTCAAAGCGCAATACCCTAATAGCACCTACGAAGTAAAGCAGGCTGTTGGCGTTGATGCCAGCAAGCTCTTCGTCGCCCGGACTGGTATCCGTGGATCAAACGATCTAGTTTGGGTTGGTCGCTCAGCGAACTACGCCGCGAAGCTATGCTCACTGAGAGAGGGCAGCTACGCATCATTCATCACTGAAACTGTCTTTAACCGCATGAAGGACGAGGTCAAGTATGGCGGTGATCCGAAGCAATTAATGTGGGAAAAGCGATACTGGAAGGATTTGGACATCAATCTTTACCGCTCGTCTTGGCACTGGAATCCCGGCTAGGTTCATCGATCCACAGTCTGCCCAAAAACATAGCGCCCAACATTAATACATGGAATCATGAGCTTCAACAAAACCGACTTTCAAAGCCTCGTGACAAACGCCTTGGATTTCCTGCGGAAGTCGATGGTGGAACTTGAGTCGGCGCCGAAATATTCAGTCATCAATTTCTATTCGGCACTCGAACTCTTCCTCAAAGCGCGGTTGATGAGAGAGCATTGGAGCCTTTGTGCATCTGATGCGGACAAGGCTTCCAAGGAGAAGTTTGCCAAAGGGGATTTTCACTCCATCGGCCTTGACGGAGCGACTGCCCGCCTGAAGAACATCGTAAATGAAGACTTAGGGGATGCCGAGTTCAAGGTTTACAGCATGCTGCGCGAGCGCCGAAATCAGGCGGTACATTTCTTCCATCCATCGGATTTAAGCGATGTGCCCAGGGTCGCCACTGAGCAACTCAAGGGCTGGCACTATCTCTACCGCCGCCTTGCCCACACATGGAAGGATCATTTCATGCCTTGGCTCGATGAGCTTGAGGAACTGAACTTTAAAATGATCCGCCGCGCAGATTTTTACCCGGCTGTCTTTGAAGACCTCCTGCCTCTTATCACAGAGCGGCGGAAAAATCGACGCCTCTGGTCAACGTGTGATTGGTGCAACCAGGACAGTGCCTTTGTCGAAGGAACCCAGAGCGCAGGTATCTATAGAACAAAATGCATCGTCTGCGACGATCAGCACTACGCTTGCTTTCTGCCCTGCCAGAAATGCCAGAAACACGCACTGAGGCGCTTTGGTGAAGCCATGCCCTGCCAGCACTGCGGCAGCCTCAACAGTTCCTCCTTCGACGAAACTTACCGCTTCTATGTGGTAAAAATTCTGCACCAGGAATCCACGTCTGAAGTTGGAGCAGCCTACTGCGGTTTGTGTGGCTACATGCCCCAAAAGAGCTTGGTGGTCATCAATGACATTTGCTGGTGCCTCGCTTGCCTGGAGGTGGAAAACAAGTATGCCATAGGTAGCTGTCATTACTGCGGAGAGCAAACAACCCATGAATTCGGCAATCCTCCGGGAACTCCGAATTGCGTGCGTTGTGAATACGACTTCCGATCTGACGAGGAACCTCCTCCAGTTTTCCTGCGCGAGCTGGATCTGTGGCAGCAATTGCGGCTAGAAGATCGTTTTGGCGAGCCGCCTCCTCCGGCGATGGCGAGCAATGTCTCCCAAGAAATGTAGCATGATGAGACCTTCATGATTAAATCCACGCTCACCACTCATGTAGCGGCCATCGCCCAAGGAGAACTCTTTGACGGCTTCGACCCCGTGGCCGACGGCATCGGCAAACGCATCGCCTCCGGCATCCTGGCCCGCATCGAATCCTTCCCCCAGCGCGAAGCTCTGCTGGCGAGGCAAAAAGGACGCATGGACTCGCTGCCCGAGGACATCCTCTGGGAAGGGCTTGGAGAAGAAGCCGCTCCCGTGTTCGTGGTTTACAAGCTGCTCCATGAAGCCTTCTCGAACGCGCCGCAGTTCTTCCGTTCGGCCTTGGTGGAATTCCTCCGCGCCCAGCCAGACCGATTCTCCGCCGTCTTCAACCGCGAAACCATCTGGTCCGTGCTTGCCTCCATCCCGGTTCAGAATGCTCCCCAGAAATCACCTCTGGTGGAAAATATCGCTCACTTTCTCACCCAAGCACAGCGCCGTGGCATTTGGTGGCGCTCCGATGAAGAGATTCGCCGTGAGGCGGAGGCCATTCATCACAGCTTGAGCAGAGCGGAGGGCGGATTTTGGAAGGGGTTTGCCGCCCTGCGTGCCCTGCAGACGGAAAAGGCGCGCGGCATCACCTGTGGTAACCTCCTGCTCAATGTGCCCGGACGGCTGGCCGCCTACGCCAGCGAGATCGTTTCGCTGGGACGCCAGATGAAACTCCCGCCACTCCAGGAAATCCACGCAAGAGTGGATGAGTTCAGCCGCGACCGGGAACAGGACGCCAGACACGAAAGCATCCCGCTCGACCTTCTTTATACCACTCTAGAAGACGATCTCCTCCACGTCCGCCTGCTGGTCCGAGCGAAGGCCACCCCCGCCGAGCGCGCCGAAATTCGCCGGCGCTCACTCTACCTCCGTTATTTCTTGCGCAAAGCCTTCTCCGGCTATCAGGTCAGCCAACTCGACATCAAGCTCGCCTTTTATCTCGACGACCCCGGAGCCCACATCGCATGGCACGGCAATGACAGCCTCTTTCATCCCGAGGAGTGGGTGGATCGTGATGCGTTTTGGAATGACCTCTGTCCAGGAGCCCAACCGCAAGACCTGTTCGCGAAAATCCGCTCCACGGCAACTCAAGAACTCGCCCAACAGCATGTCGTCGAGAAATTGAAGCTGCATTTCAGCCGGCTCCATCCCGCCTATTTCGAAACACACTTTGCCATAGCCGGCAATGACGAAGACTGGCCAAGCGAATTTGCCATCATCACTGCCTACCAAACCACTGGAAAACGATGGTCTGCGGATCGCAACGTGGCGGCCGACAACCAACTGGCGGCAGAACTCCAGGGCAGGAATGGGGTGAGGAGAGTAACTGGCTACTCGCCATCCACGGGCCATGAGGAGCCCGGTTGGTCAATCCAAATGAGCTGGCAAGAAGCCTGTGATCTTGGCAGGCAATTTCATCAGGACGCCATCTACTATGTCACCGGCGATGATCTATGGGTTAGCCTCTGCGATGATCGCCGCTCCCTGGTGCGGGTAGGCAGCTTCCGCTCACGCATCACCAAAGCCATGATTCGCCAGCCATCATGAACTCCCTCGAACGCACCCTCATCGAAAAAGCCGGCTACGCCCACGGCTGGGAGAACGTGCGGGCGAGCACCCCTGAGAACGTGGTCCTGTATTCCGCCCGCCACAAAGCAGAGGCGCTTGTCACCCCGACCGAAACACCCATGGTCTGGCAAATTACGTTCCTTCATGGCCCACCCGCCGCCGAACTCCTGCGCAGCTTGGCTGAAATGCATCAGGGCGGCGGCGCTTTCCAAGCTGCCGGCGAAGCCTCCCTGGGCCGCATCCTGCGACGGGCGGCGGAACTGGCCATGTCTCTGCCGAACCAAGCCGCCGAACACTACACCAGCGAAATCGCCAAACTCGAAGCCAATCCGCCGAGCGCCACCGAAGCCCTCGCCCTGGTCAAACAGCGCCGTGGCCAGGACATCTTCCGTCAAGCCCTCATGGAATACTGGGGCGGCGCCTGCGCCGTCACCGGCATCGCCGTCCCCGAATTCCTCCGCGCCAGCCACGCAAAGCCCTGGGTCGAGTGCGCTTCCGACCAAGAGCGCCTCAATGTCTTCAACGGCTTCCTCCTCTGCGCGCACTTCGACGCCCTCTTTGACCGTGGTTTGATGACGTTCGATGACGAAGGCCGGTCGCTATACTCTTCCAAGCTAAATGCAGAAACCCGTTCGAGGCTTGGACTGGATGAGGCGATCCGGCTTCGGTGGGTGGCTCCCGAACACAAGGTTTTCCTGGCCTGGCATCGGAACCACCTTTTCAAGGCTTCTGATCTGGATACGAACCAACGATCATCGAATTAAAAGTCCGCGAAGGTAAAAACGATGTCGCCCTGGCCATCGAGGTTGTTCAGCCAAAAGATGGTTTTTTGACAGTAATTGGTTTTAAGACAAGCGGAGTGGTGGCGCTCATCGTTGAGCTTTTCGTTTGGGGTTGGCAGGGATCGCGGCCACTTGGCGGGAAAGGTCTGGCAGGGTGTCGAGAGCCTGCTTTTTGGCGGCATGCTCAACGTGGGTGTAATGCGCGGAAATCTCGGCGCTTTCGTGCCCGATGATGTCTTGCACGATGGCCGGGGAAATCCCGGCGTTTTTCATCAAGCTGGTCGCGGTGTGGCGCAGTGAGTGAAAGGACAGCTCCGACTTGCCGCGGCGGGCAGCGCGGCCTTGACCGTCCTGCTTGGCGGCATGGCTGCGTTCTTCGATCGTAAACGTCACGCCCAGCGCCGTTGAAGAGTGTTTGCTTGGACTTTGCTGGCGGGTTTGACCGGTTGGCGGGCTGCGGCCCAGGCGGCTGGGGCGAGGGACGGGTAGTCTTTCGCGGCCATCTGCGGCATCCGCGTGAAGGCATCGCGCAGGTATTCAAACGGGTCGATCCCGCGGCGGCGACAGGCTTCTATCACGGTGAACACGATGGCGCTGCGCTCGCCTGCCTCGGCGTCTCCAATGAACAACCAGTTCTTCTTGCCCACCGCGGTGGGACGGATTGCGTTCTCGACCTCGTTGTTGTCGATCTCGACGCGCCCGTCTTCGAGGTAGACGCGCAGGCCGTTCCACACGGCGAGCGCGTAGTCGATGGCTTTGCCCATCTGGCTCTTCGGCAGATGACGGCGTCTCTTCTTCCAATGGGCCAGGATCGCTCCGATGCGATCGATGATGGGCCGGCTCTCGGCCTGGCGGGTCACCGCACGCAGCTTGGCGCTGGCCCGGCGGGTGCGCAGCCGCGCTTCGATCTCGTAGATCCGGCCGATGAGCCGCACCATGAGCAGAGCGTCGGCCCGGTGCGCGCCGGTCTGGCTGGCTTCCACGAACTCGCGCCTTGCGTGCGCCCAGCACGCCGCCAGCACGATCATCTGCCCGTGCCGCCCGGCAAAGGCGGGATAGGCGCTGTAGCCGTCGCACTGGATGATGCCGCCGAAGTCGACTGGGACGATCTTCTCCAGGACCGTCGCCGCGCGGGTGGTGGCCCAGTGGAACGCCGCGTCGCCTCCGGGGCGCTTGACCGCCCAGAAGTAGCCGTGCTGCGCCCGTCCGCTGCCGGGTTCCAAATACTTGATTACCGTCTCGTCGAACTGCGCGTAGTCGTCCTCCAGGATGCCGCCGAGGATGACTTGATAGAGGGGCCGCAGCCATTCGGCCGAAAGACCCACCCACCGGGACATGTCCTGTCGCGTCAGATCGATGCCGTGCCGCCATCGGGCGATCTGCTCCTGCCGGTAGAGCGGCAGGTGGTCGCAGTATTTGGCGGTGAGGATCGCGGCCAAAAGTCCGGGACCCGCCTTGCTGCGCTCGAGCATCGTGGGCAGTTCCGCGATGACCGGCGGGCGATGCGGCGCGTCGCGCCGGACGTAGCGGCGGCGGACGATCCGGCGACAGACATAGCGCGGCGGCTCATAGTCGAGCTGCCGGGTGACCTGCTCGTCGACCTGCCGCCAGGCTTCGGGTTCGGCGCGAACTTCCTCGGGATCGAGGACGATTTCAACCGAGGGCAGCGAGTCGAGGAGCACTTCGGTGATGCCGCCCTTGGCCTTGCGTTGGCGCGTTGGCTTCGCCGGGCTGGTCGGGTCAGCCTCCAGGGCGCCGAGGGCGTCGCCGGAGGCTTCGGGCTTTTTTGCCTCTTCGCCCTCCAGGGCGAGCAGCAACTGCCCGGTGTCGAGTTTTTCGCTGCTCGTGCCGAACACCCGCCTGACGAGCAGATCGATCTTTTCGCGCAGCAGTTTGATCTCCTGCGCCTGCCGCGCGTTCTCCCTGCGCAACGCCTCGCTCTCTTCGGTGAGGCGGGCTTCCAATGGCGTCATCTCGGACATCGTGGCGTGGGTTTTTTAACCACAACTCCCGCCATTGTGCAAGTGATAGGATGACGGCGCTTTAACTTTCCCTCTGATACCATGGCCGCATCGTCGCGCGGTGCATGTCCACTCCATCGGTGAGCAGGGAGAAGGCTTCCGCGGTGAGTCGCAGTTTGCTCGTCCCGGGCTCCGCCGCACGCGGCCAGAAGAAGGTGCCCTGCTCGAGACGTTTGGTCATCAGCCAAAGACCCGTGCCGTCGAAGTAGAGGATCTTCAGACGTGTGCGCCGCCGGTTGGTGAAAACGAAGAGGGCGCCACCTCGCACCTCCTCGCCGAGCCGCTCCTGCACCGCCGCATGCAGGCCTTCGGAAGCCCTTGCGCATGTCCATGGGCTCCAGGCAGACGAACACTTTCAAACTGCCGGCGAAGCTCAGCATGGCGTCGCGGCGATGGCTCTGAGCAACTGCACCGCAAGGCTCGCCTGTCCCGGATGGCTCAGCTCCATCGTCGCGCCGCCGGGGAGACGAACCAGGATCGAAGTTTCGCCCGCAGGCTCCACGGTGGCCTCCAACCACGATGCCGAGGGGATCGGCGGCGAAGACACCCGGGACCGCCGCGTCGGCGGTTGGCTTCCATGCTTGCGGCGCCAGGCCGCGAAGGTCTGATACTTCACCCCGGCGATCTCTGCAAACCGCGGTCCGGACAGGCCGCTGCGCTCAAACTCCCGCACCAACTCCACCTGACGATCCACCGGGACCAAAACGCGCCCGCCCGCATCGCTCTTCAAGATGATCGCTTCTTTGCTCATAGAGGCGATACCGGTCGAGCTATCGCCTCTATGACGCCATCAACTTCAAAAGGGGCCACGCGTGACGTTTACCTTCGATCAAACCAAGGCTGGCGAGCAAGTCGCCAAACTGGCGACTGAGGGTGGTGACTTTCCCTTGCGCGGCATCAGCGGCGGCGGCGGCTTTGGGATGCAAGAGGGCTTTCGGGTTGTCGCCAGCGGGCAAGGCCTCAATGTGCGCCAGCAAAGGAGTTGCAATGGGGATGCGGACAACACGGCCGGTTTTGCCGGTGGCAAGGTGAATCTCTCCGGCCTGCAAGTCGATGTTCTGCCAAGTGAGGCGGGCGAGGTCGCCAAGGCGTTGCCCGGTGTAAAGGCCAAACAAAACGAGCGAGCGCCATTCCTCGCTGGCGGCGTCCAGCACGCGGCGCAGTTCGTCCAGGGTGAAGGGGCGTCGGCTGGTGCTGTCGGTCTTTTTCAGCAAACCGCAATCCTTGGCGGGGTTTTCGGAAATGTAGCGGTCGCGGCGGGCATCCTCAAAAATGACGCGCAAGATTTTCACGCCGTGGTTGGCGGTGCTGGCGGTGCGCTTCACGGCCACGGCATCGCGATAAGCGGCAATGTGGCGGGTTTCGATCTCGGCAAGCGGGCCGTCTGCTGTGCTTCCCAGCCATTCCAGAAAATGCTTGGCGCGTCCACTGTATGCGGCGTAGCTGGCCGGGGCGACTTCTCCTTTGCGGCGAGCAAGCCAGCCGGTGATGAAGGCGCGCGGGGTGGCGTCGGGCAGTTCTTCCTTGTGGGCCGCGCGGTAAATGTCGGCAATGACCTTGTGCGCTTGGCGAGCCTTCGCACGCTCCTTGCTGAGTTTTTCCCATTCGTCGGCTTTGGCTTGGGCAGGTTTGCGGGAGGTTTCCTTGGTGGAGCGTTGCACACGCCTGCCATCGGGCAATGTGAAGCAGGCAAACCAGAATGGTGAACGGTCTTTTTTGCGGAGGGCGGCCATGATTGCGCAAGGGATAGTGGCAACATTAGTGACAACGTATCCATGGTAAATCAAGGAAAATGAAGTAGCCAGATGCTTGATTTTAAAGGAACTTATCGTGCTTCCAGTGTGAATTCTTCAAACGTGGGTTCGATTCCCATCACCCGCTCCAGTTTTGGCGGAGCTTCACGATCGGGTTGACGGGTTGTGGCTTGCGCCGGATGCTGGGTGCCATGTCTGACACCGCTTTTGACAGCACCCTCAGTTTGCTGGGCCGCTCCGAGCACCGGCTGCCGGCTTCGCCGGATGAGGCGGCGCTGGAGACGTTTCCCAATCGCACGCCGGGGCGCCAGTACACCATTCATCTCAGCGCGCCGGATTTTGCCTCGCTGTGTCCGGTGACGGGGCAGCCGGACTCGGCGCACATCGAGATTCTGTACATTCCCGGCGAGCGTTGCGTGGAGACGAAGTCGCTCAAGTTTTACCTGGCTTCCTACCGCAATCACGCCGCCTTCAACGAGGCCATCGTCAATCGAATTTTGGATGATCTGGTGGCGGCCTGCGCGCCGTTGCAGGCGGTGGTGCGCGGACGGTTCGCGCCGCGCGGCGGCATTCAACTCACCTGCGAGGCACGGCACCCGGATCGCGACGGGCCGCTGGACTGGCCGGCGGCCTCGTTGAGCACGCCGGGGCATTGAAACGAAGCCGGCGTCGCTTGTGAAAACGCTTGTTCTCCTCTCCGGCGGCATGGATTCCGTCACCGCGTTGTATTGGGCGCGGCAGCAGCACGAAGTGACTGGCGCCGTCAGCTTTGATTACGGCTCCAAACACAACGCCAAGGAGATCGCGCTGGCGGCCTGGCATTGCGACCACCTCGGCGGGCTCTGGCACGACGTGGTGGCGCTGCCGTTCATCAACCAGCTTTTCAGTTCCGACCTGTTGCAGTCCGGTGGCGAGATTCCGCAGGGGCATTACGCCGAGGAGACGATGAAGCGCACGGTGGTGCCTTTCCGCAACGGCATCATGCTGGCAATCGCCTGCGGCCTGGCGGAGAGCCGGGGAGCCGAGGGCTTGGTGATCGCGGCGCATGCGGGCGACCATGCCATTTATCCGGACTGCCGGGAGCCGTTCATGCAGGGCATGGCAGCGGCGATGCGCGAAGGCACCTATGCGCGCATTGAGCTGGTGCGGCCCTTCATTGATCTGGACAAAGCCGCCATCGCTTGCCAGGGCGTCGAGCTTGGGGTGGACTTCAGCAAGACGTGGTCCTGTTACAAGGGGGGCGCGCGTCACTGCGGCGCCTGCGGCACCTGTGTCGAGCGGCGTGAGGCCTTTCTGCTGGCGGGGTTGGATGACCCCACGGAGTATGAGGCCACACCGCCGCTGCCGGCGGCGCCGTGACCGCGGGTCAGTAGTCTGCGCCGGTCAGGCTCTGCAGGACGCTTTCCTGCCAGGCGCGGAGTTTAGTCTGCAGCTTTTCGGCGAGTTCAGGCTTGCTATTGAACAGGTTTGTCGTCTCAGCGGGATCGGCCGCCAGATCGAAGAGCTCGATGTTCGAGGCGCCGTTTTTTCTGTCGTGAATGACGAGCTTGTGATCGCCTTCGATGATGGAGCGGGGACCGAGGTAGTCGCTTTCACTGATTTTTGGGTGGCGGTAGTTGGTGAAATCCCGGGTAGCCTTGCCGGCGGATTTTTTGACGAGGGGCGTGGTGCCAGTCTGCAACTCGGGGTTGATGTAAGGCTCGCGATCCGCCCTGTCGAGACCGCCGGTGTTGAAACCCCAGAAGTGGAGCGCTGTGGGACGTGCCTCTTCATGTGCGACCAGCGGCATGAGGTTGACGCCATCGAGTGGCCGGTCCGGCAGAGGCACGCCGGCGATGGCGGCGATGGTGGGCAGCAGGTCGCTGGTGGAGGCGCGGAGTCGGGTGCTGACTGGTTCGGGGATGCGGGCCGGCCATTCGACCAGGCCTGGAACCAGCGTGCCGCCCTCGTAGAAGGTGCCCTTGACACCACGATGCGGCACGCCGAGTGCGCCGTCAGCGGAGGTGCCGTTGTCACCGCAGTAAAACAGGAGGGTGTTGTCGCGCTGGCCGGTCTCGGCAAGGTGTTTCCTCAAGGCGCCGATGGCGCGGTCCATGGCCGTGATCTCGGCGTAACGCTCGCGCAGCACCTCGCCCTGCGGGCGCTGGGTGGGTCCGCCCGTTTCATTGGAGGTGAGTTTGACCTTTTTGGTGTACTTGGCGGGCAGGTCATCGTAAAGCGCGAGGTCCTCCGGCAGGCCGCTGTAGGGTTCGTGCGGCGAGCCGAACCAGATGATCTGGAAGCAGGGTTTGCCGGCCGCTTTGGCGCGGTCGAGTGAGGCGATGGCCTCTTCAATGAGGACGGCCGAACTCTCGCCCTCGAACACCTCAGGCGCGCCTCCATTGCGCGAGAGCGAGGGGTTCATCTCGAAGAAGTTGTCGTGGGAAAGGCACTCGTGAAAACCCATGGCCAGCGGACTCACGGGCGATTCCTTTTTCACGGCGCCGACGTGCCATTTGCCAATGTGCGCGCAGTGATAACCGGCTTTGGCGAGGATTTGGGCGGCGGTGATCTCCTCCGGCCGGAAGGACCAGCCGGGGGCGAAGGTGCCCATGCGGTTCGGGTGGCGGCCGGTGAGAAAGCTGGCGCGGGTGGGCGAGCAACTGGAATGCGCGGCGTAAAAACGCTCGAACTTCAAGCCGCTGGCGGCCATTTCGTCGAGCACCGGAGTTTTGACATGCGGATGACCGTTGTAGCCGGTCTCCTCCCAACCGTGGTCGTCGCCCATCATGAGGATGATGTTGGGCAGGTCCTTGGCGTGCAGCGTCAAACTCAGGGTGCAGGCGAGCAAAAGGAGGAAGGTCTTCATGAGATCGGAGGGAGCGCCGAAATGGCGTGCGGGTCGCGAGCGAAGCTCATTTGGCACTGGCCTTGTTTTTGTCTTTTCCTTTCTTTTTGCGTCCGCCGCCCTCACCTTCGCCGTCATCTTTGCCGCGCAGCAGATTGGGGGCGTCGGTCTTCGGCAGGTATTGGCTGAGGTACTCCTTCACGGAGGCGTTCAGGGGATCGCTGGCGACGTTGGTGTGCTCCAGCGCGTCTTTGCTGTGGTCGTAAAGTTCCTCGTCGCCATTGGCGTAGCGGATGTAGCGCCACTGCTCGCTGCGAAGGGCGTGGTTTTGCCGGCCGTGGGTGGTGAGCGCGGGCGTCTCCCAGGCGGCCTCGGGATTTTTCAAGAGCGGGCTGATGTCCTGGCCTTCGACATGCGCCGGACGTGGCGTGCCGGTGAGCGCGCAAAGCGTCGGGTAGATGCTCATGTAATCGACAGTGCGTTCGCAGACCTTGCCCGCGGGTGTCATGCCGGGAACTTTCCAGATGAAGACGGTGCGGGTCGGCTCTTCCCAAAGGGCGAATTTCCGCCAGTGCTCCTTCTCGCCGAGACTCCAGCCGTGGTCGCTCCACAGGCAGACGATGGTGTTGTCCTTGTAGGCGGATTGTTCGAGCGCGGCGAGCAGGCGGCCGACTTGCGAATCGCAAAACGCGATGGTGGCCAGGTAAGCCTGCACGGCCTCCTTCCAGCGGCCGGACTTGAGGATGGCGGCGTGATCCCCGTTGGGACCGGCCATTTTGACGCCGGAGGGCGGCACGTCATCGAGATCGCCGTCGATGTGCGGCGGCAGCTCAATGCTGTCGAGCGGAAACAGGTCGAACCACTTCTTGGGCACGCTGAACGGCATGTGGGGTTTGACCAGGCCGACGGCGAGAAAAAAGGGCTTGTCGTGGTTGCGATTGAGCACGTCGATGCCGAAATTGACGGTGGCGTAGTCCGGCATGTCCTCATCCGAGTTGGCGAGCGGGCCGAACTTGATGCCGCCGACGCCCTCATTTTTAGCGGAGGGATCAAGCTTCAGTTTGGCGCCGCCGTCCTTGTTCAGGAATTCCGTCCACCGGCTGCTGTTGCCGTAGCCGCCGTGGTAGATTTTGCCGGCGCCGAAGGCATTGTAACCGGCGTCCATGAGCACCTTGTTGAGCAGCTTGTCCTCGCTGATGGCGGGACGCCAGTCCTGGTCGTTGTTGTAGCAGCCGGAAGTGCTGGGCTTGAGCCCGGACATGAGGGCGATGCGCGAGGGATTGCAGGCGGGCGCGGCACAGTAGGCACGGGTGAAGCTGACCCCGGAGGCCGCCAGGCGGTCGATGTTCGGAGTCTTGGTTTGGGGATGACGCCCGAGGTGCCCGACCCAGTGGTTGAGGTCATCGATGGGAATCATCAGCACGTTTGGCTGATCGGCGGCGTCGGCAAACGCGGCGGTGAAGAGCAAGACGAGTCCAGGGAGCAGGCGGCGGTTCATGGTATTCGGGTGGAACGCTGAAAACGCAGGCCATTCGGCGTTGTTGCGGACAGTTGTCGGCGTGTCGTGTGATCTGTTACAACGAGACGCCCTGATATCCGGGCCGGCGCGCGCACAGGCGATACAGGTGCGCCGTCACCTCATGCGCGGCCAGCACGCCCGAGCGCGGCAGTTGATCGAAGTCGCCGATCAGCACCGGCCAGTCCGCCGGGTCCTCAGGCACGCGTCCATGCGAGCCGCGCACCAGGGTGGCGTCGAGCGGGATGACATCCATCAGCATGCGGAAGCCGAGCACCTTGCGCGCCAGCTTGGCGGCGACCTTCAGCTTGGGGAAACGCAGTTTGGGATCGAGGAAAAGCTCCACCGGGTCGTAGCCGCATTTGCGGTGGATATCGACGCAGCGCGCGTAGTCCGGGGCGCGGCGATCATCCATCCAAAAGTAGTACGTGAACCAGCTTTGCGCGTCCGCCACCGCGATGAGGTCGCCGGAGCGTTCGTGCTCGAGCCCGGCGTAGTACTTCTCCTGCTTGCTGAGCACCTTTTCCACCCCCGGCGTGGCCTCCAATACAGCGCGAACCTCCGGGATCAAAGCGGGGTCCTGAACATAGATGTGGGCGAGCTGGTGGTCAGCGATGGCGAAGGCGCGCGAGCCGCCGAGATCAACGGCGTCGCGTCCAATCTCCTCCTTGATCGAAAGCCAGCCGCGCTCGCGAAACACGCGATTCAAGTGCACGGGCTGGCTGACATCGGTGATGCCGTACTCGGAGAGCAGGACGACCTGAATGTTGCGGTGCTCGTAAAAGCGGATGAGGTCGCCGACGACGTTGTCGATTTCGTTGAGATCAGGGCGGATGCGGTCCCAGTCGAGTCCGGCGCGCTGCAGGTTGTAGTCGAGATGCGGCAGGTAAACCAGGGAGAGGCTGGGCCAGTGCTTGGCCTCGATCCACTTGGCCGCTTCGGCGATCCAAAGACTGGATTTGATGTTGGAGCCGGGGCCCCAGAAGTTGCGGAAGGGGAAGGGACCGAGATCCTTCTTGATTTTCTCGCGCAGGGCCATCGGCTGGGTGTGCACGTCGAAGACCTTGCGCCCATCCGCCGGATACAGCGGCCGCGGGGTGACCGCGAAGTCGGCGCTCGAGTACATGTTGAACCACCAGAACAGCTTCGCGCAGGTAAAGCCGGGATCCTCCCTGCGCAGCATTTCCCAGAGCTTTTCGCCATGCACGAGCTGGTTGGGCTGCTTCCAAAAACGATGCTCGGCGTATTCGCGGTCATACCAGCCATTGGCGACAATGCCGTGATCGCGCGGCAGTTTGCCGGTGAGGTAGGTGGCTTGGGCGGTGCAGGTGACGGCGGGCAGCACCGGCTCGATGCGGGCAAAACGATGCCGCTCCAGGAAGTCGCGGATGTGCGGCGTCGCGCCGCCGATGAGGCGGGAGGTCAGTCCCACCACGTTGAGCACCGCGGTTCGTTCCATGATCAGTCAGCGCTTCCAGTGGGGCGCTTCAGGCGGCCATCACCACACCAGTGACCACGTAAGCCGCTTTGCAGGCGATGTGCGACCACTGGTCCACGCCAAAGCTGGTTTTGCCCTCGCACTTGGCCTGATCCAGCATCCAGTGCAGCACCAGTTCCACCGCCGCCAGCACGGACGAGCCGGTGATGATCCAGACGGTGCCCGCGTGAATGAGGCAGTGCGCGCCCATGCAGTAAATCCACATCTCCGGCGGGCGCGCCGGATCCTTCAGACGCGTGAGATAGCGCCGGTTTTTGCCGATGGCGAGGTATTCGCCCTGCAGGGGAAAGTCCGCCACTGCGTGACCGATGAGCAGCGCGAAGAACATCTGCGCAGCGCACAGCCAAGTCGGGCAGGGAAACTCCAGCATGGTTCACGAACAAACCCAAACTTCCCACCCGCCCCCGGCAGGCGCAAGTGGAAAGACCATGTCTGCCAGCAAGCCGGGGGAAGGATCAGGCGGCGTAAAACGCGGCGATCTTTTCGTTCACGTTGCGCAGGCGGTGGGCCAGCGTCTTGCCGATGCCAATCAGCAGCCAGGCGGCGGAGCGCGGGTATTCGTTGATGTACTGCTCCAGGTTTTGGGCGCCGATCTGCCAGACCTGGGAAAATTCGACGGCGGTCACGGTGGCGCTGGCCTTGGCAGGGTCGAGCAGGTTGATCTCACCGATCGTTTCGCCCGTCTGGATGGTGCCGAGCAGGACTTTGTGCCCGGCGCGGGTGGCAGTGGCGTGCAGCTTGCCGGAGATGACAAAAAACAGCGCGCTTTGGCTGGTGCCCTCCTCAATGATGGCGTGGTCCGGATTGACTGGGAGGAACTCGCCGTAGCCGCTCAGCACGTCACGGTCGTCGTCGCCTAGCGGTTCAAGGATGCCCAGAGCGGGCAGTTTCGGAGTGGAGAAGGAGGAGTCGCTCATGTTTGCGGGAGGCTATTGGAGACAGAACGCGTAGTCTGTCGCAAAAGCGCCCGCCGCGTCAACAGCGAACCGCGCGGATTCTGCGGGGGGCTCTTGCCTCAAAAGGTTTGACAGCGGAGAAAGGGAGGGGTGGGGAATGGTTCACCTCTGCCAAGACCGTCCGTTGCGTGCGCCGGTGCGGCCGTCGCGGGCCGTGCTTCGGTCTGAATGTCATTCCCCAGGTTCGGCGTGTTCGTGGCGAGGGGCGCATGAGTCACACCCAGGGATCACGTTTGCGGCCAGAGATCTGAAGCCAGGTAGTCGAGTGACAATTTCATCGAATCATTCGGTCAACTTTTTGCAGCCTGACCCGAATGGTGCTAACTTAAGGGGTATGATGGATTGAGATTCCGTTGGAAAATCATGGGTTGAGATGTCGAAATAGGAGCTTAAGTTAGCACCATTCCAGCCTGACCCCGTTTCCCACCGCGTCCATGATGAAGTGGACCATGTGGCCGGCGCCCAGCCAGTCGCGCAGGTCGGGCGGCAGCAGCAAGGGGGTGTCGCGGTCGATGTTGACGAACTTGGCGGCCATGCCGGCATGGTTAGCGTCTGCCCTGCCATTCGTCACTCGCCTATGTCTGACAGGCTGCTAGGCGGCGCTGAACCGTGGGCGGGTGCCGGACGGGCGTCAAATCGAGACGCAGGTGAGCGAGGAGCAGGTGCTGGGAATGTCAAACTCAAGGAGGCTGCCGCCAAGCTGCGGCAGGCGGAGCAGGAGGCGGCCGACATCGCGGCCTATCTGCATCTTGATCGCGTGCCGGATTCGTTTCAAGGGCGCGCCATTTTGAGCGGGATTGTGACAAATGCGGCACTGTTGCTGGACTCGGCTGCTTGCGGGCGTTTATTGCGCCAGTAATGGATCTGAAGCTCGTCAATCGGGAAATCCTGCTTTCGTTCTGGAAGGTGCATGTGCTGCATCACGCCGCCGAGGGAGAGGTGATTGGCAACTGGATGCTCGAAGAACTCCGCCATCACGGTTACGACGTCAGTCCCGGGACGCTCTATCCGCTGCTCAAGCGCATGGAAAACAACGGCTGGCTCAGTTCAAGTGCGGACTCCGCACGCGGTCCAAAGGCGCCCCGTGCCTATCGCATTACTGCCGAAGGTCGCAAGGTGCTCAAGCTGGTGCGTCAACAGCTGCGCGAACTGGGTGTTGAAGTGGTGGAGAGGTGATGCCGGCGGGGTGGTGCAAAAAGTGAGATTTTCCTGATGGCGGGCGGGGTTTCCCGGCGTTTACGGTTATCGTAATCGTGGAACGTAAAAGAATATAGAACCCAAGCATTTTCAGGCAAATCCAACTCGCATGTCTCTCGCCCGCTTCGCCCTCCGTCATCCCTGGACCGTATTGGTGGCCGTCGTGGCCGTGGCGCTGGGTGCCTGGATTGGGCTGAAGCGGATGACGCGCGACATCTTTCCACCGTTGGGCATTCCGACGATCTACGTGGCGCAGCCGTATGGCGGCATGGACCCGCTGCAGATGGAGGGCTACCTGACCTACCGCTACGAGTACCATTTCCTCTACATCGCGAACATCGAGCATGTGGAGTCGAAGTCGATCCAGGGCGCATCGATCATGAAGCTGCAGTTTCATCCGGGCACCGACATGAGCCAGGCAATGAGCGAAACGGTGGCTCAGGTGAACCGCAGCCGCGCCTTCATGCCGCCGGGCACGGTGGCGCCGTTCATCATGCGCTTTGATGCGGGCAGCGTGGCGGTGGGCCATCTCGTGTTCTCCACGGACGATCCGAACATCACGCTGAACCAGATGCAAGACCAGGCGCTGAACAAGGTGCGCCCCGCTTTCGCCACCCTGCCGGGCGTGTCCGCGCCACCGCCTTTTGGCGGCAGTTCGCGCGGCATCGTGGTGAATGTGAACCCGGACCGCATGAAGGCCTACAATCTCTCGCCCGATGACATCGTGCAGGCCATCGCCAAGGGCAATCCGATCAGTCCGTCCGGCAACATGAACCTTGATGGCAAGTATCCCATCGTGCCGACGAACGCCATTGTCACCAACGTGAAGGACCTGGAGGCCGTGCCGCTGAAGCAGACAGACAAGGCGGCGGTGTTCATCCGCGATGTGGCGACGGTTTCCGATGCCGCCGACGTGACGACCTCCTACGCGCTCGCGAACGGCAAGCGCACCGTCTATCTGCCCGTCACGAAACGCGCCGAGGCTTCCACGCTCGAAGTCGTCAAAACGGTGCGCGCGTCGATTCCCGAGTTCCAAAAACTGCTTCCGGATGGGATCAAGGTGAGCTTTGAGTTTGATCAAACGCCCGTGGTGAACCGCAGTATTCGCGACTTGGTCAAGGAAGGCGCGCTGGGGGCGGTTCTGACCGGACTGATGGTGCTTGTGTTCCTGCGCGATCTGCGCTCGGCCTTCATCGTCGTCATCAACATTCCGCTCGCGCTCATGGCCGCCGTCTTCGGCCTGTGGATCAGCGGGCAGAACATTCATCTCATGACGCTCGGCGGCCTGGCGCTCTCGGTGGGCATTCTCGTCGATGAGGCCACCGTGACGGTGGAAAACATCCACACGCATCTCGCGCGTGGCAAAACGCTGGCTCGCGCCGCGCTCGACGGCACGCTGGAGACGACGCTGCCGCGCCTGCTGGCGATGCTTTGCATTCTCGCCGTGTTCATTCCAGCCTTTTTCATGGCCGGCGCGGCGAAGGCGCTGTTCGTGCCGCTCGCTCTCGCGGTGGGCTTTGCCATGTTCGCGTCGTTCGTGCTCTCCAGCACGCTGGTGCCGGTGCTTTCGGTGTGGTTTCTGCCGAAGAAGATTCATCTGTACGCGGAGAAGCCCGGCATCATCGCCCGAATGTATGGCGGTTTCGTCAAAGCCGCCGTCACGATGCGCTGGGTGCTCGTTCCGGCTTACCTCGGCGGCGCGGCGTTGATCGTCGTGTCATTCGGCCCGTTTCTCGGCTCGGAAATCTTCCCGCAGACGGACAGTGGCCAGTTCGCCATCCGATTCCGCGCGCCCAGCGGCACGCAGGTGGGCATCACCGAAGGCATCGCGCAGAAGATTCTCAAGATCATCAATGATGAAGCTCCGGTGGAGTTCTCCATCGGCCTGGTGGGCGTACACAACTCCAGCTTCCCGGTGAACCTCGTGCATCTCTGGAATGGCGGCCCGGAAGAGGGCTGGCTGGCGGTGCAGCTCAAACAGGACGCCGGTGTCGAAGCCGGGATTTTGGAGGAAAAGCTGCGCGAGATCATGAAGCGCGAGCTTCCCGACGCGCGCGTGTCATTCGAGCCGCAGGACATCGTCAGCCGTGTGATGAGCTTTGGCGCGTCCACGCCGATCGAAGTCGCCGTTAGCGGCCCCAGCCTGCTTGCGAGCAAGCAGCATGCGGAAAAGCTGCTCGCGAAGCTGAACGAGCTGCCCTTCCTGCGGGATGCGCAGATCGCCCAGACGCTTGACGCGCCGACGGTGAACGTTCAGATCGACCGCGAGCGCGCCGGATTGCTCGGTGTGAACGTGGAGGACATCACACGCAGTCTTGTCGCAGCGACGACATCAAGCCGCTTCACGCAGCCGGTGTTCTGGGCTGATCCGGGCACGGGCATCAGCTTCAACGTGCAGGTGCAGATTCCTGAGGAACGAACGAAGAGCATGGAAGACCTCGGCAACATTCCGGTGAAGTCGGCCAGAGGCGGCACCGTGCTGCTGCGCACCGTTGCGAAGCTCGAGCACGGCACCGCCGTGGGCACCTATGAGCGCTACAACATGGTGCGCATCGCCAGCATCACCGCGAACATTCATGACATTGACTTCGGCAGCGCCATCAAAGCCGTGCGCAAGGCCCTCGAAGAGGTGGGTCCCGCACCCGATGGCAAAACCAAAGTGGACCTGCGCGGCCAGGTGGTGCCGTTCAATCAGCTCTACGAGGGCTTCAGCAGCGGCCTCGTGATCGCTATCATTGTGATCTTCCTGCTGCTCTGCGCGAATTTCCAGTCGCTGCGCCTCGCCATCATCGTCATCTCCACGATGCCTGCGGTCATCGCCGGCGTGGTGCTGGCGCTGTTCTTCACCGGCACCACGATCAACATTCAATCCGCCATGGGCGCGATCATGGCGGTCGGTGTGGCCGTGGCGAATGCGATTCTACTCGTGACCTTCGCTGATCGCTCCCGAATCGCCACGCGAGGCGACCGCCGCGCCGCCGCCATTGAGGGTGCGGTCAGTCGTCTGCGGCCGATTCTGATGACCAGCTTCGCGATGATCGCTGGCATGATGCCGCTCGCCCTCGGCGCGGGACAGACCGCGCCGCTCGGACGCGCGGTCGTCGGTGGTCTCGCGCTCGCCACCGTGGCCACGCTGTTCGTTCTTCCCGCCGTGTTCGCCCTTCTCGCCAGCACGAAGGCCACCTCCGCCTCGCTCGACCCCGATGACGAGCAAAGCGCGCTGTTTGAAGCCCACTGAATCTTTTCCAAACTCATGAAATCCTTGTTTGCACTCTGCCTCATCACCACGAGCGCCCTCGCCCTCGAACTTCCGGCCACCAAGCCGCGGAAGGGCGCCATTCATCGCTGGATCACGCTTCCCGCGAGTTTTGCGCCGTGGCAGCAGGTCGAGATCAAGGCGCGCGTGGCCGGTTACATTCAAAAAGTCAGCGTCGATAAGGGCGATGCCGTCGCCGCAGGCCAGCAGCTTATTGAAATCGAGGTGCCCGAGCTTCAGGCCGATTTGATTCGTCATCGCGCCGAGGTCGCGGCGGCTGAGATCGAGGTGAAACGCCTGCACGAAGCCCGCGCGAAGTCGCCGGACCTCATTCTGCCGCAAGCCGTCGATGACGCGGAGGCAAAGCTGGCCATTGCCAAGGCGGGAATGGAGCGCACGAATGCGCTGATCGATCTCGCCCACATCAAAGCGCCCTTCGCCGGCATCATCACCGATCGTCGCGTCGATCCGGGTGCCTTCGCCGCCGCGGGAGGCGAGACATTGCTGCAAATTACCGACACCAGCACGCTGCGCCTTCAGGTGCCTGTGATCGAGACCGAGACCTCCTTCCTCAAAAACGGCCTGCAGGTTGAGGCCGGGGTGGATGCGCTCAACGGCGCCACGATCAAAGGCACAGTCAGCCGCATCACCGGCGCACTCGATCCATCGACACGCACGATGCTCATCGAGGCCGATTTCAAAAACGAGGATGGCAAGCTCCGCCCCGGCATGTTCGCCACCGCACGCATCGCAGTCGAGCAGCATGACAACACCACGATCATTCCTCTCGCCGGACTGGTGAAGGAGAAGACGAACAGCTTTGTGTTCAAGCATGTGGACGGCAAGGCGGTGAAAACCGCCGTCAAACCCGGTTTCAACGACGGTGTGAACGTCGAAGTGCCCGAGTTGAAACCCGGGGATGTCATCTTGCTGCCCGGAGCCGTCGCGCTGACGGACAAACAACCTGTCACCCTCGCCAAGCCATGAGATTTGTTTTCGCTCTAATAGTTCTCGCGGCGACCGCGCGTGCAGAACCCTCTTATCTCAGCATCAGCACGGTGATGCGGCTGGCGGGAGCCAACAACGACGAGATCGAGCTGGCGCGCGTCCAGCATGAGCAGGCGATTGCCGAGTCAAAGCAGGCTTGGCAGCGTTTCTGGCCGGCGCTCACCGTTGGAGCCGCGTATCGCGGTCATGAGGGGCGCGTGCAGGACATTGGCGGCGCGGTGTTTGACGCGCGCAAGCAGCAATACACCGTTGGCGGCGCGGTGATGGTGGACTGGTCGCCGGGTGATCTTTACTATCAGGCATTGGTGGCAAAGCAGCGCGCGCTGGCGGCGGAGCAACTGGCCGAGGCGGCGCGCCAGGACATTGTGCTGGAGGCTGTGGAGCGTTATTATGATCTGCTGGCAGCGGAGGCGGATGTGGCGGTGATTGAGGACGATCTGAGTGTGGTCGCGGACTATGCCAAGCAACTGCAGGGCGCGGTCACGGCGGGCACGGCGTTCAAAGCCGATTTGCTGCGCGCGCAGACGCAGATCAGCCGCGCGCGCTTGCTGGTGCGGCAGGGGCAGGAAACCCGCGACCTGCGGGCGGCGGCGCTGGCGGAGACGCTGCGTTTGGCGCCGGAGACGCCGTTGCGCCCGGCCAAGGCGGATTTGGTGCCGGTGACACTGGTGAAACCGGCCGCCAGCAGCGCCTTGGTGGAGCAGGCCTTGACGGGCCGGACTGAGGTGGCGGCGGCGGATGCGGCGAGCGTGGCGGCGATGACGGAGGAAAAGCGCAGCCGGGTGGCGCCGCTGCTGCCGAGCTTGCAGGCGGGATACATTGGTGGTGGGTTGGGGGGCGGTTACGCGGGTGATTGGGGGAACTTCGGCGACCAGCAGCAGTTTTTTGCCGGCCTGGGCTGGAAGATCGGACCGGGCGGTTTGTTTGACCGGCAGCGCCGCCGCATTGCCGGGGCGCAACTGCAGAGCGCGGAGTTGCAAGGCAAGCAGGTGCGTGCCGCGATTGGCCGCGAGGTGGTCGAAGCCCAGTCGCGGGTGAGATCGGCGAAGGACCAGATTCAACTCTGCGATGAGGCAGTGGGCACCGCGGAGGAAATGGCCCGCTTGGCCCAGGAGCGCCAGGCCAGCCAAATCGGCGTGGTGCTGGAGTACCTGCTGGCGCGCGAGGAATTGACCCGCGCCAAGCGCGATCGCGTCAATGCCGTGGCCGGCCACAACAAGGCGCAGCACGCGCTGCTGCGGGCGCTGGGAGGTTTGGACAGCGTCGATGCGGCCGGTGGCTCGCCGGCTCAAAAATAACGGCGGTCAGTGCATCTCGACCGCGCAGGAGCCGAGGCCGCCGCGGTAGTAATTGAACTGCACGTTGGGGTGGTCCGCCAGCAGGGACATGGGCACGGCGCTGTCGGCGAGGCGTTTGGAGATCATCAGTGCGGTGAGGCGCTGGCCGAGCGGGTTGTCGTGCTGGCCGGCCTGCCAGATGGAGACTTTCTCCGCCATCCAGGTTTCCTTGGGGCCGACGGTGATGGCCATCTTTGGGACCATGGTGATGTTGCCGCCGCCGGAGGTGCGGGCGTTCTGGGAGAGCGTGACCGGGTGCAGCTCGACGATGCGGGTGGCGAGCTTGCGGTATTCGGCGGGTGCGGGCGGCTCGTTTTTGTGTTTGCCGGCGCGTTTGAGCGGGTCGTTGAAGGCCCAGTGCTTGATGTCGCCCTGGCCGCCCTGCATGACGATGCAGCGCACGCCTGAAGTCCAGCTTTTGCTGTAGTCCGTGACGTCCGCCTTGGGGAAATGCATCTGGCTGTCGGGCATCACCAGACGTTTCGGGATGCGATTGAAGCAGAGTTCGCGGTCGGCCTTCTCGAAGGAGAGGGGATGCTCGATGGAGACTTCTTTTCTGGTGTCGGGATCATACCACTCGTCCATGCCCCAGAAGTGCGAGCTTTTGAGGGAGATGCCCAGTTCGGTGACAAGGCGGGCGACGAGAGGAAGCTGCTCGGTGGGGCCGATGGGGCCGCAGATGCCGGCGGGGTTGTCGTCGGTGGATTGCTGCCAGGCGTGGATGTATTCGAGGGCTTCGGCGAGGTAAAAATCCTCCAGGGTGTCATACATGACGATCTTGAAACCGGGCCGGCTGAGCTGGCGCAGGTCGCGCTCAGTGAGGCGGGCGGCGTCGTTGATGAGATCGGAGTCGAGCGTGGTGTAGTCCCACCAATCGGGAGCGATGTGGCTGAGTTTGCGTGACATGGTTTTCGGGATGAGTCGTGTTCAGTATCCAACGGCGTTTGGCTCGCGGGCAAGATTAAAGTGGTCTCCACGCGCGGAAGAAGGACAAACCGGGGCTATTTCTTTTTGCCTTTGCCGTTTTTCCTGCCGCTTTTCTCCGGATAGGGAGTGCCTGCCAGGTAATTGAGGCGGCGGGTGACACCGTCGCCATCGACCTTCGGCTGGAAGCTCTCGCGGGGAGCGGGATGAGCGCCGTTGAAGTGATCGCGGAACCAAACCACGCTGTTCAGCACCTCGGTGGCGAAGACGGCGTCGCCGGTGCTGTTGACGAGTTCAGCCAGAGCCGGTTGCGGTTCGATGGCGCCGGCGAGTCCGAGAAACTCGATCGCGCGCAGCCGCACGGCGGGTTCCTCGTCCTCCAGCAAGGGTTTGGCGGTGTCGGCGAGGCTGGCGGCCTCTCTTCCAAAGGCCGTGCAGACCATGGCTGCCCAATAACGCTGCCAGGGGTTGGACGAACCGAGCAGGAATTTCAGGCGCGGCTGCGCTTCTTCAAAGGGCATCAGCGCGTAGTCGGCGATGTCCGCCAGCGTTTGAATCTCCGCCTGATGTTCCTGGCCAAAAGCGGCGGCATCAGGCAATGCCGCGCGCACGAGGTGGCTCTCGGGGTAAAAGCTGAGATCGGGCAGGATGCGCAGGTGGCTGCCAAGCTGGCGGCGCAAGTCATGCAGCACGGACTCGTGGCCGGGATCGCTGGCGAGGTTGTGAACGTTGTGCGGGTCGGCCTCGCAATCGAAGAGCAACTCCGCCGGGCGCGGCTCAAAGAAGGCGCGTGGAGGGCCGTCGAGCTTGCCCTGCCCGTTCAGCGTCCGCCATTCCTGGTAAGCGAGGCTGATGTAGCGGTAGTTGTTCTGCAGGCCGTCCGGCAGCCAGGACTGGAAGCAGCGCATGTAGTGGTATTTGCCTTTGCGCAGGGAGCGCACGAAGTCGTATTTTTCGTCCATGCGGTCGGCGTAGCCATAGGCTTCGTCACGCGTGTTGACCTCCTCCAGCGAAACGCCGGCGCCAAGGAAAGCACGGCCGTCCACGCCATCGGCGGGCGGCAGGCCGGCGAGATTGAGCACGGTGGGTCCGAAGTCGATGAAACTAACGAAACCGGGTGCGCGACCGCCGATGGGAAAGCCTTCGACCAGGTGGCGGAATTTTTCCGGCACACGCACCACCAGCGGCACGTGCAGGCCGCCATCGTAGAGGTAGCCCTTGCCGCGCGGCAGCACGCCGCCGTGGTCGCCGAAGTAAAAGATGAAGGTGCTCTCCAGCAGGCCGTCCTCCTCCAGTTTTTTCACCGTGTCCGCGACGATGCCGTCGATGACCTGGATGCGGTCGAGGTAGCGCGCGTGGGTGTGGCGAAAGAGCGGGGTGTCAGGATGCTGGGGCGCGAGGGCAACCCTGGCCGGATCGTGCCCGGGCTGGTAACTGCCGTGGGTGGCTGCGTCGAAATGAAGGCTGCTTTCGTGGGATTCGCTGTGCGATTCGAAATGGAAAAAAGGCTGCGCGGGATCTTTGCGGTCTCGCCAGGACGCGGCGCCGGAGGAGGCGTCCCAAACGCCTTCGCCTTCGATGGCGTTGTAATCTTTTTTGGTGTTGTTGGTGGTGTGGTAGCCGGCTTCCCGCAGGTAGAATGGGAACATGCGCAGGTCCTCGGGCAGGGCGGCTTCGGTCTGGCGGCGGTGGAACTGGGCGCCGATGCGCGGCGCGTAACAGCCGGTGATGAGGGTGGTGCGCGCCACGGAGCAGACCGGGGCGGTGGAAAACGCATGGTCAAAGGTCAGGCCCTGAGCGGCCAGGGATTCGATGGCGGGTGTTTCAGCGCCGCCCGGGAAGAAGTGTTTCAGGTAGTGGATGGAATTGTCCTCGGAGACGATCCAGACAATGTTCGGGCGCTCCTGCGCGGCGAGCGGAGTGACAACGAAAACGAGAGAAAGCAGGGCGTAAACGAGGGACTTCATCAGGATTCAAAAAACACGCGTTGGACAAACCACCACAGGCCAGTGCCGGGTCGGAGAGCATGACCGCAACGGCAGGCAGCGGCCACCTCTTTTATCGAAAAGACAATAAAGCTGGCAATCGCACGCTGAATCAGGCGTGATTTTGCCAAAGGCAAAACTGGCGAGGCGTCGGCGGACTTTCTGCTGCTCAAGCAGCCTGGCTGCGGCAAAACCGTGGCCGGCAAGAAAGTCGAGGCCGGGTCCAGCAAGAAAGGCTGACCGTTCGCGTCACGTTCTCCGTATCCTTGAGCGCCATTCCGTCTGAATCATGAAAACAGCACTTCATTGTCTGCTTATCTTTTGTTTTCTGGCCGCGGCGCAGGCGCGGGGCGAGGGCTTTTCCGGCGAAGAGATTCAGAAATTCATCGATGACGCCATCAAGGCTGGAGGCGGGGAAGTGGTGCTGCCACCGGGGCGGCACTGGTTGCGGCGGCCGCTCGTCATCAAAGATGCGAAAAACCTGCGGCTGGTGGGGCTTGAGGCGGAGGAGACCTGGCTGCTGCCGGTTGCGGACGGCGCGGAGGCGTTTCCGCTGCTCGTGGTGGAGGGCGAGGTGGAAAAACTGCGGGTGGCGAAAATCACGTTTACCACGCGCGGGAGCGTGGTGGATTTTAGCGGGCAGCCATTGGTGCGGGTGAGTGGCGTTGGAGGGGATAACGAGCCGCGGGTGGAGTTTGATCGCTGCCTTTTCGAGCATCACCAGGGTTTGGGGCTGATGTTTGAGTCGGTTCACGGCGGACGCGTGGCCGGTTGTCTGTTCATGGACTTGGGCGGCGCCGGTGTGCGGGCGGCAGGCAAAACCAGCGGCTTGGTCATCGAGCACAACCATCTCACCCGTTGCGAGGAGCCGGCAGTGGAATTGGGCAAGGAGACATCCGGCTGCCGGGTCATTGCCAATGAAACTCGCGGGCTGAGCCTGGCCATTGCCGGCGAGGGCCATCAGCTCCGGGACAACGAACCGGGGTCTTGAACACCGGTGCGGGAGGGGTTCCCGGCGGGGGCGCCGGGAACGGCACGCGCCGGCGCGTGCGCTCCCCAAAATGAAAATGGTGGGAAAAGAAAAAGGTCATAAAAGTCTGGCTTTGACCTGCGTAGGATTGGGACGACTTTGGAAGCGCGCTCGCGCAAACCCCCCAAACGCTCGATCCTTTATCAGCAACAGCACACGCTTTTCGAATGCCCGTCACCGCGCGCTCCGGCGCGGACGTTGCTGTCCCGGCCTCATTGGCCTGGCTTTGCTGGCGCTGCTTTTGAGCGTGCCGGGTGGGACGAAGGCCGCCGACGCCGCGGTGGAGGCGCCGGCGATCGCTCGTGAGGCGGGGGCGCGTTGCCTGACTGAACCGGCCAAGAGGGGGCTTCGCGTGCTCATTCTGTGCGACTCAATGGGGTTGAACGGCTTTGCGGATGAACTCGACGCCTGTTTTCGCGCCTGTCCGGGCGTTGAGCGGGTGCACACCTTTGCCGCCTGCGGCAGCAATCCGCTGAGCTGGATGAAACGCGCGCCCTACGCCTCGGCGAGCACGCATTGCGGTTACTTGCGCATCGAATCGACTGGCGAGCCGGGTGGCATTGAGGTCGAGCGGGACATTTACGGCATTCCTGCCGGGAACAAACCGGGCACGCACCGGGTGCCGAAGATCGAAGACCTGGTGCGCGAGATTGAGCCGGACATCCTGGTCATGCAGAGCGGCAACAACTTCTTCGACTTCTTCAAGTCCGGCCAGTCGGATCCGGAGAAATGCCGCGCGCAGATGATCTCCTACATCGCTCCGCTGCGGCAGTGGCTGGCCGCCAGCGCGCCGGGCGTCAAGCACTTCTACTGGGTGGCGCCGCCGCAGACGGGCAGTGCCAGCGCGGAGGTTCAGCAGGCGGTGTTTGACGCGATTCACGCGGAGGTGGAGCCGACGGGGCGGGTCATCGACAGCCGGCTCATCACCCGCTTTCCCTACAAGGCGCAGTCGGACGACTTGATGCATTTCTGGGGGGACGAGGCCTTTGCCTGGGGGCGGGATTGTTTCCGGCTGCTGGCGCAGGATTTGGGCCGCCAGCGGATTGAGCGCCGTGATCCTGTCGTCGAAATTCGGCGGGCGATCCCGATTGAGGACGACCCGGGCGAACTCATCGTGCGGGTGCGTTTGGAAAAGCTGACGCCGATCCCGGACCCGCAGGCGTTTGCGCCGTATGGCGAGCTGATGGTCGCGGGGCTTTACAAGGTGCTCAAGGTCAAGTCCGGCAGCTACCGGGAGAAGCGCATCGTCATCTTGCATCCTGCTTATGTCCGGCACCAGCGGCAGGATTTGAGCACCTTGAAGCCGCGGCGCTCGTTCGAGTTCGTCGTGCGGGAGCTGAACCAGGACTCGCTCTGGGCGACGGTGCGCCGGCAGGACAGTGTGGCGCCCTTCGAACTTTTCCCCTACATGTTGACGGCGGACGAGCTGCGGCATCCGGATTTCCGGTCGGCGGTGGGCATGCGCTGAGGCGGGAAATTTGAACTTTTCAAAGCCGCGCCGCAGCCTACCCTCCGGCATGTCCAGTTCCATCCCCGCCACCGTCGAGACACAACTCAACGAACTCTGCGCCGCCATTGCCGGCGCGGCTGAAATTCAGTCGGCCCGCGAGCAAGCCGAGGCGTTTTTGGCGGACGAGGACGCGGTGGGTTTGTATCGGGAAATGATGACCCTGGGCAACAAGCTGCACCAAATTCATCACTCCGGTGGCGAGGTGGATGACGCTGAAGTCGAGCGCTTTGAGGATTTGCGCGATCAATCGGACGCCCACCCTGGCATCCAGGCTTTCCAAGAGGCGCAAGACGTGCTGCAAAACGTGGCCAACTTCGTCAACGGCTTCGTCACCAAGACTCTGGAGCGCGGCCGCGTGCCGACGCATGAGGAGGTCTTCGGCTCTGGCGGCTGTGGCACCGGCTGCGGCTGCCACCATTGAGCACGACGGCAGTCCGCTGCTTGAATTTCCCTGGCGGGTGCGTTTACTGCCGCTCCGCCCTGTCTTTGCCCGCCCTTCGAACCATGCCCAAAACCACGCCCTCCCCCTCTGTTTTGCTCGGCTTGCTGCTGGCCGCCACCGCCGCGCCTGCCGCCGGGAAAATCGATTTCGCCAGCCAGGTCAAACCCATCCTTGAGGCAGCCTGCGTGCACTGCCACGGCACTGAGAAAGACAAGGGCGACTTCCGTCTGCACACGTTGGAGGACGCGGCCAAAGGCAACGAAAACGGCCCCGGGCTGACACCGAAAGACCCAACCAAAAGCGCGATTTACACCACGCTCATTTTGCCCGCCGATGACGACATGGTGATGCCGCCGGAGAAGGAAGGGCTGCTCGATGCGGCTCAGGTCGCGGTCATCAAGCAGTGGATCGAGGAGGGGGCGGACTGGCCGGCCGGCGTCACCTTGGAGCAGACCCCGCGCATCAGCTTTGAGAAGCACATCCAGCCGATCCTGGAGCAGAACTGTGTCACCTGCCACAACCCGGAGAAGGACAAGGGCGACTGGATTTTGAGCACGAAGAAAGAGGCGTTCGAAAGCGGTGACAACGCGCCGAATATCGTGCCGTTTCAGGCGGCCAAAAGCGGCCTTTTCGCCCTCACGGCGCTCGACCCGGATGACGATGAGCTGATGCCGCCCGCCAAAAGCGGCGGGCCGCTGAAGAAGGATGAGATCAATCTGCTGAAAGCCTGGATCGAGCAGGGCGCGGTGTGGCCGGAAGGCATCAACCTGGAGGCCAAGGAAAAAGCCGCCGGGGACACCAACAATCCGGACACGCTTGACCTGGTGCGCAAAATTCACGCGCACATCGTCGCCACCTCGCAGGAAAAAGCGGAGGCGGAGATGAAGCCTTACGAAGCCAGCATCCCGAAGACGGGAGCGCCCTACGCCATGGTGGTGATCCCGGGAGGCAAGGCCACGATCGGCAGTCCCGCGAGCGAGGCGGATCGTCGTGATGACGAGGGGCCGCAGATTGAGGTGCAGATCAAACCCTTCTGGATGGGCAAGCACGAAGTCACCTGGGATGAGTATGAACCCTTCATGCTCACCAGCGAAGGCCGCAACAAGGACGGCTCGCGCAAGACGTGGTCGCCGGCCGACAAGCCGGAGGACCTCATCTCCCAGCCAACACCGCCTTACCAGCCGATGGATTTCGGCATGGGCCGCAACGGTTTCCCGGCCATCTGCATGACGCAGCACGCGGCCAACAAATACTGTCAGTGGTTGAGCGCGCAGACCGGCCATTTCTACCGCCTGCCGACGGAGGCGGAGTGGGAATACGCCGCGCGCGCCGGCAGCAAGACCGCCTATTTCTTTGGCGATGATCCGGCGCAGCTTGAGGAGTATGCCTGGTTTTTCGACAACGCGGAGAACTTCCAATACTCGCAGGTGGGCAAGAAAAAGGCGAATCCCTGGGGCTTGTTCGACATCTATGGCAACGTCTGCGAGTGGACGCTCGACCAGTATGCGAAGGACCGCTACACCACCTGGGCCGCCAAGGCGGCAAACGGTGTGCTCAGCAATGATTGGGTCCGCTCCACCGCGCCGTATCCGCATGTGGCGCGCGGCGGTCATTACGACGATGATCCGGACGCGCTGCGCAGCGCGGCGCGCCGGGCCTCGGACCCGAATTGGAAGCAGCAGGATCCCCAATTGCCGAAGAGCATCTGGTATCTGACGGACGCCACCTGGCTCGGTTTCCGCATCGTCCGCCCGCTCGAAATCCCGACCGTGGAGGAGATGCATGCGGCCTGGAACAACGGCGTGGCGCGGGAATAGTGGGGCAAGCTTCCAGCTTGCCGGTGCCAGGAAAAGCGCAACCAAGATGGTTGCGCCACTATTCCTCTCTGCGCTCTCCCTCATCGCCGAACCCATCCGCCTGGACTTCACCGGCCCCGGCATGGGCACCACCTTCCGCATCGCGCTTTACGCGGAGGCGGAAAAAAAGCCCGAAGCGGGGCAGGCGGTGGCGGCGGCTTTTGCGCGGCTGGCGGCGCTCAACGCCGTCTTCTCCGACTACGAACCGAACTCCGAGATCAACCGCCTCGCCGCCGCCGCGCCAAAACCCTGGCCGGCCAGCGCGGAGTTGTTCGCGCTCACCGGCCGGGCTTTGGAGCTGGCGGCATTGACGGAGGGCACGTTCGATCCCGCCTGCGGTCGCTTGACCCGGCTGTGGCGCAGCAGTCGTCATCGCGGCAAATTGCCGCCGCCGGAGCGTCTGCAGAATGAGCTGGCTGGATCGGGCTGGCGCGCGGTGGTGCTCGATGCGTCAAAACGAACGATCACGGTGACGACTCCGGGGTTGCTGCTCGACTTCGGTGGCATTGCCAAAGGGCATGCGGCAGATCAGATCCTGCGGGTGCTGGAGGAGAGCGGTTTTGAACGGGCGCTGGTGCAGGCGGGCGGGGACACCGCCGCTGGTGAGCCGCCCCCAGGCGAAAAGGGCTGGCCGGTGACGCTGCGCACGGGCCTGGAGAAAGACGAAGATAATGCCGTCACCTTGAAGCTGGCCCGCCAGGCGGTGTCCACCTCAGGCGATCTGCATCAGTTCATGGAGATCGACGGTCAGCGTTACTCGCACATCATCGACCCGCGCACCGGTTTGGGTTTGACCCGGAGACTTGCTTGCAGCGTCATCGCCGCCGACGCCACCACCAGCGACGCGCTGGCGACCGCGCTCTGCGTGCTCGGACCGGAGCGGGGCAGGGGGGTGGCGGTGCGCGCGGGTGTCAGCGCGCGCTGGGTGTGGACTGGCGACTCGGGAGGGCAGCACGAGGTTTGGGTCAAGGAGCCTTAAACTTCAATCGCCTCGCACATTTGCCGCCAGCCGGGGAAGTTCCAGTCGTTGGGAAAACCGCCGCATTGCGCGGGTTTGACGGGCTGAATCAGGCAGGTGTTGAGACCGTCGAGGAACAGGCATTCACCGTTCGGTTTGTCGATGATGGAGAGGCCGGTTCGGTTGGCGTTGAGCCGGGTGCTGGTTTGAATGAACTCGTCCTCCGGCACGCCCAGGAAACGGGCGATGGCAGCGGCTTCGCCGTCCTCCAGACGCACATCACCCGGCCAGCGGCAGCAATTGCCGCAGCGCTGGCAGAGATAGCGCGGGGTTTTGTCAAGAGTGGAAGCGTCAGCCATTGAAACTTTAACGTTGGCCACTGGGCCGGATTCGTGCTGATAGTGGTTTTGTCATGTCCGACAAGCAAGCCACAACAGACGTCTTTGCAGGCCATTCCGCCGCATGAGCGCCGCCCGTTCCATTACGGTCCTGGCGCTCAATGAGAGCGAGGGGCAGGCGCTGCTGGACTGGTCGCGCGGGCTGGACTGGGTGAACTGGCTGCTGGGCGGCATTCGCGCGCGTTTGGGACCCGCGCGAGCGGTGGCGTTGCGCGATGAGGCGTCGGTGCTGGAGGCTTGGGAGCGTTTTAGCCGGGAATGGTTTTTGCCGGTGCTCGGTCCGGCGTTGCGGGAGGCCTGGCAGGCGGCGCAGGAAGGGCGCACGCGGCGCCTGAGCGAAGTGGCGCGGCGTTTGGAAAACCTCCTGCCCGGGCAAGAGCGGGCGCACAGTCACGAGGCAGCGCGCCAGTTGCTGCGGGACACCCGGCGTGCCGCTTTTCAGGAAGTGCTGGGCAAGCACCGCGCCGCGATCGAGGAGGAGCGCTGCCCGCCCCATTTGGTCTGTGTCTGGGCAGCCGCAGGCGTGCTGTTTCAACTCGGACTTGCCAACGTCTGCGCCGAATACCTGCGCCTGGAGTGGTCCATGTTGCGCGCTCAGCAGCCGGACCTGCCCGAGCCGCAGGGGGAGTGCGGCATCCTGGCTTTGACAGGTCACCTGCTGCGGCAGGATGCGAGTGATTTTGTTTTGGTTGACGCTGGCGAGAGCTGGCTGGAGCAGCGGGAGGGTTGAGTGAGCCGCTCAGCCGCGGCTGGCTCGTTGATGAGCCGCTTCAAACAGCAGCACGGCGGCAGCGGTGGCGACATTGAGCGACTCCACCGTGGAACGGATCGGAATGCGGACGCGCTCCTGGCAGGCGGCCAGCAAATCTGGCTCGACACCGGAGCCTTCGTTGCCCAAAACCACGAGCAAGGGACCACGCCAATCGACATCGCGATGGCTGCCGCCGCCGTTGCCGCTGGCAGCCAGCATGCGCCAGCTTGATTGACGCACGGCGGCGACCAGGTCTTGGCGACTGATGCCGGCGAGCACCGGCAGGCGCAGGGCGGAACCCATTGAGGCGCGCAGCACCTTCGGTGAAAAGACATCCGCGCTGCCAGCGAGCGTCAGCAGCGCATCGGCGCCAGCGGCCTCCGCCGTGCGCAGGATGGTGCCGAGATTGCCCGGATCCTGCACCCGGTCCAGCACCACCACGAGCGGCTCGGTGGGCAGTTTTTTCCAAAAGGCCTCCGCGCTTTGCGGCGGGCGCTGCGCCAGCAGCACGATGCCTTGGGGGCTGACAGTGTCACTCAGGGACTTCAAGACCGCCGGCGTGACCGGGAAAAGTTGCACCCCGCGCGCCGCCAGAGCGGGGAGCAGTGTGGAGATGTCTTCTGCCGGTTCAGGAACATGGAAGCAGCGTTGGGGCAGCAGTTCAGAACCCAGGCTGTCGCGCACCAAACGCGCACCCTCCAAAAACACCATCCCCGGCTCGTGGCCGTCGCGCACCCGGCACGCAGCTTTGATCTGCGGATTCTGGTTGCTGCTGATGAGCATGCCCGGCCAGCCTCACTTGCGGCGCAGCACACGCACTTTGTGCGCTTCGCTGTCGCCGATGTAGATGCCGCCGTCCGCATCGACGTAGATGCCGTGCAGCCGCGCCAGCTCGCACTTGAGCGGGTCGCCATCCGGCCCGTCACCCTTTTTCCCGGTGCCCGCCATCAGTTCGAGCGTGCCCTTTTTCAGGTCGATCATGCGCACGCTGTGGCTTTCGGTGTCAGCCAGCCAGACGTTGCCTTCGCTGTCGATGGCGATGCCTTTGGGACCGCTGAGCGTGGCGTTTTTTGCGGGGCCGCCGTGGCCGGTGAAGCCTTTTTTACCGGTGCCGGCGACGTGATGGATGGTGTTGGCTTTGAGGTCGAACTTGAAGACCTGGTTGCCCTCGCGCGTGGCGAGCCAGAGGTTGCCATCCTGGTCAAAATCCAAGGAGCGCGGGCCGCGCAGGGGCGCGCCTTCGATTGGCGCAGCGTCGGGTGTGTCGCCGGGTTTGCCGGTGCCGGCGAAGGTGGAGATGTGTCCGCTCTTCATGTCGAGCAGGCGGATGACGTTGTTTTTGATGTCGCAGATGTAGAGGTTGCCATCCGGGCCAAACTGAATGCTGTGGGGCTGTGACAGCGTCGCCTGGGTGGCGGGGCCGCCATCGCCGGAGTAACCGGCTTGGCCGGTGCCGGCGACGGTGCTGATGACGCCGCTCTTCATGTCGATTTTCCGCACGGCGTTGTTGACCATGTCCACGACAAAGAGGTCACCGGCCTTGTCGAAGCGGATTTCGTGCGGTTTGTTGAAAGTCGCTTTGGTGGCAGGGCCGCCGTCGCCGCTGAAGCCGGCCTGGCCGGTGCCCGCGAGGGTGTGGATGATGCCGTCCGGCGTGATTTTGCGAATGCGGTGGCCGGTGTACTCACAGTAGTAAAGCGCGCCGTCGGGCCCGCGTACGACGCCGAAGGGATTATCGAGGTCAGCTTGAGTGGCGGGGCCGCCATCGCCGCTGTGGCCTTGCTTGCCCGTGCCGGCGACGGTTTCGATGGTCCATTCGGCGGCGGCGAGGGGCAGGGACAGCAGGGAGACAAGGAGCAGGGCGCGCATGATTCGAGAAGCGGGAAGGTTGGGAGCTGGTAGTGTGAGTGCGCGCGGGGCTCAAAGCAAGATGCTTGTTGGGTGTCCCGCGTTGAAAGGTCCGAATCAGATTAAGCCAAATTTGCTGCCAGTTCTCGCTTTGGCACAAGGGCTGCTTTAGAATTACGACAGTCGCTGCAAATCATGTCCATCCACGTCGCCCTTCGACACGTCACGCGTTATCGTTATGACCGGCCTGTCACGCTGTCTCCTCATGTGGTGCGATTGCGCCCGGCTCCGCACTGTCGCACGCCGGTGCTGAGTTACTCGTTGCGGGTGACGCCAGAGGACCACTTCATCAACTGGCAGCAGGATCCGCAATCGAACTACCTCGCGCGGTTGGTGTTTCCGAATCCGGCGCGCGAGTTCTGTGTGGAGGTGGATCTGGTGGCGGAAATGGCGGTGTTCAATCCCTTCGATTTCTTCCTGGAACCACAGGCAGAGCATTTTCCTTTCCGCTACGATCCTGTCTTGGCGCATGAACTGGAGCCTTATCATCGCAAGCTGCCGCTGAGCTCGCAACTGGGCGAATACTTGCGCGGCCTTCGCCAGCAGTACCTGGGCAAGCAAGCCGCTGGTTTGCTGCCTGCCGTTCCCGGGGTGCATTCAGAGATCGCTCACAGTGCCGGCGGCACGCTTCCAGACACGCATGTGCTGACCGGCGCGACCGGCAACGATCCACGCCCGCGCACGATCGACTTCCTGGTGGCGCTGAATCAGCAGATCTGGAAGGACGTCAGCTACACCATCCGCATGGAGCCGGGGGTGCAGACGCCGGAGGAAACGCTTGACCTCGGGTCCGGCTCCTGCCGTGACTCGGCCTGGCTGCTCTGCCAAGTGATGCGCCACCTGGGTCTCGCCGCGCGTTTTGTCTCGGGCTACCTCATCCAGCTCAAGCCCGACGTGAAAAGTCTCGACGGGCCTTCTGGAGCTGAAACGGACTTCACCGATTTGCACGCGTGGTGTGAGGTGTATTTGCCTGGCGCCGGCTGGCTCGGGCTTGACCCGACATCGGGTTTGCTCGCTGGGGAAGGTCACCTGCCGGTGGCCTGCACCCCGGATCCGCAATCGGCCGCGCCCATCACCGGCCTCGTCAGCAAAGCCGATTGCGAGTTCGACTTCCACATGGAGGTCACTCGCATTTACGAATCGCCTCGTGTCACCAAGCCGTACACGAGCGAGCAATGGAACGACATTCTCGCGCTCGGCGACCTCATCGACCAGGACCTCAAAGACGGCGATGTGCGGCTGACCATGGGTGGTGAGCCCACCTTTGTGTCCATTGATGACATGGAAGGCGACGAGTGGAACACCGACGCCATCGGGCCGAACAAACGCAAACTTTCCAGCGAACTCTTGAAGCGCCTGCAGAAGGCCTTTGCCCCCGGCGGTCTGCTGTTTTACGGCCAGGGCAAATGGTATCCCGGCGAGCAGTTGCCGCGCTTCGCTCTTGCCTGCTACTGGCGCAAAGACGGCAAACCGCTGTGGCGCAACCAGGATCTCATCGCCGATGAGCGCATCGACTACGGTCACACCAGCGCGGACGCGCACCGCTTTGCCCTCGCGCTTGCGGCTGCGCTGGAAGTGGACGGCAAGTGGCTGCAAACCGGTTACGAGGACGCCTTCTATTACCTGTGGAAGGAGCGCCGCCTGCCGGCCAACGTGGATCCCTTTGAGTCCAATTTGAAGGACCCGCTGGAGCGCGCCCGCCTGGCCAAGGTGTTCAGCCAGGGGCTTGACCAAGCCATTGGCTATGCGCTGCCCTTGAAGCGCGACTGGGTCGGCCATGAGCTGCGCTGGCAGTCCGGCCCCTGGTTCTTCAAGGATGAGCGCATGCATCTCATCCCGGGAGACTCGCCGATGGGTTATCGTCTGCCACTGGATTCACTGCCCTGGGTTTCCGAGTCCGACTTCCCCTGGATTCATCCGCCTGATCCGCACCAGGATTGGCCGGCGCTGCCGGACCGCTCCAAGTCGCGCCAGCCCGTCATTCAATCGTTTGCGGATTGGCTGGCGGGCATGGACCCTGCGCAAATCGATCCTCGCAGCTTCGATGAAGCGCTTCATCTCATGGGCGCCCGTCGTGGTGGCCAGGGCGAGCCGGAAAAACGCCCGGACAAACCACCGGCCGAGGATTCGGAGAGTCTCCGCCGCAGCACGCGCCCGCCGTCCACTGGCGAGTCCGCAGGCTGGCTCAGCCGCACCGCCTTGTGCGTCGAGGCGCGCCAGGGGCGGGTTCATATTTTCATGCCGCCCGTCAGCCACATCGAGGATTTCCTGGATCTCGCCAGCGCCATCGAAGACACCGCCGCCGCGCTGAAAATGCCGGTCATTCTCGAGGGCGAGCCGCCGCCCTTCGATCCGCGCATTCGCGTCATCAAGGTGACGCCCGACCCGGGCGTGATTGAGGTGAACTTGCAGCCCGCCGCCTCCTGGCGTGAGCTGGTCCACACCACCACGACCCTTTACGAGGAGGCGCGGCAGACCCGGCTCGGCACGGAAAAATTCATGCTCGACGGCCGCCACACCGGCACCGGCGGCGGCAACCACATCGTGGTCGGTGGCGAGCTTCCCTCAGACAGTCCGTTTCTGCGCCGTCCGGATGTGCTGCGTTCGCTGGTCGCTTACTGGCACAATCACCCCGCACTGTCCTACCTGTTCAGCGGCCTGTTCATCGGCCCGACCTCGCAGGCGCCGCGTGTTGACGAAGCGCGCAACGACGTGCTTTACGAACTGGAGCTGGCCTTCAAACAGATCCCGGAATACGGCGATGTGCCACCCTGGCTGGTGGATCGCCTCTTCCGCAACCTGCTGGTCGATGTCACCGGCAACACCCACCGCACCGAGTTTTGCATCGACAAATTGTTTTCTCCCGATGGCCCGACCGGCCGCCTCGGTCTGGTCGAGCTGCGCAGCTTTGAAATGCCGCCGCATGCGGAGATGAGCCTGGCCCAGCACCTGCTGCTGCGCGCCGCCATCGCCCGTTTCTGGCAGCAGCCTTATCGGGAGGGGCTGGTGCGCTGGGGCACGGAGCTGCATGATCGTTTCCTGCTTCCGCATTTCGTCTGGCAGGACCTTGAGGACGTGATCGAAGACATGACCGGCGCCGGTTACCTGATGCAGACCGGCTGGTTCGCTCCGCACTTCGAGTTCCGCTTCCCCCCCATTGGCGAGGTCAAACAACGCGGCATCCACCTCGAAGTCCGCACCGCCCTGGAGCCCTGGCATGTGCTGGGTGAGGATGGCCAGCCCGGCGGCACGGTGCGTTTTGTGGACAGCTCGCTCGAGCGCGTGCAGATCAAAACGCAGGGCCTCATCGGCGACCGCTTCAGCGTCACCTGCAACGGCCGCACCGTGCCGTTGCATCCCACCGGCATCGTTGGCGAATACGTCGCCGGCATTCGCTACCGTGCCTGGCAGCCGCCAAATTGCCTGCAACCCACCATTGGCATTCACAGCCCGCTGGTGCTCGATATCGTGGATCGCTGGAACAAACGCTCGCTGGGCGGCTGCACCTATCACGTGGTGCATCCTGGCGGCCGCAGTTATGACACCTTCCCGGTCAACGCCTACGAGGCGGAAGCCCGCCGCCTGAACCGCTTCTTCACTCACGGCCACACGCAAGGCGCTTTCGATCCCGCGCCGATCGACCGTCTGCGCGAGTTCCCGTTCACGCTGGATTTGCGGCAGTGAGGCCGCGGACGGCCTTTGCCGAAGGCGCGCAAAAACTTGGATTCATCCGGGAAATTGGCCGCGATGGAGGGTCATGCCGGGGCAGATTGGAAAATGAGTCAGGACCGAAAACAGCATTGCCAACGGTTCAAGCGGAATCCATAGTCCAGGCATTCCGATGCTCCGCGAGAATGCCGTCCTGACCCGAATGGCGCTGACATAAGCCCCTATTTCGATCTTCTGGCCTTGGATTTTCAGGGCTCAACACGTCCACT
>CAZKMS010000037.1:0-14164 GCA_964553805.1 uncultured Verrucomicrobiaceae bacterium
GTCATAAATGGCCGAAAATTGTCAAAAATCAGGTCGAATCCGCGAAGTCGGGCTACCAGATTTGTCGCCGCCTCCCCGTGCCTTGCCAGCAGGGCTGCGCGCAGTCCAAGGAAGGAGGCTTGCCAAGCCTCCGGTTCCAGGAGGCGGGCTTGCCATGCCGGGCATTCCCACCTGTCCTGGCACGTTGGCAAGTGCCATTCCTTGACCGGCGCTTCGGCAAGCGCCGTTCCTTGTTCACGCCGCTGCATCCAAGCTGCCGATGCACCGCCTCACCCTGCCTGTTTCACACCACCTTCCCGGATGAACCCACACAGCCAGGACGGGCTGCGCTACTCAGTGGGCGGTCCCAGGACGACGCGGAAGCCGGCAAACATCTTGCTCTCAAATATTCCAGAACGATAAGATGAACGGAGGCTTTTGGCCATCCCGGTTCTGAATGAACCACCGCGTATGAGATGGAGTACATCTGGGAAGTCAGGATTAAACCAATCCTGGACCCATTCGGAGACATTGCCATCCATGTCGTACAGACCAAGGGGGTTGGATTTGAAGCTGCCCACTGGAGCGATGAAGGGATAACCGTCGTCGTGATCGAGATAGTTGGCGGGGTCGGGACCGCCTACGCCATAGCGCACGGCCGAACGATCGGCGTAATTGCCGTCATCCGGCCCGGGAGGGAAGGCCCCACCCCAGGGATAGACCTCATGCAGGTGCGGGAGCTTGTTATTGTCTCTTGGAAGCGCGCCTGCCTTCTCTTGGTCTCCAATGCCCACGGCGTGGCTCCATTCCGAGTCAGTGGGCAGGCGGTATTCGTCCTGCCCGGTGAGGATGCCTGTTTCCCGCTCCCTGCGGGTGAGCCACTCGCAAAAACGCACCGCATCCTCCCAGCTCACGCGGGTCACCGGATGCTCTTCCGCGCGTTCGGTGACGGTGAAGCTGTCGAAAGACGGGTACGTGTCGGGAGTCGAGGACGGTCTCTCTGCTCTGTAAGTCTGGTCTTGCCATAGCTCGTCAATCCAGGGGGGATTTTCCGCGGCGTAGGCAGCGTAGTCTTTATAGCGCGTCTCATAGATGGAGAAAAGCACCCTGGTGCCCGGCACGGGCACGAACTTCATGCCGAGGGAGTTGATGAAGGGCTGCTCTTTGGTGGCACTGGCGGGCTGTAGCACAGCCGTCCCGGCTGTGTGTGCAGCGGGCGTCCCGCCCGGCGCGGAGGCGACACGCTCCAAGTAAAACCAAGCTGCCACACCGGCCAGCGCCAGCACGACCGCGGCTACCCACGGCAGGGGCGAACGCTTTTTCCCTGGCTGTGGGCTGACCGGTGGTTGAGGAGGGCGGCCGGGACAATCACCGGGCCGCTGCGGGCGGGCTTCGCCAGGAAGGGCGGCTTCGGGACCGGACTGGGGCACGGGTTGGGTGAGGATGCCGTCGAGGTCGGCACGCATGGCAGCGGCGGTGGGGTAGCGCAGCTCGGGATCCTCGCGCATGGCGCGGGCGATGATGGCATCGAGGCGGGGGTCGAGGCCGGGCACCTGGATGGAGGGCAGCTCGAAGAGGCCCTGAGGCAGCTTGCCGGTGAGCATGTGGTAGAGCATGACACCGAGGGCGTAGATGTCCGCGCGGCGGTCGCTCTGCGCGCCGAGGATGAGGGACTCCGGGGCGATGTAATGGGGGGTGCCGAGGGTCGTGCCGGTGCGGGTAATGCCGAGGGCTCCATCGCCCTTGCTGAGTTTGGCGAGGCCGAAGTCCGCCACTTTCACGGCGCCGTCGTAGCCGACGATGATGTTGGCGGGCTTGATGTCACGATGGATGATGCCCTGCTCGTGGGCGTAGTGGAGGGCGTCGCAGACATGGGCGGCAATGGCGAGGGCGTGCCCGGTGTGGAGGCGGCGGTTGGCAGCGATCATCTGCTGCAAATTGGCGCCCTCGACGAACTCCATGACGATGTAGTACAGGCCGGTGGCGGTCTCGCCGAAGTTATGGATGGCGACGATGCCGGGGTGGCTGAGCTTGGCCATGGCGCGGGCTTCGTTTTTGAAGCGCTGGCTGAAACCGGAGTCCCGGGCATCCAGCTCGGTGGAGAGGATTTTGATGGCGACGAGGCGGTCGAGCGCGGCTTGGCTGGCGAGATAGACGACGCCCATGCCGCCGCAGCCGAGCAGGTTGAGGATCTCATACTGCGGCAGGAGTTGCTGGATCTCGTCGGGAGAGAACGCCAGCCAGGCCTTTCCAGGCAGGCGGGGGGCGTCGGTGTCGTCGCCAAAAAGCGCGCGCCCCAGCTCACCGAGAGTGGGCTCGGTGTCGGCGGGATTTTCGTTGGGCTTTGGATCGGACATGCACGGACGGTGCTACTCAGCGGGCGGTCCCAGGACGACGCGGAAGCCGGTACCCGGCATGCGCTCAGTCGTTTTTGCTCCAACACGATAAGATGAACGGAGGCCATCGGCCGCCCAGGTTCTGAATGAACTACCGCGTCTGATATGGAGTCTCGTACTACTCGGGATGTCAGGATTAAACAAATCCTGGCACCATTCGTTGACATTGCCACCCATGTCATACAGACCAAGGGGGTTGGGTTTGAAGCTGCCCACCGGGGCGATGAAGGGATATCCATCGTCGTGAGCGAAATACTTGGCGGGGTCGGGGCCGGATTTAGGGACGGGGGAAATGGTAGTGGGTACGCCATAGCGCAGGGCCGCACGATCGCGGAAATTGCCGTCGTCCGGCCCGGGAGGGAAGGCGCCACCCCAGGGATAGACCTCCTGCAGGTGCGGGAGCTTGGCCTTGTCTCTTGGAAGTGCGCCTGCCTGCTCCCGGTCTCCAATGCCCACGGCATAGCTCCATTCCGCGTCAGTGGGCAGGCGGTACTCGTCCTGCCCGGTGAGGATGCCTGCCTCCCGCTCCCTGCGGGTGAGCCAGTCGCAAAAACGCATCGCATCCTCCCAGTTTACGCTGGTCACCGGATGCTCTTCCGCACGCTCGGTGTCGATGAAGCTGTCGAAAGACGGATACGTGTCGGGAGTCGGGTACGGTTTCTCTGCTTTGTAAGTCTGGTTTTTCCATCGCTCGTTAACCCAGGAGGAATTTTCCGCGGCATAGGCAGCGTAGTCTTTATAGCGCGTCTCATAGATGGAGAAAAGCACCCGTGTGCCCGGCACAGGCACGAACTTCATGCCGAGGCTGTTAACGAAGGGTTGTTCTTTGGTGGCGCGGGTCAGGCCGGCATTGGACGGTAGGTGTTGTGTGAGAGCCGTCCCGGCTGTGAGCGCGGCGGGCGCTACGCCCGGCGGGGAGGCTGAGCGCTCCGAGTAAAACCAAGCCGCCACGCCCGCCAGGGCCAGCACGGCCGCGACCACCCACGGCAGGGGCGAACGCTTTTTCCCTGCCTGTGTGATGACCGGCGGTTGGGGAGGGCGGTCGGGACGGCCGCCGGGCCGCTGCGGGCGGGCTTCGCCGGGAAGGGCGGCTTCGGGACCGGACTGGGGCACGGTCTGGGTGAGAATGCTGTCGAGGTCGGCGCGCAGGCCAGCGGCGGTGGGGTAGCGCAGCTCGGGATTCTCACGCATGGCCCGGGCGATGATGGCATCGAGGCGGGGGTCGAGGCCGGGCACCTGGATGGAGGGCAGCTCGAAGAGGCCCTGAGGCAGCTTGCCGGTGAGCATGTGGTAGAGCATGACACCGAGGGCGTAGATGTCCGCGCGGCGGTCGCTCTGCGCGCCGAGGATGAGGGACTCCGGGGCGATGTAATGGGGGGTGCCGAGGGTCGTGCCGGTGCGGGTAATGCCGAGGATTTCATCGCTCTTGCTGAGTTTGGCGAGGCCGAAATCAGCCACTTTCACGACGCCATCGTAGCCGACGATGATGTTGGCGGGCTTGATGTCGCGATGAATGATGCCCTGCTCGTGGGCGTAGTGGAGCGCGTCACAGACGTGGGCGGCGATGGCCGTGGCGTGCCCGGTGTGCAGGCGGCGGCTGGCAGTGATCATCTGCTGCACGTTGGCGCCCTCGACGAATTCCATGACGATGTAATGCAGGCCAGTGGCGGTCTCGCCGAAATCATGGATGGCGACGATGCCAGGGTGGCTGAGCTTGGCCATGGCGCGGGCTTCGTTTTTGAAGCGCTGGCTGAACCCCGGGTCCCGGGCATCCAGCTCGGCGGAGAGGATTTTGATGGCGACGAGGCGGTCGAGGGCGGTCTGGCTGGCGAGATAAACGGCGCCCATGCCGCCGCGTCCGAGCATGTCGAGGATCTCATATTGCGGCAGGAGCTTTTGCAATGCATCGGGGGCAGGGGGCTGCCAGAAGCGCCCCGGCTGCCGGGCCGGGCCGCTGTCTTCGCCAAAAAGCGCGCGGCCCAACTCGCCGAGAGAAGGCTCGTCGTCGGCGATATCTTCGTTGGGCTTCTGGTCAGGCATGCACGGACAAAGTTCCTTTGCTTTTTATCTATGGGTTGCCGGCGTCAAAGTTACAGTTGCATGGTCCCTCGCCGGGAGCAAAAAATTGTTGCGAGCGCTTTCATCTGCTTTCTTACTCAAGAATTGATGGGCGAAATTTCCTCCAACAACCAAGATGTGTTTCCGACGACGCGCTGGAGTCTGGTGCTCGCGGTGCGGAAGGGGGACGAGAAGGCGCGGGTGGCGCTCGATGAGCTGTGCCGGAAGTACTGGCAGCCGGTGCGCGGCTTTTTCAGCCTGCACGGCGTGGCGGCGGAGGACACGGAGGATCTGACTCAAGAGTACTTAGCGAGCCTGCTGGCACGGGAATACCTGCACCGCGCGGACCCAACGCGCGGTCGTTTTCGCGCGTTTCTGACGCAGGACTTGAAGTTTTTTCTTTGGGATGCGCTGGCCAAAAGCCGGGCTGCAAAACGCGGCGCGAACATGGTGTTCGTGCCGCTGGACTCCTCTATCATGGAAAACCAGGAGGAGGCCAACACAGCCGTCTTCGACCGCCTGTGGGCGCTGGAGATCGTCCACCACGCGCGCGAGCAACTGCGCGCCGAGTATGAGGCCGGTGGCAGGGGCGATTTGTTCCGCTTTTTGCAGCACGGCTTGGTGAGAAGCCTGGAGGCGGCGGATTACGAGCAGTGGGCCGCCAGGATGCAAATGAGCCCGGGTGCGATCAAAGTGGCCTTGCACCGGCTGCGCGGCCGCTTCCGCAAGGCACTGGAGGAGCAAGTGCAGGAGACGGTCTCCAGCAAGGAGGATTTCAAGGCGGAAATGCGCCATCTGCGCCGTGCTTTGCGTGAAGCCTCCTCGCATAAACGGGATCAGGATGCAAATAATTGACAGATACAGCCTCACGCGGTCCCGCTCTTGTAGGTGCCCAATTGCGCCAGCACTTCCGCTTCAGGCGTCAATGCCTTCAGGCCGCGCAGACAAGGTGGCGGGCGGCGGCGGGTTGAAGGCGCATCTTTAAAGACCGAACGCCGCGTCCATCTCGGCCGCCACGCCTTTGAGATAAGCGAGATCACCGCCGGCGACTTCGGCGGCGAGCCAGCCGTGGTAATTGATCTCATGCAGCGCTTTGCGCACGTCGGCGTAATCGATGTCGCCCTGGCCGATGGGGGTGAACTTGCCCTCCGCGCGGGAGAAGCCTTTGACATCGAGCTTGATGACGCGTTTGCCGAGCTGGCGAATCCAGCCGCCCATGCTGCCGTACTTCCAGTGGTTGCCGATGTCGAACTGCATGCCGACCCAGGGCGAGTTGAACGCATCGACGTAGCGGACGAATTTGTCCGCGGTCTGGTCCGCGCCGCCGTCGTGGTCGTAGCAGAACTGGTTCCAGACGTTCTCGATGACGATGGCGACGCCGAGTTCGGCGGCCAGCGGGACGGCCTGGGCGATGTTCTCGACCGAGCGCGGCCAGATCTCTGATTCCGGGCCATCCTCGCCCTTGCCGGCCACGAGCAGCACGGTGTGCCCGCCGACGGCGCGGGTGTCGCGCAGGGCTTGCTTCAAATCTGCCAGCGCCTGCGCGCGGGTGGCGGCGTCCGGACTGGTGTGGCGGATTTTCCAATGGCTGGAGCAGACGGTGCCGTCCACGGGCAAACCGGTGGCCGCGATGGCGGCGCGCGTCTCGGCGATGTCATACCCCGGCGCGTTGAGTTCGACGCCTTGAAACCCCGCGTCCTTGGCGGCTTGAAACTTTTCCAAGAGGCCGCCCTCGACTTTGATCATGCCGATTTTGAGGGTCTTGTAGAGGCGTCCGGCCAAGGCATCCGGAATGGAGGCGTCGGCACGCAGAGGACGGGCCAGGAGGCTGCCGCTGAGCGCGGCGCCGGTTTGCAGGAGATGGCGGCGGGTCATGGGCATTTCAGACCAGCCGGGTGGTGTCGTCGCTGGCACGCAGGCTTTCCGGGATTTGCCCGACGAAGCGCGGATTCAGGCCGATGTCGGTGAACAGGGCGTGCAGCTGCCGCAGGGAAACGTCCTGCGGGTTGTCGATCTCGAAGTACACCAAGTCGTGACGCACATCGATTTTGTAGCGCACCTTGGGCAGGAGATCCATCTGGCTGCGAAGCTCCAGCAGGTAGTTGGTCGAGCGCAATCCTTTGGCGTAAACTTCCAGTTCAATCATGGTCGGGATTTAACGCGCAGACTAGCAGGCGGCGGCGGCGGGCGGCAAGAAAAACCGCCATTCGCATCCGGAGAAACGCAGGGCTGGCGCCTGAAAGGGGGGGCGGCGGCCCGAGGGAGCCGATTGAAAAAGGAGGCGCCGCCGGGGTTGGATGAACGCAGGGGGAGGGCGATTCCGAAAACCCTTCCCTGCGCCCCCCCGCCTGCCTCTGCGGTGTTGTCGTTGTAGAGCAGGCGGACTGTGCGAGCTACGGCGCGCCCAGCGTTACCCGCCCGCTCTCGGAATCGAGATCTCTCGCCGCGTTGCTCAAGAAAAAACCCCAGCCGCCCGCGTTGCCGCCCTTTTGCAGCAGCACGCCTTGGAAGGCCGGCAGCTTGCTGGCGGGGCTGAGCCAGTTCGGGGTGAATGTGCCTTTGATGAGACCCGTCTTCGCCGCCACGCTCAGCGTGAAGCTCTTGTCCTTTTTGTCCAACTTCACCACCTTGTTCCCATCCATGTTGAACGCCGTCACCACCACGTCCGGGTCCAGCTTGCCCTCCACGAACACCAGCGCCGCGTTGCTGTCAGTCGTATCCACGTCCCCCAAACCCAGCGCCGTTTGCACCGGCATGGCTGCGTGATACAGCGCGCCCACCGCGTCCAGCAGGATGCCCTCCGGCCAGCCTGCCCGATACGCCTGCGCCTTGCCCCCTGCCGTCACCGCCAGCGGACGGAACCAGGAAAAGCCCCCGCTCCTCACATCGTTGTTCTCGTCAGTCGTATCAAACACCAGCGTCCCCAGGAAGCTGCCGCCTTTCACGCCGGCCTTGGCTCCCGGCGTGGTCAGTTGGATGAAGATCGGACTTTCATCCCCCACCACCAGGAAGCTGCTGGCGGTGATCTTCGTGCCGTCCGCCAGCGCCCCGGCCAGCTTCAGCGTGCCGGCCCGCGCCAGCGTGAGCCTGGCGTAACCCATGCCTTGCGGATAGGCGGCAGGGTCTTTCGGCGGCGACTGTACTTTGGCAGGCAGCGCCAGGGTGAAGTGCCCTTGCCTGCCGTTGGAGCGGTTCAGCAGCGCCCCCGGGGCATAGGAGCCGGCTTTGTTGCTGTAGAGGGCCGGCTGAACCAGACCCGCGCTCACGGCGTCTCCGGGTGCGGTGACCGCGGCTTGCAGACCGGCTTCCGACCAAGTCATGGACAGGGTCTTGTCCGCCACCGTGTTGTCCTGAAGCGGCAAGCTGTCGCGGAGGCTCTTGCCCGCCTTAAACCACACGCTGCCGTCGCCTTGCGCCACGGCGGTGAAGGACGTGGTTTTGCCATCCATGAATACCTTGCCGCTGAGGCTGCCCTTGGCGGCCACCAGTGTGCCGGTGAGCAGGCCCACGGTGGCGTTGCCGGGGGCGGTGGCCAAATCAGGCAGCAGCAGGCTCCGCAGCGCCAGTTTGGAGCCGGAAGCGGCAAAAGGATTGGCGGTGAAGACAGCGGTGAGGTCCGGTACGTCTTCATTCGGCATGACGAAACCGGCGACGTTGCCGGCCGCCAGCGCGCCGGACGGCAGTCCTTCCCAATGGCTGAAAAGATGCCCGGTCTTGGCGATGGCAGTCACTTTCACCAACGTACCGGGCTTCACGGTGGCAGTCTGCGGACCGGGACCTTTGGTGAGTTTGCCGGCATTCTTGGCGGGTGAGGCTGCCAGCCCCAAAGTGCCCGCGCGGTCTGGCGTGGAAAAGACCGCCTCCGGAACCACGCGTATGAGAGTGAGCACCGGAGTGGCGGGCTCGAAGCTGGACACCAGTTGGTACGCTCCGGTGTCAATATCGTAGGCCCTGACCCGCACGTAATACGTTCCCGCGGTCACGGCGTGGCTGATTTGGAAGTTGTAATAGTCCCCGCCGTCATCATCCGCGGCCAGTTGAGCGCCGGCAGCATCCAGCAAATACCCCATGGTGTCCGTGGAGCCCGCGGTGCCCACCGTCAAAATGCCACGCCCGGTGACGTTGATGCGGAAGTAGTCGTTGTCACCGGCGGTCTCGATGCTGCCGGCGGTGGTGGAGTCTTGATCGATGAGGGTGGCGGTGGCGATGCTGTTGCCATGGTCGGCTCCATCCTGAGTGACGGTGTGGGTGGCGGTGAGGGCGCCGTCAGTCACCGTGATCGTCGCGGTCCGGGACACCGTGCTGAGGTTGGCGGCCAGCGTGTAGCTGAAGGTCTGGTCGCCGCTCTGGTTGACCGGCTCGGCGCTGGTCACCCAGCCATCTCCCCCGCTCAGGCTCCAGGACCAGCCGGCCAAGGCGGCCACACTGAAGCTATGGCCGCCGCCCGCTGCCGGCGCGCTCCGGTCCGCGGGATAAACGGCCAACGCTCCGAATGGCGCGAAGCTGGACACCAGTTGATACGCTCCGGTCTCATTGGCGTAAGCCCTGACCCGCACGTAGTACGTTCCCGTGGCCACGGCGTGGCTGATTTGGAAGTTCCCGTACTCGCCGCCATCATCATCAGCGGCCAGTTGGGCGCCAGCGGCATCCAGCAAATAGCCCATGGTGTCCGTGGAACCAGTGGTGCCCACCGTCAAAACGCCGCGCCCGGCGACGTCGATGCGGAAGTAATCCTCGTCACCGGCAGTCTCGATTTTGCCGGCGGTGGTGGAATCTGGCTCGATGAGGGTGGCGGTGGCAATGCTGCCCCCATGATCCGCGCCATCCTGGAGGATGGTGTGAGTGGAGACGATGGAACCGCCGGTCACAGTGATCTTGGCACTCCGCGGTGTGGTGCTCGGATTGGCCGCCACCGTGTAGCTGAAGGTCTGGTTGCCATTCTGGCTCGCCGGTTCGGCGCTGCTCACCCAATCGCTGCCCGCGCTTTGGTGCCAGGCCCAGCCGCCCAAGTTGGTCACAGCAAAACTGAAGCCGCCTCCCGCCGCCGGTACGGTACGGCGGCCCGGGCTGATGAAGCGGTCGTCCCGGAAACCCGCTACGGTTTCCTTCGAGTTGTTGATCGTGCGGGCATTGTCCGCCGTGCTGGTTCCACTGGGGACGCCAGCGTGATTGACATTGGGATTGGAAAACCGGAGCGTCTGCTGGCCGGACTCGTAAGCCATCACACACCGATACCGGACACCGTTGCTGCCGGTCCAGCTCCATCCGTAGGAATAGGGGAAAAGCCCCGGCCCGCCAGAGTTCGCCAAGTCGTGGTTGCATCCCAGGTTGTGTCCGCATTCGTGGGTAAACAACAGGCTCATGTTGGTGACACTGGAAGCGACACCGCAGACGTTGAAAGCGATCCTTTCGTTAGCAGTTGACAACTGCCCCGGCATCATACCAATACCCCCGTAATTGCGCCCCGTCCAGAGGCTGACCAAATCCGCGCCATAGGCATTGCGGAGGGCATGCACCCCCTCCAGGTAGTACTCTTCGTCCTCGTACGCAAGCCGAAACAAATCAGTCAAGACGTCCGACGTCTCCGTGTAGCTAATTTCTTCCGCGTGAGCCAGCCGGAATGAAGCGGAGATTTGCGAAGCACTGAAAGCCTGATTCGCCCCATTGATGGATTGGTTGATGGAGGCAATCGTGCCGCTGGTGCCGCCAAGCTTGCCGCGTGCGGAGGCGGTATAGACCACCATCACGTCGATCACCGTCATATCACCATCAGAGGCGGCTTGAGGACCTTCTTCCATGATTGGCTCCTCCGCGACATCAGGCGGAGAGGCTGCTGGGAACGCGCGATTTTGCGCTTTCGCCGCGGCCGGAGGCGCAGGTGCTCCGGCGCAGCCCGGCAGCATGGAAATATCCACATGACGTATTTCCTGTGTCCCGTCCCGGTTCAGCACGACATCGAAGTCGCCCTCCCCGGTCCGGATGCTCGCGACGAGGACGTCCCCATGCGCGGTGGCCATGAAAGTTCCCTCCGGATACCCGTCAAGCTGCCCGGACAGCGAGTAGCCGCCGCCCCAGTTTGGGATCACACGTTCGATCTTTGCCGTGAGCCGTCCTTTCTCCTTGGTGGCGATTTCCAGCGCACCGGAGCCGCGGTTTTGGACTTCCTCTTTGACCGCCGCCAGCGCGTTCCAGTCCACGCGGATGGCGCCGCGGCTGAGGATGCTGCGCCGCACCTGCAGGTCAGTCTCGGCCAGCGGCGCCAGAGCTTGTTCCGCCGCCAGCTCGAACAAAGGCCGGGCTTCCTCCCGACCGCGGACTGGATCGACCGGTTGCGGTTTGGCGACGGTTTCCGGGCTCGCGACGGCGGCCGGCGGCGGCTCAGACGGCGGACTTTGCGGCGGAGCAACCGGCAGCGGTTGGATCACGCCGTTTTCAGACCCGCTTCGTTGCGGCAGGGGAGCAAGCGCTACGCCCTGTGTTTGGACCGCGCCGGCATCCCGCCTGGAGTCGTGATCTTCCCGGCTAAAAACGGTTTGGCGGTCCGGCTGCACCCTAACGCCAAGGACAAAAGCCAGCGTGGCCAAAGCAAGGAGCAGAGGATAATGTTTCATGAGCTGATTTAAGCACAGGAGTCACAGAGAGCGCCGAGGATGTTATTGAAAATCTGTTCTCCGCGTCCTCTGTTTCTCTGTGTGGCAATCTTTTTTCCGTGTTTCCCTGGCTATTTGCCGGATAGACTCTGAGCTACGGTGCCGGCGCGCCCAGCGTCACGCTGCCGCTTTCAGGATCGAGATCGCCTGCCGCGTTGCTCAGGAAGAAGCCCCAGCCGCCTTTGTTGCCGCCCTTTTGCAACAGCACACCCTGGAAGGCGGGCAGCTTCTTGGCCGGACTGCTCCAGTCCGGCGTGAACGTGCCTTTGATTAACCCCGTCTTCGCTACCACGCTCAGCGTGAAACTCTTGTCCGCCTTGTCCAGCTTCACTACCTTGTTGCCATCAATGTTGAACGCCGTCACCAGCGCCAGCGCGGTCAGCTTGCCTGCCTCAAACTCCAGCACCGCGTTGCCGCTGGCGGTGTCCACCGCGCCCAGGCCGAGCGCCGTTTTCGCCGGTTTGGCGGAGTCATACAAAGCCCCCACCGGATCGATCATGATCCCCTCCGGCCAGCCCGCGCGATACGCCTGCAATTTCTCCGTCTTCGTCTTCGCCACGGGGCGGAACCACCACCAATCCGCGCCGCCCACGTCGCTGTCAGCCACGGCATCAAACACCAAATATCCCAAAAAGCTGCCGTCCTTCTCGCTGGCCTTGCCGCCCGGCGTGCGCAGCGCCACAAACACCGGACTGGCGGCCTTGTCATTCGCACCCGCCACCAGGAAGCTGCTGGCGCTGATCTTTGTGCCGTCCGCCAGCATCCCCGCCAGTTTCAACGTGCCCGCCTTCGCCAAAGTCAGCGTGGCATAGCCCGTGCCTTGCGGGTAGGTGGCGGCGTTTTCGGGACTGGCGGGCTCGCGGGTCGGCAGCGCCAGGGTGAAGTAGCCCTGCTTGCCTTTGCTGTCGAGCAAGGCGGCGGGCGCGGGAACCGTCTTGCTGTAAAGAGCGGGCTGCGCCAGCCCTTCGCTCACGGCGTCACCGGGCGCGGTGACTTCGACACTCAGCCCGTCCGTTGACCAGTTCGCGCTCAAGGCTTTGTTCCGCACATTGTCCTTGTCCGGCAGCGGCAGGGTGTCCGACAGGATTTTGCCCACCTTGAACCACACCCTGCCATCGCCTTGCAGAGCGCCGGTGAAAGACGTGACCTTGCCGTCGAGGAACACCTTGCCGCTGAGACTGCCCTTGGCCGCCACCAGCGCGCTGGTGAGATGGCCCGCCGTGGCGTTGCTTGGAACGGTTCCGGCGGCGGGCAGCAGCAAGCCCTGGAATACTGGCTTGGCACCGAGCGCGACGAAGGGATTCGGCACGTCCGGTTCCAGTTCCGGCGTGGTGAAGGGATTGACGATGAAGTGAGCCGTGAGGTCCGCGTCCTCGTCAGGCATGGTGAAGGTGACGACGTTGCCCGCCTCCACCGCGCCGGCGGGCAGGCCGCTCCAATGGCTGAACACATGCCCCTTCTTGGCGGTGGCGGTCACTTTCACCGAGGTGCCGGACAGTACTTGGCTGGTTTGCAGCAGCGCGGGACCTTTGCTCAGTTTGGTGGCGTTTTTGGCGGGCACGGCGCTCAAAGTCAAAGTCCCCGCTTTGTCCGGCGTCGCCGTTTGAGCGGCGGGCACGCTGCGCTTGAGCATGAGGAGCAGGCGTTCCACCGTTGTCGTGCCGCTGCCAGCCTGGGTGACGACGTGGGTGGCGGTGAGAGCGCCGCTGGTCATCGTGATCGTCGCGCTGCGGCTCTCCGTGGAGGGGTTCGGCGCCACGGTGTAGCTGAAGGTCTGGCTGCCGTTCTGGCTCGCGGCCTCGCTGCTGGTCAGCCATTCGCTGCCTGCGCTCTGGCTCCAGGACCAATCCCGCGAAGCCGTCACGTTGACCATACGGTTGCCTCCCGCCGGCCCCACGGTGCGCGTCGCCGGAGTCAGCACAAGCGTGCGCAGGGGCGGGCCGACCACCGCCGTGTGAGAGCCGCCCGCGGCGATGGCAATGACGCCGTCCAAGCCCGCTGGCATGTCCGTTTGGCCATCCCAATTAGCCCCCCAAGCCACCACCGTGCCATCGCCTTTCAGCGCCAGCGTGTGATCACTCACCGCGCCCGCGGCGATGGCGATGACGCCGCTCAAGCCTGCCGGCACGCTCGTCTGGCCATAGTCATTGTCTCCCCAAGCCACCACCGTGCCGTCGCTCTTCAGCGCCACCGTGTAACTCCAACCCGCGGCGATGGCGATGACGCCGCTCAAGCCTGCCGGCACGCTCGTCTGACCATAGTCATTGTCTCCCCAGGCCACCACCGTGCCATTGTTTCTCAGCGCCACCGTGTGCCAGCCGCCCGCGGAGATGGCTTTGACATTGTTCAAACCCGCCGGCACGCTCGTCTGACCAAAGGATCCGTCCCCCCAAGCCGCCACCGTGCCATTGCTTCTCAACGCCACCGTGTGCCAGCCGCCCGCGGCGATGGCGATGGCATTGCTCAAATTCGCCGGCACGTCCGTCGCCTGGCCAGAGAAGTCCTCCCCCCAGCCCTCCACCGTGCCGTCGCCTAACAACGCCACCGTGTGTTCGTAACCCGCGGCGATGGCGGTGACATCGCTCCCGTACTCCGCATCGCTCAAGTGCTCCGGCACCGTGCTTTGGCCATACTTATTGGCGCCCCAGGCCACCACCGTGCCGTCACTTTTCAGCGCCACCGTGTGCATGCCGCCCGCGGCGACGGCGGTGACATCGTTCAGACCCGCCGGTACGTTCGTCTGGCGATTCTTGTTCCAACCCCAGGCCATCACGGTGCCGGAGGGTTGCGCTTGAGCGGGAGGCGGGAACAGGCTGGCGGTGAGGGCGGTGAGCAGGGCGGCTTGTAGGAGGGATTTCATATGAAAGATCAAGGTGGAAGAATGAGGAATGAAGGAAATGCGCCACGGTGGCTCAGGATTCAGCGGCGGGCTCTTCGCTCGCCGGAGCAGCGGGGCTGGAGAGGTCCACGATTTCCCGCGCGCCGTGGTAGGCCAGGAAGAAGGCGGGGGCGCTGGCGCGGAAGCCGAGGCTGAGGCTGAGGCTGAGGCTGAGGCTGAGGCTGAGGCTGAGGCTGAGGCTG